>DAOUHR010000167.1:0-35567 GCA_034428635.1 Dehalococcoidia bacterium
GGTATCCGTTTTGTCCACAGGCGACGAGCTGACATCCCTGGGCGAGCAACTGGCGGGGGGGAAGATTTACGACAGCAACACCTTCAGCGTGGCCGCTTCAGTGGTGGCAGCCGGGGGCGTCCCGAAAGTCCTGGGTATTGCCCGGGACAACCTGGAAGACATGCACCGCAAGCTGGAAGAGGTAGCCGACTCCGACCTGCTGGTAACGTCCGCGGGGGTGTCCAAGGGCGACTACGACGTGGTGAAGGACGTATTGACGGAGCGGGGAGACATTAACTTCTGGTCGGTGCGGATGCGGCCGGCCAAGCCCCTGGCCTTTGGGATGCTGCGAGGAGACGGTGTCAGGGGGACGGGACGGCCGGTTCCCCTGATGGGGCTGCCGGGGAATCCGGTGAGCGCCATGGTTGCTTTTGAGATGTTTGCCCGCCCGGCCATCAGGACGATGCTGGGGCGGCAGCGGCTGGCGCGTCCTACGGTGGAGGGAGTCCTGACCGGGCCAATCTACAACACGGACGGACGGCGGGTTTACGCGCGGGTGGAAGTGGAAAAACGGGACGGCGTGTACTACGCCAACCCCACCGGGCCCCAGGGCTCGAACATCCTGACTTCCATGTCCCGGGCCAACGCCCTGGCAATATGCCCTGAGGACCTGCCCCGCAAGGAGGCCGGCGAGAGGGTGGACATCATCATGCTTGATTGGAACGAAGAGGTGGATATATGACGATCCCGAACCCGGAGGCGCCCCAGCAGGAGGAGGAAACACCCCTTTACTGCATCAGCTTTGACCGTCTGGACCAACTTAACCGGTCGGCCATTACCCTGCTGGCGGCCAGGCGCAGCCCTTTGTCGCCTTCGATGATGAAGGAGGACCATGAGCTGGATAATCCACAGGAACTGCTGGATGAGATAGCCGACTACTGCGGCGACGAGGAAGAGTTTATCAGCTCGGACATGCCCATCCAGGAGATAATCTTCAGGACAATGCTGTTGCGGCGGAATGATCCCATATCGTTGGGCGAACTGCACCGCGAACTGACCGAACGGTGGGCCACACCGGTGCGCCCCATCCACATTTCCGCCAGGAACCTGGAGCGAATTCTGAACACCGACAACTACTACGGGTTCTCCCGGGCGGAGGAAGGCCAGTAGGCGGAAAAAGCCGGGATTGCTCCCCCAGAGACTGCTAAAGAAGAGAAACCGGGACCGACTGACATTCAGCGGTCCCGGTTATTCATTGGCAAACAGTGACGTCCTTTCCGCTTAAGACAGAAAGGACGACTTTCCAGAGCGATAGTCTGTTGGCAGGCTAGGCTGCGGCCCTTGCTTCGCCAGCGATGCCTATCAGCTTGTCAAAGCCGGCAGGATCATTCACTGCCAAGTCAGCCAGCATCTTCCGGTCCACTTCCACGCCGGCCAACTTCAGGCCGTGCATAAACTGGCTGTAGGTGGTGCCGGACTGGCGGCAGGCGGCGCCAATACGAACGATCCACAGGCGGCGGAAGTCGCCCTTGCGTTCGCGGCGGTGCCGGTAGGAGTAGCTCCAGGCATGGAGCAGAGCCTCCTTGGCCCACTTGTAGTTGCGGCTGGAGGAACCCTGGAACCCCCTGGCCGCGGACAATACTTTCTTGTGTCGTTGGCGCTTGGTGACGCCTCGTTTAACCCTGGACAACTTGAAACTCCGAAGATGCAGGTCGACGGCTACGCGTCGTAGGGAATAAGCTTGGCGAACCGCTTGACGTCCTTCTGGTCCACCAACAATTTGGCATCGTATTTGCGGGTCACCTTCTTGGGCTTCTTGCGGCGCAGGTGACTACTCATGCGCTTGCGCCGCATCAACTTACCCGTACCGGTGACATGAAAGCGGGCCTTGGCGCCCTTGTGTGTCTTAAGCTTCGGCATTGGCTAGGTCTTCTACCTTCTTGTCGGATTTTTCGCCCTTGGCCGGGTTGGGAATCAGGATCATTGACAAGGCCCGACCCTCCATTGACGGCGGCTTTTCCAGACGTACCTCTTCCTTCAGGTCGTCGGCAACTTTCTTGAGCAAGGACAGACCCAACTGCTGGTGAACGGCTTCCCGTCCGCGGAAGCGGACCGTCAGCTTGACCTTGGAGCCGTCGTCGATAAACTCCTTGACTTTGCGGAGCTTGGAGTCCAGATCGTGGTCGCCGATGTTGGGGCGGAAGCGGACTTCCTTCAACTCGGCGTTTTTCTGGGCCTTCTTGGATTCCCGTTCCTTCTTGGAGTAAAGGTAGCGCAGTTTTCCGTAATCCAGCAGGCGGCAAACCGGGGGATCTGCATTGGGAGCCACTTCCACCAAGTCGACACCATCCTGCCGTGCCTTCTGCAGGGCTTCACCCAGAGGCATCAAGCCAAGTTGCTCTCCGTTCTCTCCGATAACGCGAATGCGAGGCGCTCGAATCTGCTCGTTTACTCTATACTGCCTTGCTATGCTCTCCTACCTCCAAAAGAATGTCGTAAGGGCTCCTGCTCAGGAAAGGTTTGATCAATGTAGCATAAGGTCAAAGGGGAGTCAATCTGTCCGAGCTGCGGGTAATCGGAATTTGCTCCAGCCTGTAACTGACGGGGTGTCGTCAACACCTGATCCCGCACGGAAAAGCATCCGGCCTTTGCCTATCAATCAGTTCTGTCGTCGCAGGCTCCTGATGATTTCATTACTAATGGCTTCGTTTGTGAAACCAGATTCCGCTTTTTTCGGCAGGTCCGCCTCGCAGACATCAACATGAATGGCTATGCCAGTTCCAGGATAGTGAGTCAATATGGCGCTCTCCCTGATTACGACGTAACCCCTTGTGCCGCACAGTTGTTCCGAAGAATACCGTTCCTTGAAATAAGTCCCGACCAGAATGACCCCCGCCTCCCTAAGGGATTTAATCTCGTACCTGGTTGCTCCCCTGATTGTATTCGCCTGTGCCCACGGTCCCGGGGGCCCTGAGTAGGCTTTGGCAAAGAAAGTTACGCGTCCACCTGGCCAGTTCTGAGGTACGTTAATCGTGTAGTGAGCGTTGGAATGTCTGGCACTGCGCAACACCTTGGGCACACGGGTGGGCGCAGGCGTCGGGGTTATGGTAGGTGTAGGGGTGGGTGGGTTAATCAAGGAAAATTCTGTTCTAAATGCACGCCCGGGCACTTGGACTTCTATCACTTTCTGTCCCCCCATCAAGTAAGGCACCGAAAGGTTGAAGTACAGATTGCCACTCCCGTCTGTAGCCGGCCTGGGTAATGGCGTTACGTCAAGGGTACCGAATTTCACTTGACTTACTGAAACAAAAGACTGAAGCCCGCGGCCGTAAATGGATATATCGGTGCCGGGCGAACCGCTTTCGGGAAGGACCGATATTCGGGCTGAAATGGGCGTGGGTGCAGGAAGAGGGGTGGGTGTAACGGTGGGTAGCGGTGTAGCAGTAGGAGTTGGAGTGGGAGTGGGAGACGGCGCCGGTGTAGCCGTAGCCGTCGCTGTAGCCGTGGGACTGGGCGTGGGCGTGGGCTCAAGTGTAGGTGTTGCCGTCGGCATCGGCGTGGAAGTTGGTGTTGGCATGGGAGTCGGCGAAGGCATGGGGGTGGGAACTGACAACAGCTCCGTTGTTTCTTCTGAATCAATGATTAGAATGTCCCAGTCCCCGACAAAGGGCGCCTCCGCTGCCAACTCGGTAACGGAGTCTCCGAAAAATACAAAGGACAGAATTCCGGCCCCCACCAAGATTACCGCGACCAGGACAGCGGCATAGATGGTCCACCGGAGAATCGCGGGCTGTCCGGGATACAATTCCGCGCCACAGTAGGAGCAGAAGAAGTCGTCTGGAGGAACTATCCCCTGGCAATTTGGGCAATTCATCGAGTGCCGGTCACTTTAGGATTTCGGCCCCAATGGCGGCAACCTAACACCGCATTGAGGGCAATAGTTCACGTTAAAAGGGGGTAAGTGTCCGCAGGCGCAGCTTCTGAACCTGCTGGATAGGGGCGCTATGCAGCTAGGGTTCACGCAATAGATAAGGGTTACATCGTTTTGCCGACCGCATCGATAACATTCGACTGTTTCAGGTGCAGGCGCAGGTCCTTCCGATTCTTGGGTGTCACGAAACTGGCCGTATAGTCTGCCTGTGCCCAGGTGCTCCGAGTCTATATCGTCAGAAGCTTTGTCGTACATTTATTGAACTCTGGCCATATAGGGAAGGGATTTGTGGATCATATAGCGGGAAGCTAGTAGTTTGGAGTTAAGTGCGGCGCCACCAGGAATTTTTTCCGTCAAGTTTTTTCTCTATTTCTTCCAAGTCCTTCAAAAAGACTCCTTTCTTGGACGCATTGAGTTCAGCAATTCTATTGAGATTGGGAACAAAATCCTTTACACCTTCATTGAGTACTTGCAATGTGTCCCGCTCCAAGCCCTTCAACTGGTCAAAGAACCTGCTCAGAACCAGATCTTCCGGCTCTTGACAACAGTTACTGTAAAGGACGCTGAATATTTCTTCGATATGCTGCCATTGATCGCGCCTGGCGCCCTTCCACTTCACGTGAGCTTCAGCTTCACTAACGTCTTCTTCTCTCCTGCTTACTTCACCCTCTCTAGCGCTTAACTGCTGCGCTTGCTGCTGAAGGTCTCTTCGTTGTTCGTCAAGCTCTTCTTCCATGCGGTATCGCAGGTCCTTTTCTCGAGCCAACAGTTCGCGCTTCTGCTGGTTTAGCAGTTCCTGCTGAGAGTCAAGGTCCTCTTTCCTCTTGTTGAGGGCGGCTTCGTACTCCTTGTTATATTGGTAAATCTGAGTTTGGTTACCACTGGACGAGGGTGCGTCGGCCTTCCTTGCATCGGTCGTGACCGTGGGGCTGACGGCCGAAGGGTATTGGCTGGCAACTTCGGCGTGGTTGCTGGCAGTCTGCAAAGAGGTAGGAATGCCACCCGGGTCGTAATTGGCGACTGACTGCACCAATCTTCTGGCTAAATTTGCCGAGGCGGCATTTGGGAGACTTTTTTGCTGGAAATGAAATGCTGCTCGCGCCTGCGGACTGGAAGTTACTTGGGACGGAAACCAGGTGCGGGTTTTCGGGCTCGGTTCGTAGGTGGAGACATTAGGGACGGGAAGGTTGCCCAATGCTGCCGTTTTCAATACTGTGGAAGTAAGGGCGATGGCGTCCTCCGTTGCACCCCGAATTCTGACGGATATAGGTTTCCCGCTAATCAATGACGCAAGCAACTTCTCGAGGTCGGGCCCAAAATAATTTGCTAGGGTCTCCAGATCTTTTCCCTGGAGGCCGCTCTTGTCAACTTCAGGTATCCCAAGTGGCTTGAGGCGGCCGTCATTCAATGCGTCTTCATCGCCCTGTTCTATGTTTTCCAGTATGGTTCGGTCGAAATCGCGGGCCAATCCGTTGTAGTCGTCCTCCGGAACAAGAACCGAGTGATTTCGAATGAAGGGCCTGTTGTTATCATCCATCCGGCGGGTAAGGTAGGTGCAAATCACCCAGCCATCCTGAAGAGTGACACTTAAACCCTTGTCAAGCGTGCGAGTATAAGAGGGCGAATGAGGTTGCCTCAGGCTCACTTTCAGCCAGTTCTTGAGCGGCGACTCAGGATTGTTGAGTTCGGTAAACCCCCTGCCCGGCTGGCTTGTGTACAGGTAACGTACCGATGTCATTGCGTTAACTCTCCGAACCAGTTGATGAGCCGTTCGTATTCCTCCACTGAGTATTCAGGGCGCCTACCCATTGCGGCTCGCTGGATTCTTAACTCTCCATAGTCTTCAGTAGTCCTCTTGTCAATAGCGACTTCACTATAAAACACTTCAAGGTGATCGCTCGTTCTGTCGGGGAATATGCTCCTGAGCGCCTGCCAGGTCATCGGTAGATATTGCCGCAAGAACTCGGCGACTTCTCCTTCCAGGTCGCCAGACTGACCAAAGTTCAGACCCAAGAGGGAGCGGGCTTCATCGTACTTGGTGCCAATTAGGGCCACTTTGTCGACTCTTGGTGAAGTACGGTTTATCTGTTTCCAATCACGCAGCTTTTCAACGAACCGGGCCATCTTGGCGTCCTGTTCCGGATCGTCTTCAGTCATGACGTCAGGGGTCTGAGTAGAACCTCTGATAAGACTTGCTACGTCGACTATCATAATAAAAGAGCTTGCAGACAAGATGTACTTGTTGATCTCATCAAAGTCGTGCATGTTGGAGAATTCGGTTTGGCCCTCGTCAATGGCTTCCATCAGTTCGGTCATCGTTTCCCCGGCGACGTCGGTGAGGGTTAGCTCTACTGAATGCTGCTCGGGTCCGAGCAGCCGCCCCGCCAATCCACTCCTTCGTTCGAAAATCAACTCCAGGTGTGAACGATAGTTGCCGCCCGTGGGAGTAGGAGGGGGAAACCTCAAGTTGTAGAGGTCGGTCATCACCGACCTTACTTGGGACCGCCCTTCACCAATTGCCGCCCTGACGAAACGAGTGCCAACCTGGTCTTGCTCTTCTTCAGCGCGGAACTCCATGTCTATGGCCGTCATGTTGAGCAGACCGATACAGGTACTCTTACCGGAAGCGCGCGTACCAACCATGGCCAGTCTCGTAGGCTGGTTGTTATTTGCTCCTCTACCCTGTGGTTGCCGCCCGCCCCTTTGCTGCCCCCCGCCCCTGGATTGCCGGTTATTATTTCTCCGCAACATATTCGTCCAGTCTCCTCGAAATCTGGGGACATTCCAATCGTGAGCCGTTACCTTAGCTGCTAACGCCGGCGGTTACCAAAGCCCTGGAAGCGGCTGAATTCCGCAATCCGAACACCGGCTACCGCAACGCCAGCATACGCTCCAGGGCTACATTGGCGTCTCGTCGCACGTCCTCAGGCACGGTTATCCGGTTGTTGACCACGCCTTCGGCCAGGCCTTCCAAGACCCAGAGCAGGTAGGCCGGGTGGATGCGGTACATGGTGGAGCAGGGGCAGCTGACCGGGTCAAGACAGAAGATGGTCTTGTCCGGGTTCTGCAGGGCCAGGCGGTTGACCAGGCTGATTTCGGTGCCCACGGCCCACTGGCTTCCAGCCGGGGCTTCGTTGATGGCCTTGCGAATAAACTCGGTGGAACCGTTCATGTCGGCCACCTGGAGAGTCTCCATGGGGCACTCCGGGTGGACCAGCACGTTGATGTCGGGGTAGCGCTCGCGGGCGGACTTGACCTGGGCCGGAGTGAAGCGGGTATGCACCGAGCAGTGACCCTGCCACAGGACCATCTTTGCGTTGCGCAGCTGCTCGGGGGTGTTGCCGCCCAGACGTTTGAAGGGGTTCCAGACCACCATTTCGTCAAGGGGAATGCCCAGCTTCAGGGCGGTGTTGCGGCCCAAGTGCTGGTCGGGCAGGAACAGTACCCGCTCCGCCTCGCCAAAGGCCCACTCCAGCACCGCGGTGGCGTTGGATGACGTACATACTGCGCCGTTGTTACGGCCGCACAGGGCCTTAATCCCGGCGATGGAGTTCATGTAGGTGACGGGCGTGATGCCGCCGTGGTCGCCGAGCACGTCCTGCAGGTCGTCCCAGGCATCCTCCACATCGTCCATGGGGGCCATGTCGGCCATGGAGCAACCGGCGGTGATGTTGGGAAGAATTACCTGCTGGTGGGGGGCACACAGAATGCAGGCGGTTTCAGCCATGAAATGGACGCCGCAAAAGACAATGTAGCTGGCCTCGGGGCGGGAGGCGGCCTCCTGGGAAAGCAGGAAGGAATCGCCCTGGAAGTCGGCGTACTTGATGATTTCTTCGCGCTGGTAGTGATGGCCCAGGATGGTTACGTCGGTTCCCAGCTTCTGCCGCACTTGGTAGATGCGGTCATCAAGTTCTTCGGGGGAGAAGCGCAAGTATTCCGGAGGTATTCGCTGCCACCGGATGTTGATAGCCAGTTCCTCGGCCAGTGATTTGGCCGGGAGTTCATCCTCAGGCCGGCAGAAGGCGGCGTGTTCGATTTCGGTCAGGGGTATTGTAGGCGTCCTGGGCTTTGTTGCCATATTTACTCCCTCGGTTAAGGGTGGGCCGCCTCGGTACGAGATTCCGGAGAATTTTCCGTATTTAAACAGGCGGGCAACCACCGGCGCACAGCGCCGAACTGTTTGATATGCGAGTCGGACTTAAGCTTATTGGGTATTACCCAGGCAGTTCTCCAGTTCACGGATGCTGGCTTCTTCAGCTGCTATGAAGCCTCACTCACCGCCAACGTTCCCTGCAATGCCCAGGGGCTGGTTTGCTCAATATCCACGGTTACCAATTGGCCTGCCAGGTCGGTGGCGCAGCCCTCCTCGTCCTTCTCAGTGAGGAAGACCAGCTTGTCGGTGCGGGTGCGGCCCTGCCATTTGCCCCGCTTACGGCCTTCCACCAGTACCTCCAACTGCTGACCCGTGAAGGATGAGTTGGTCTGGCGGAGAATGCTCTCCTGCAGGGTGTCCAACTCCTTCATCCGCCGATCCTTTACCTCCGCGGGAATGTCATCCTGCATGGTGCGGTGGGCGATGGTGCCGGGCCGGGTGGAATAGGCGGCACAGTGGACCTTGTCAAACTTCAACTCGGAAACCAGGTCCATGGTCCGGTCGAACTGCTCTTCCGTCTCGCCGGGGAAGCCCACGATAATGTCGGTGCTCATGGAAACGCCGGGGATGGTGTCGCGAATCCGGCCCACCAAATCGCGGTATTCATCGCGGGTGTAGGGACGGCGCATGTTCCTGAGAACCTCATCGTCACCGGCCTGAACCGGCAGGTTGATGTGTTCGCAGACCTTGGGCAATTCAGCTACCGCGCGAATGATCCGATCGTCCATGTAGGAAGGGTGGGAGGTAAGGAAGCGGATGCGATCCAGGTCTTCAATGTCGTTCAGACGGGACAGGAGCAGCGACAGGTCCGGCTTTTCGGGCAGGTCATAACCGTAGGCGTCGACGGTCTGGCCGAGGACGGTTACCTCGCGGACGCCCCGGTTTACCAGAAGTTCCACCTCGCGCACAACCTCGTCCACAGGGCGGCTGACCTGGCGGCCCCGGCGATAGGGGATGATGCAGAAGGTGCACATCAAGTCGCAGCCATGGATGATGGGGACGTAGCAGGTAACGTCGGGGCGGGAAAGCGCCAGCGAACCAACGCAGCCCTCCCAGTCCAGGCCCTTTCGTTCACCAACCAGTTCCAGCAGGGGCTCGAACTGTTGGGGCTGCATGAAGAGGTCGACGTCGGGAAAGCGTTTTTCCAGTTCCTCGGTCCTGGGACCAACCATGCAGCCCATCAGGGCCAGGACGCGATCGGGTTGCTTCTTCTTCAGGGGATTGACCATCCACAGGTTGCCGACCACCTTGTCCTCGGCGCCCTGGCGTACCACGCAGGAGTTGAGGACAATAACGTCGGCGGCCTTAGCATTGTCCACCGGGTTCAAGCCCAGCTGTTCCAGGGCTGACCCCAATCGCTCAGAGTCGGCCTTGTTCATCTGGCAGCCAATGGTCCAAATGTAGTAAGTATCCATCAAATGGCTTCTATCCCTGTTCAACGGGCCCGGCACTGATTGATGCCGGGCTACAAATGAGACGCCTGTCCGGTTGCCCCCGCCGGGGCTAAGTCAGAATCGTGGAAACTAGAGTGGATACCCCATCTTGAAGCGGTTTAATAACCTGTTAAAACACATTATATACCAATAGGGAAGGGAGACTATGACATAGCCGGAGTGAGGTAATAATTTACCTGAAAAGGGGCCTGCGGGCAACTTTGGATTCTAGTCAGGGGAGCGGCCGTTAGGGGTGGCTTTGCCTTGAGGTAAGGGAGACCTGCCTGTGGGCCGCTATTTGGTTCTCCATATGACGCATCTGAAGTGGAGGGCTAATGCGGCTGGCCCGGGGCTTGTCGTGGAAACGGGTGGAACCAGCACATTATGAGGCAGACACCAGTTCGCGCTCATCCACGGGAGTTTGGAGGGTCTCGGCGTACTGGGCTTCCAGCCTGCGGTTCTTAACCCGGTAGCTGGCCAGTTCCATATCCTGCTGGGCCAGAAGCCTGACCAGTTCGCGGCGGGCCTGCTTGATTTTCCGGACTTCACTGGCAATCGTCCATACCGCCACCGCGGGACCGATGATGATTCCGATCACAGTAAAGCTGGCGATGACGGTGCGGGCCGCCGTCGATGCGGCCAGAGAGCCGCCGGTGGACGCGGCGCCTCCTCCCAGGCTGACAAACCGGGGCGCGATGGTTACCAGTCGGCTACCCACGGGCTGAATCAAGCGGGTTCCCAGGGGTTGCGCGACCCGCATAATGCTGGTGGAGCTGGTCCTCCAGACTACGCTGGTAAAGACGCTGAAAGAGTGGCGGCCAACTATCTGGCTGGCGGACCCGGTGGAACCCTGGGTCAGGGTGGTTTTGGGCTTAAGTGGAATTACCCTCCGCCACAGTGGCTTGCGTACCGATCCGTCTGTTTCTGCGGATTCGGGCGGCAGCAGGGAGGCGGGCCTGTCCGGCGGATCCAGTCCAAGCTGGCGGCAGAGAAAGTGATGGCGCAGGAAGTATTCAGTGAGCAGACGCCGGTGCCTAGCCTGGGCATCGGCCAACTGAGCGCGAAGGCTATTGAGTTCCTTCCTGGCCCGCAATTTTCCCACAGCCTGGACAGCGGCGGAGCCTACCGTAACGGCGATGGGAACCAGCAGCAGCGGCAATGGCATGACGAAGCTATTCCAGCTCTATCAGGGCGTCATTTGCGCCCACCGAGTCCATGGGTTGAACGAAGATACCCTTGATTACGCCGTTCCGGGCGGCCCGGATACTCTGTTCCATTTTCATAGCCTCGACAACACAGACCTCGTCGCCAGCGGCTACCCGGTCGCCGGGCCGGACGCGGATGGCAATGACGCGGCCGGGCATTGGGGCACGCAGGACTTTATCGGAAGGGTCAAAGGCAGGTACGGCACTTCCAACCCGGGGCAAGGCCGGCGGCGCAAGGCGGCTGGGGGGCCGGCGGCCGCGGCGGGTTGGGGGTTGGGCAGCTTCGGCCGGTGGCGCGTCGACCTCCACGTAAAAGGTCTGCCCGTCCACGTTGACTTCGACGGGGGAACGGCTCACATCGCCCACCTCTACGGTGTACAACTGTTCGCCAACTCTTACGCGGTAGGTAGGCACGGGCTTGACTGAGACCTCTTTGAAGGACTGGCAGCGGCTTTCCAGTCGATAATGGTATTCCGTTACGGAAAATTAGTGTATCGCAACGATGGGGGCTTTGCAAAAGCTGTGAGAGATGGGGTTGACGGAATCGGGTCTCGGCGGCAGAAACAAGTGATCCGGGTCATCCACCGGACGCGCCGGCCCTTTCGGTGCGGACCAGGTGGTTCAGGAAGGAATTGGTGCGGATTTCCTTGTCCAGCCAGTACTGGACGGTTCCGGTGAGAATGGCCTTTAGTTCCTGGGTCAGGGTTGGGTCCAGGGTCAAGGCGGGCAGGTCGGCGACGTGGGTGCGGACCAGCAGGCGCAGCACTTTGAGCGCCCGCAAGGACAGGGGCCGCAGCCCTGCCTGGTCCGGAGTGCAGTCTGGGCAGAATACACCGCCGCCGTCGGCGCTGTAGCGGTGGCCGCCGGGCTCGATTTCCCGGCGGCATTCCACGCAATTCTGTAGTTCCGGCATCAACCCCGAAACTGCCAGCAGATGAAGCTGGAAGTGGAGCAATGGCAGTTCATCATCGGGGGCCTGGCCAATGGCGGCCAGGGTGGCTAAGGCCAATTGGAAAAGGGGTTCATTGGGGCTGGCCTCGGAGCCGAAGCCGTCCACCAGTTCCGCCACTTGCAGTCCCCTGGTCACGGCAGTGAGGTTGGTCTTTAGTGGAGTGAAGTTTTCCAGGGTTTCCGCCTGGTTGATCACGTCAAGGGAACGGCCCCGGGACAGGGCCAGGCGGGTGACGGTCAGGGGTTCCAGGTGGCCCACCAACCTGGCGGTGGACCGGCGCGCACCCTTGGCCACGGCCCGCACTTTTCCGGTCTCCCGGCTGAACAGGGTGACCAGCAGGTCGGCCTCTCCAAGGGGAACGCTCTTGAGCACCAGGGCCTCGGCGCGGTAGGTGCGTAGCGGCGGCATAGTTGGCTCACATTGGTTACGACTGTCGGGCTAACCCTTTGCGAAGGGCACGAAGGAACGCGAAGCTGGCTATTCCACCGCCTGGCGACCCTGAAAGGCGCGGCTGAGGGTGAGTTCGTCGGTGTACTCCAGCGAACCGCCCACGGGCAGGCCGCGGGCCAGGTGGGTCACGTTGACGCTGCCCCCGGCCAGGTGCCGGGAGATGTACATGGCCGTGGCCTCGCCCTCCAGGGTGGGGTTGGTGGCGATGACCACCTCCTTGACCGCACCATCGGAGAGGCGGGCGAACAGTTCCCGCAGCTTTATCTGGTCGGGCCCCACGCCGTTCAGGGGCGAGAGGACGCCGTGCAGCACATGGTAGAGGCCCCGGTAGCAGTGGGTGCGTTCCAGGGCCAGCACGTCCAGGGGTTCCTCCACCACGCAAATCTGTTCCCAGTTGCGCTGATTGTTGGCGCAGATGGAGCAGGGGCTGGCGTCGGTCAGGTTCTGGCACTGGGCGCAGAACATGATAGTCTGCTTGACGGCAGTGATGGCGCCGGCCAGGTCGAAGGCCTCTTCCTCGGGCAAGCGGATGATGAAGTAGGCCAGGCGCTGGGCGCTCTTGGGCCCGATGCCGGGGAGCTTGTTCAGTTCCTGGATTAGCCGCGCCAGGGAAGGGGCGGCGGATGGCAGGTGCTCCAGGGTCATGTCAATTCTTTAGTGGTGTCAACAACTCAGATTGGGACTCAATTGTCGCCGGGGCTCAAATACCTGACTGAACTCTGGGTTCGAAAGGCATCGGGCACGCGTTTTCCTACGTATTGAAGCTGTACACTGAGTTCGGCTGGATGGCCGACAAATCCCCAGCGGCCACTCTCATGTGGAGCCTGGCGCCATCTTTCCGGCCGAAAGGCCCCAAGGATATGTTCACTGTTTCGGGCCAGGACTAGCCTATACCCTTCCAATGTACCGTCCGGATTTATGCGGTCAGAGTTCATTACCCACCAACCCTGCACAGCAGCGTATACATCCTGCGGGTATACTGCGGACAGTTCTGAGCCAATGGTCCTCCGAACGTTAATCAAAATTAACGGTTCCCCGACAACGAAGTCTTCCGGATGCCTTTTGCTTGTCATGTCAGACTACTGACGACTTAGGCTCAGGGATTGGGGCAATTTCAGCATTATGGAATATGCCAGTCACAAGGCCAATCCTGTGCATCTGGTAAGTTAACCTAGATAGTGGTTAGGTAGAAAGCCTAGGAATCGGCCCTGATTCCCGCCTGCCGATCGTCAATCCCGTTTTCACCGGAGTCACGTTGCCGGGGGGGCCTTAAGTCAATCCTGGGATGTTCATGCCGCCAGTTATTACGCTCATCTTGCTGGCGGCCATTTCCTGGGTTTTCTGGTTGGCGTCGTTGAAGGCGGCGGCCACCAGGTCCTGGAGCAGTTCCAGGTCTTCGGCGGCTTCGGGTTCGATGGTTACCGACTCCACCACCTGCTTGCCGGTCATAACCACCTTGACCACACCGCCGCCGGCGGTGCCTTCCACGGTGGCCGTTTCAAGTTCTTCCTGGATTTTCTGGAGCTGGGCCTGCATCCGCTGGGCCTGTCGCATCATGTTACGGTTCATTCGACGTGTCCTCCACGATTCGGGCACCCATATTAAGCGCGGTACGCACCAGCGGGCTGTGCTGGTTGGGCCGGTTGGGTTGAGGGCCTTCTTCTGTCTGTCCCGCCAGGATTATGCGGAAATTGTAGGGCGTCCCGAAAAAGCGGGTTACCGCCTCCGTTACCAAATTGCGGGAACCGGGGTCTTCCATCTCTTCCTGCATCCGCTCCATATTTGGGCGGTGCACGAAGGGTACCAACAGTGTATCACCTTCCAGCGTGATGGTGTTCGGCTTGCAGTCCCGCAGCAGGGCGCCCAGGTTGTACCTCTTTCCAGTGGCGCGCCCCAGGGCCTTGACGGTGGCCTGCCACATTCCGGGCAAGTCGTCGGCGCCATCGCCCGGCGGGGCCATGCCCTCGTTTACCGTGGCGGCGGGCTGCGGGCGCACCGGGGCGGTACGAGGCCGGTCCGGTTGACGGGGCGGCGGACTGGGAGTGCCCGTGTCGCTGTTGGACGAAGGTGTTGATGGGCCCGGGGCGGGCCCGGGACTGGGAGCAGGGCGCCGGGCTGGGGGCGAAGTGGCGGGCCTGGCGGCGGTCTCGGCGCGGGCGGCCTCCACCGGTGGGGTGATGTCGTCGTTGCAAATCTCAACCACTGCCAACTCCAGGGGCAGGGTGGAAGGAGCATCATAGCGCATGTTGACGTCGCCCCAGATGCGCAGGGCCTTGATGATACGCCAGTTGGGCAGGTTGGCTACCAGTTCCCGCAACTGGCCAGCAACGTGTTCGGGCAGTTCCAGGGCCTCGGCGGCGCCCCATTCCAGCAGCATGGCGGCGCGCAGCAGTTCCAGGGTCTGCCGGTGCATCTGGCGAAGGTCCACCCCGTCCCAGGCGGCCCGGTTGATGATTTCGAGGGACGCGGTGGTGTTGCTCATCAGCAGGTACTTGACCAGGTCCAGCCAGCGGTCGCCGTGGCCCAGGCCCAGCAATTCCTCCACCTGGGCCAGGGTTACCCCGTCGCCATAGGACACCACCAACTGCTCCAGCAGGTTCTCCGCGTCCCGCAGGCTGCCGGCGGCGTAACGGGCCACCAGTCTGAGCGCATCGGGGGCCACCGACGCCCCCTCTCCCTCGGTAATTTCGGCCAGGCGTTGATAGATTCGTTCGGAGGGAAGGCGGCGGAAGTCGAAACGCTGGCAACGGGAGACGATGGTGGGCAGGATGCGGTTGGCCTCGGTGGTGCAGAGGATGAAGATGACGTGGGCGGGCGGTTCCTCCAGGGTCTTCAGGAAGGCGTTGGAAGCCTGGTCGGTGAGCATGTGGGCTTCATCGATGATGTAGACCTTGCGCCGACCCTCAGCCGGGGCAAAATTGACCTTATCGCGAATCTCCCGGATGTCCTCAATGCCCCGGTTGCTGGCGGCGTCCATCTCAATGACGTCCATGAACCGCTCTTCGTTGAAGGAGACGCAGATGGAGCATTGGTTGCAAGGGTCGCCCTCCTGGGGATCGAGACAGTTAACGGCCTTGGCAACGATGCGGGCGGTGGTGGTCTTGCCGGTGCCCCGGGGCCCGCAGAACAGGTAAGAATGGGAGACACGCGCCTGCAAGATCGCCTGGCGCAGGGTGGTGGAGACGTGCTCCTGGCCTACCAGGTCGGCAAAGCAACTCGGGCGCCATTTGCGGTAATAGACCTGGGAAGTCATGACGGTTCCTCCCGGTCAGCGAAAATGCGGGCCAACGCCGCCTGCTCCAGCGCCTGCATACGGGCTGCGTCTTCCGGCTCCAGGTGGTCGTGGCCCACCAGGTGGAGGGCGCCGTGGACGGCAAGCAGGGCCAGTTCCCGTTCCACGGGGCGGTCCTGGGCCTGACGACAGGTTTGGGGGTAAGAGATGATGACCTCTCCCAATGGGGGAAGTTCATTGGGGGGCAGCATAAAATCGGGCCAGACTTCGTCCGGGCCTATGTAGGGCCCGTCTTCGCCCTCCCAATGGCCCTGGTGAATGAGCGAGAAGGACAGTACGTCGGTCGTTTCGTCCAGGCCGCGGTAGTGACGGTTCAGTTCGCGGACGGTGTCATCATCGGTCAGAAGAAGGCTAATCTGGCCAGGCTCACCGGGGTCAAGGGCGAAGTCCAGGGCAATGGACAGTACATGCTCCAGCCACGTTT
The DNA here is from genome assembly GCA_034428635.1 of Dehalococcoidia bacterium. GTDB lineage: Bacteria > Chloroflexota > Dehalococcoidia > Lucifugimonadales > UBA3495 > Bin22. Next base: position 15,820 of record DAOUHR010000167.1, read on the forward strand.
CCGAAACTTTATCCCGGAACTCGTCGGCTATGGTGATAAGAATGTCCCGTTCGGATTGAGATATCAACGGTGAGTCATGCTCCAGCGGGGGCAAAGTGGGGGTGGAGCACCATAGTAGCACGGGGCCCAAACCGGGCGTCAAGGTAAGAGATAGTGGCGTCCCTGCGGAAATACCCCCAACCTGCTACCCCGGTTCGCCGGGGTCAATCAGCACGTCGATGCTGTCCAAGTCCACCGTTGCGCGGGCAATTTCCAGGTCGTACATCCTCTGTAGGTTCAGCCAGAACTCGGGGCTCATGCCCAGGGCGTGTGCAATCCGGATGGCGGTGTCGGCGGTTATGTTCCGGCGGCAGTGGTAAATCTGGTTGATGCGTATGGGAGGGACCCCGACCGCCCTGGCTAATCTGTATCGGCTGATGCCCAGTTCGTCCAGTATTTCTGCAAGGTGCTCTCCTGGGTGGATAGGTGTTTCGGACGTCATATTGTAATCCTATCAATGATAATCAACTATCTCGATTTCCATTGCTCCCTCGTCGGTCCAAGTGAAGCAAACCCGCCACTGGTCATTGACGCGGATACTGTGTTGGTCAGCCCTATTGCCTCGCATTCTTTCCAATCTGTGAGAAGGGGGAACTAGCAAGTCTGCAAGTCGTTCCGCCGCAACTACTCTTTGTAATCGCATCCTTGCACGACGCAGGATGTCAGGAGGCAGGTGTCTCGTGGGCAATCCCAAGAAAAGGCGGAGGTCATCGTTTTTCTTAGATCTCTCCACGAAATGCTATATTATCATCCGGCGATAATAGCGGCAAAGATAAAGAAATGCCAATTGTTCGGGAATAGTTGCGTTAGGCAGTCAGTCGCCTGCTCTTTACGGAACGTCAACCCTTAACATGCTACAATTGCCGCCATATCAGCCCCCACAAGGAGCGTCAACTGCCCATGGCCACTGACCACGACTCCAACGGCGAGGATCCGGAGGTCCATAAACTGGTGCTGCCCGCCGAGGGGGTGGAGGACCTCACCGACCAACTGACCCAGTATATGACTGAGATTGAACTGGGCGGACTAACCGATATTATGGGCCAGGTGCTGGACGACTTCCTGGACCAGTGCGGCGGTATGCCGGAAAACCTTTCAGACCCGTCGGCCTTCGACCAAATTACCGGAGGCCAGCTTGCGGTAACCCTGGCCTTCCAGGTGGGTCGGCTGGAAGGTCGCTCACCCCAGATTGTGGAGCGACTGGTGCGCCAGGCGGTGGAAAAATGGCGTGCCCACAACCTGGTCGATTCGGAAGAAATCTCCGACGCTGACCTGGGCAACCCCAAGGAACTGGTCTATCCCCGCCTGCGCCGAATGCAATTCACCGACCCCGATCAACGGGAAAATTAGATAGGGATGAACAGGATTATGCAATCTTCAGCCGGATTGGCCGCTGAAGGCAGGGCGCCGACCCGATTCCACCCAATCCTGTCCTGTATATCAGGCCCATACATGTTGGTTCAGGGAGGAAGCAATGACCACCGCACCTGACAGTTATGACCTGCTGCTGAAGGGAGGTACCCTGCTGGACCCGGGCCAGGGCATTATCAACCACAAGCGGGATATTGCCTTCCAGAACGGCCGGGTGGCGGAGGTAGCCGAGAATATTGCCCCGGAGCGGGCTGCCGGCGTGGTGGACATAACCGGCAAGGTCGTTACGCCGGGCCTGATTGACCTGCATGGACACTTCTACCACGGCGGCACCGGGAGCGCCGTCCACGCCGACCAGAATTGCCTGTCCGCCGGGGCCACCACGGGGGTTGACGCCGGCAGTTCCGGGTTTCTGAACCTGGGAGCCATGCGGGATTACGTTTTCCCGGCTCACCGTACCCGCCTGCTGGCCTTCCTGCACATCGGCGCCGTGGGCCTGGCCGCAAACCGGGTGCTGGGGGGCGGCCTGCAGGACCTGCGCATTATTGACGTGGACCAGACCGCCGACGCGGTGAAGAACAGCCCCGGTTTCCTTTTTGGGATCAAGGTGCGCATGGAACTGAACGCGGTGGCCTTTTGGGACGCCCCGGAGGCCATGCGCCGGGCCCGGGCCGCCGCCGACCAGTCCGGCAGTAAACTAATGGTGCACGTCAGCGGAACGCCCATTCCCTTGCCTCAAATCCTGGAGTTCATGGGCCCGGGCGACATTGTGACCCACGCCTTTAACGGCAACCACGAGGGTATTCTGGACCGGCAGGACAAGATTCGTCCGGAAGTCCGCGCCGCGTCGGAGCGGGGCGTGATCATGGACCTGGGCCATGCCGGGGTGCACTGCGACGTGGAAGTGGCGAAGGCCGCCATACAGCAGGGATTGCCACCAGACACCATCAGCACGGACATCCACCTGCCCCCGCCCGGGCGGAGGGTTTATCTGATGAACGATTTGATCAGCAAATTCCACGCCATGGGCATGCCGATGGAGGATGCCGTAGCCGCCAGCACGTTCCGTCCGGCCAGGGTGTTGGGCCTGGAGGACCAGATCGGCTCCCTGGCGCCCGGCATGTCCGGCGATGCGGCGGTTTACGACCTGCGGGAAGGCAGGTTTGTCTGGCACGACATGGCCCGCAACAAGGTTGAGGGCAAGGTGCGGCTGGACACCTTCCTTACGGTGCGAAACGGCGCTGTGGCCTGGCGGGAAGGCAAGCTGACCGAGATGGGCCCTTGCTGAAATACCGCACCTGGGTGATGGCCGCAATAGTCGCGGCAACCCTGGCCGCCACTCTGCTGGGGTGCAGCCAGGCTGAAAGGGACGCAACCCCGGGGGATGCGCCGCTGCCGACGGCCGGTTCGGGCCGGCCTTCCAATCCCGAAAGCACGTCCGAACCCACCGCCGAGGCGACTACCGTACCCCGAACATCCGGCTCCTCCGCCATAGCTATTGCAGAGGCCAATGCGGTCGCGCCTCCTCCTCCCGCTACCGTTGTTCCCAGTGCAGTCGTGCCCGCGCCCGCCGCCGTCCCAACTGACGCGCCAGTTCGGGAGGCCACTCAGGCATCGGCGCCGGAGTCGCAAGGTCTGACCGCGCTGTATCCCGATGGGGAAACCCTGATCCAGTTGATAGACCCTCTGGATGAGCCGGAATTTTACTGCGTGGATGTGCGGGGCTTTGGTTCAGGTTCGCAGACGGACAGGTCCCTGCTGGCCTACACCTGCAAGCCCGGCGGGGAGGACGAACTGTTCCTGGTCAACCACCCTGCGGCGGGACAGCTCTCCATGCCGGCCTACGACCTTTGCCTGGAGGCGGAAGACGAGGCGGTTTACACCAGGACATGTACCGACTCTTCCTCACAAGTGTTCGAGGTGGGTTCCGACGGTACAGTCCGCACGAGTGAAGGGCAGTTTTGCCTGGCGGTAGCGCCCGGAGAAGGGGAACAGGCAGGGGGAGTATCCCACCTGCGCCGGGACTTGTTGCTGGTGGACTGCACCGAAGGCCAGCGTCACCTGGCCCGCTGGATTCTGCCCGGCAGCAATCCCACGACCATGCGACCGGCGGCGACCCGCCTGATGTATGACGCACTGGATACGGCCATGCGGGGCGACCCCTGGGGTTTGGCCAAGCTGGGGGACTCGGGTGACCTCGCCTACATTCCGGTCCTGGTGGAACTGATGCGGTTCCCCTGGTGGCAGATTGACCGGGATGTGGAGGTATCGCTGTATGAGGCCCTGGACGCCATAGCCGACCGGAACCCCGCCACCGTTGACATTGAGCCCGGTTCTGAAGTAGATGAGTGGGCCCGGTGGGTGGTGTGGATTGGGAAGCACCCCGAGGTTTGGCCGCCGCCGGGCTTTGCCGGGTGGAAAGGCCGACTGTTTGGCGATTTTGTTGATTCGGCCATGGGCGCCTTCCTTTATGATGGAATTCGCGCCAACATTCGCGTCGAGGAAATCGTCTGGGGTGGTGTCCGCAAGGATGGAATCCCCGACCTGACCGACGCGCCGGTCGTTGACGGCGCGAATGCCGATTACCTGGATTCCCAGGACCGGGTGTTTGGCGTTTCCTTTAACGGTGAACACCGGGCCTATCCCCACCGGATAATCAACGCCCACGAAATGGCCAATGACGTAGTGGGTGGCGTCCCCTTCGCCCTGGCCTATTGAACTCTCTGCGGCGCGGGAATCGTGTATTCCACCAACATCGACGGAGAGAGGGTGGAGTTCGGCACTTCCGGTTTGCTGTACCGCAGCAACAAGCTGATGTATGACCGCAAGACCAACACCCTGTGGAACCAGTTCACGGGCGTGCCCGCGGCCGGTTCGCTGGTGGGCACGGGAATGAGGCTGGAATTGCTGCCGGTGGTAACTACCACCTGGGGCGAGTGGCTGGCGGCCCACCCGGATACGACAGTGCTGGCCCAAGACACGGGTCTGTATCCCGGCCGCTTCTACCAGTCGGAATGGGACGCCCGTTCCATTTACTTCAACTACCGGGAAAGCCCGCTGACCATGTTCCCCGTGTGGCGCAACAGCGACGACCTGTCCACCAAGGGCCAGGTTATCGGGCTGCGGATCAACGGTGAAGCCAAGGCCTATCCCCTGGAAGCGCTACGGACTGACACTGTGGTCAATGACGAACTGGGAGGCCAGCCCCTGGTGGTGGTTACTATCGGGAGGATAGGCAGCCGGGCCTACCAAAGGGGCGACCTGACCTTCATCAGGGAGGAGGGCGCCGAGGGGGAGGAAACGCTCCTGACGGGCAGCGACGGCCAGCTATGGCGGGTGGCGGAGGATGCCCTGGTGCGGGTGGACGACGCGTCGGTGCAATTGCCTCGCATACCTACCCATAACGCCTACTGGTTCGGCTGGTATTCCTTCTACCCGGAGACGGAGGTTTACCGGGAGGGGGAGTGAGGGGGGACAGAAACTTAACCGGCACGATTTACTGGTCAGGCAAGGCAGTTAGGACAACGGGTTCAGATTGCCTAGTACCCTCTTGAACTACGACGTGCTTCTTTTCAATGTTCTCGCGAAACCTTTCCGGTATGGTATGCCAGTCCAGAATGTCTACGTTTATAGGCAGGGTTGACTCTTCAAATGCCTGCCTTAGCCGGGCGTACCTGCTAAAGTCCAAGGGTTCCTTTGCCTTAATCGCCAAGTCCAGGTCCGAATATTTGCGGGCGCTACCCTTAACTCGGGAACCAAAGGCTATTACGTCGCAGTCCGGCACTAGCCGCGCCAGAATTTGCGTAACAGTTTCGGCGTGTGCTGGAATGAGGTCAATATTCACTTCGTTCCTCAAGGCTTCTAAGCAGTTGCCAGGCAAGCGGGAGAAAATCAGAAATCAAGGCGAAAGTTTGCTGTGCAAAGCCCACGTTGTAGAAATGACTGGTCTGGTTCCGGGCAACCCTAAAAACCATCCATTTCTCTACGTCGTCAATTAAGTCCGCGGAACCGGCATCCCTGAACAGATTCCCTCTTAAAGGAATGTCGGACTCTCTCAGCCATTTTTGAATGGACTTACGACATTCATCGTAAGCCACTTCAAAACACTGGATAACTCCGCTTCGGAATATGTTCCGGGCTTCTTCGGGCAGACTCTCCATAAACGCCGAATCGTTGGCCCAGCGCATTGCGCCTTCACAGGACTCAATAGCGCCGCGAAGGTTTTCCATTTCCGGTGGAGAGGACAAATTGTGCTCCTGCGAGGACCTTCGTCATAGATCTCTCGTCGCCTGCACCTATTGTACTACCCTCTTCACGGAACCGTCATATGAAGGATGTATTCCACCGGCGTTTGGCTACCCCTCAATCCCGAACAACCCCTTCGCGTTCTCCCCAAGAATCCGGCGCTTTTCAAAGTCGTTCAGATGGTTGAGTGATTTTAGCCAGCCCACTGGATCTAGGGGGCCCATATCGAATGGGAAGTCGTCGCCCAGCATTACACGGTCGGCGCCGACCCGGTCTACGAGGTATTTCAGGCCCTCGTCGCTGTGGGTGATGCTGTCGTAGTAGAGGTGCTGCAGGTAGTCGCTGGGCATGCCCTTGATTTCGTTCACTTTGGGTTCAGGCCGCACGCCCGCGCCAAAGTCCATCCGGCCGATGCCGAAGCAGGCGTAGCCGCCGCCGTGGGCGAAGCACAGCTTCAGGTTGGGGCATTTGTCCAGCACCCCCCCGAAGATGAAGGAGGCGATGGCGATGGTGGTGTCCAGGGGGAAACTGATGAGGTTGGACAGGTAGTAGCGACTGGTCCGGTCGGATCCGGCCGGATTGTGGGGATGGAAAAAGACAAAGGCCTCCAGTCGCTCCGCTGCCTGGAAAAAGGGCAAGAACTGCTCTTCGTCCCAGTTGTGTCCTTCCATGTTGGTATTGAGTTCCACCCCGGCCAGGCCCAGTTCAGTCATGCTCCGCTCCAGTTCCTCCACTGCTGCCGCAGTGTCCTGCATTGGCACGGTACCGAGGCCGATGAACCGGTCTGGGCGGGCGCTTGCGAATTCGGCAATTCCGTCGTTAAGTTCCCGGGCTGAAGCCAGTCCCTCGTCCGGGTCCAGGTGGTAATTGGTGAGATAGGGCGCCACCGAAAGGACGTGAACATCAACCCCCTGCTGGTCCATGAAGGCAGTCCGCTCGGCGGGATTGAACTGCCATTTCTCGTCAATAGGGCCGGCCACCCGATTCATGGCGTTGATGTAGCGGATGCCATCCCGGAAAAAAAGGCTGGCTCCGTACCAGTTGCCGTCCCGCTCGTTGCCTTCCCAGAAACAGTCGGGGACGATGTGGCTGTGGACATTTACTACTTTCATACTACTGCTCCCTTTACAAAGGGCTACAGTATCCCATTCGTACTTCCAATGGGCAAGCCGAACGTGCCCTGGCAATGTGCGTGCTGAGCGTGCATCGGAACGCTTCCCATGCTCTAACAGGTCTTGTCAAAGGTACCTGCCGCTGTCAAACTATAGGCCATGAAACTTGGTGAATTTGAACTCAAAGAACCCCTGCCAGAGCTTAAAGACCCCCACATGCTGGCAGTCCTGCGTCCCTGGATTGACGTGGGACGGGTGGGCAGCCTAAGCCTGGGTCGCATACAGCGGCACCTGCGGGCCAGGGAACTGGGCCGTCTGCACCGGCCAGGTCTGTTTTACGACTTTACCCGCTACCGTCCGCGGTCCCTTATCAACCAGGGAAAGCGCGAGGTTACCATCCCCAATACCATTATCCGCATCGCCCAGCGAGAGGAGGGTCCTGACATTGTGCTGGGCCACCTGCTGGAACCCCATCTTTACGGGGAAGACTATGCCGAGGCCATGCTGGACATGCTCCGCGAACTGGGTGTCAAGCGGTACTCCCTGGTGGGCGCCATGTACGACATGGTGCCGCACACACGCCCCCTGTTAGTGTCCGGCTCCGGTGTTGGCGGCGACCTGGAAGAGGAACAGCGGCAGAATCGGGTAAAGACCAGTGACTACGAGGGTCCATCCACCATTACCTATCTCATACCGCAGGAGGCGGCTAAAGAGGGTATTGAGACCCGCACCTTCGTGGTGCATCTGCCCCAGTACTTCCAGGTGGACGAAGACCTGATGGGCACCTCACGCCTGATGGAGATCCTCTGCAACCAGTACAGCCTGCCGGAGAGGTTGATTGAGCCGGATCGGGGCAAGGAACAGTACGATGGTATCGCCGACATGGTGAGCGGCGAGGGCGAAGATGTATCGTCCTTGCTGGGGCAACTGGAGGAACGCTACGACCGGGAGCAACAGGCGGAACAACCCCAGCCGCCGCCCCTTTCAGCCAACATTGAAGAGTTCCTGCGGGACCTTGATATGGGATTTGACCGTCCGGAGGGTAGTTAGAGGCCATTTATAGGGCAGCGAGCCTGACGTTCTTGGTGTGATGATAACAGGAGCCCGGCGGTAATACGCCGGGCTTTCTGCTCTCAGGCGACAATTTCATTTGCCATTCTACCTTGCTCTTGCGAAGGCAATTTGGATGCTTGCCCTCTCCTCCCCCAGTGCTTGGCAATCACCTACGTGGGCAGTATAGTATCCCATACTTTGGCGGGGCCCCTTAGACGTGTATGGGGGCTTGCTTGACCTTTGACCTAAACCTTCATGCCTGATTCTGATTACGATTACATCATCATTGGCAGCGGCATCGCCGGTCTTAACACCGCCCTGCTGGCGCGGGAACACGGTTCGACGTTGATTCTTACCAAGGGCAGGGTGGACGACTGCAATACCCGCTACGCCCAGGGCGGCATAGCGGCGGCGGTGGGCGCAGGCGACACGCCGACCCTGCACATGCAGGACACGTTGACCGCTGGGGCCGGCCTATGCGACCGGGAGGCGGTGGAAGTCCTCACCAGCGAGGGGCCCCAGAGGGTTGCCAGCCTCATCCAGTGGGGCGTTCCCTTCGACACCAGCCATGGCGAAATTTCCCTGGGCATGGAGGGGGCCCACAGCCGCCCGCGAATCCTTCACGCCGGGGGAGATGCCACCGGCCAGCACATAGAACTTACCCTGTCTGCCCGGGTTGCAGAGTCCGATATTACCGTCATGGAATTCACCCTTGCCACCCGCCTTGTCGTGGAAAATGGCCGGGTGGTGGCGGTGGAAGCCCTTAACAGTGAAACGGAAACTGTAGAAACTTTCGGTGGCCGATCTATAGTTATCGCCACCGGAGGGGCGGGACAGCTTTTCAAATACACTACTAATCCGGAGGTGGCTACCGGAGATGGCGTGGCACTGGCCTTCCGGGCCGGCGCCCGGGTGATGGACATGGAGTTCTACCAGTTCCACCCCACGGCCCTGTGGCTGGAGGGGGCGCCCACTTTCCTGCTCTCGGAGGCCATGCGCGGCGAGGGAGCGGTGCTGCGGGACGCTGAGGGCCGAGCCTTCATGGCCGACTATCATCCCCTGGCCGACCTGGCCCCGAGGGACGTGGTGTCCCGCGCTATTGCCGCAGAAATGGAAATGGCTGAAGGCGGGACCGTTTACCTGGATATTTCCCATTTACCGGCCGACGTAGTGCAGAGCCGGTTTCCCACCATCTATCACTTCTGCCTCGGCCATGGAGTGGACATAACCCGGGAACCGGCGCCGGTGGCACCCGCCGCCCACTACATGATGGGGGGAATCAAAATCGACACTTGGGGGCGTACCAACGTGGAAGGTCTCTACGCCTGCGGGGAGGCGGCCTGTTCCGCCGTCCACGGGGCGAACCGCCTGGCCAGCAACTCCCTGCTGGACACGCTGGTGTTTGCGCGGCGCCTGGTGGCCAGCAGCCTGGGTCAGGCTCCGCCACCTGCCGATTCCGACTCTGAAAACGCGCTGCTCAGGCGAGTTCCGGAGCGGGCGCCGGTGTGCGCCACCATGCCCTCTCCCAACCTGGAGAACCTGCAGGACCTGACCTGGCGAAACGCGGGAATTAACCGCAACGGTTCCCGTCTGCTGCTGTCGGCCCGAATCCTTAACCTATGGCAGCGAATGATGCCGCCGCCGGATGATCGGGCCTCCTGGGAACTGAGCAACATGGTCGTGCTGGCCCGGCTGATGGTGGAGTCGGCCCTGCTGCGGCAGGAGAGCCGGGGTTCTCATTACCGGCAGGACTTTCCTGAGACCAGCCCCCAGTGGGAGAAGCACGTGTCGCTGACTCAAGAGGAGGTAAAGGCATGAGCCAACTGCCCCCAGAGGTGTATAACCTGATCGATGCCTCGTTGTCTGAGGATGAGACTTTCAGCGATCCCACCACGGGCCTGCTGATACCACCGGATATTACCGGCGTGGGCATGCTGAGGGCCAAGGCCGTGGGCGTGCTGGCGGGTCTGGATGTGGCCGGAACGGTATTTCGCCGGGTGGACTCCGACCTGCTTTTTGAGCCTCTGATGGCCGATGGAGATTCCCTTGGGCCCGGAGACGATATTGCCCGGGTTGAGGGGTCGGCAGGCAGCATATTGCGGGCCGAGCGGATCGCCCTCAACTTCATGCAGCGAATGAGCGGCATTGCCAGCGACACCAACCGGTACGTCCGGGCCATCGAGGGGTGCCGGGCCCGCATTGTGGATACCCGCAAGACCGCGCCAGGCCACCGGTATTTGGACAAGTACGCGGTGCGCATGGGCGGCGGCCACAATCACCGCCTGAACCTGGTCGATGGTATATTGATTAAAGACAATCACATTGAAGCCCTGGGTTCCCGAGAACTGGGCCTGGGGGATGTGGTAAGGCTGGCCCTGGCGAAAGCCTCCCACACCATCAAGGTGGAAGTGGAGGTGGAGTCCCTGGCCGGGGTACAGGAAGCCCTGGACGCCGGCGCCCACATCATTATGCTGGACAATATGCCCGTCCCGATGATGCAGGAGGCGATGGATCTAATAGGTGAGAGGGCGGTGGTAGAGGCATCGGGGGGCATCAACATGGAAACGGTGCGGGCTGTCGCTGCGACGGGCGTCCACCTGATCTCCATCGGGGGCTTGACCCACTCGACCCAGGCTTTGGACATAAGCCTGGACCTGGAGTTTCCCTAAGCTAACCTAATTTTAAACCGGGCGCCCGTTGCGGAATTTGCTGACAGAGAAACGGGGCCTGGGCCAGCAGGAAGCTGCCTTACAAACTTGAAAACGAGGAGAAGATAAAAGATGGCGCGACTACCAAACGTAACCAGGGAAGAGCTTTCACCGGAGGACCAGCACTTCTTCGACGAAATAGTAGGCAGCCGGGGCAGTGTTCGCGGTCCCTACGGTGTCCTGCTGCACAGCCCAAAGCTGGCGGCCCGGGTGGCCCATACCGGCACCTACGTCCGTTTTGATTTTGACGTCCCGGAAGCCCTGAAGGAAGTTATCATCATCGCCACGGCCCGGGAGATTCGCAACCAGTACGAGTTTGCCGCCCACGCCCGCCTGGCCCGGGGGCACGGCGTAACCGAAGACACCATCGGCGCCATAGCCCGCGGCACAGCCCCGGAGGGACTGTCCGGCGACGAGGCCCTGGTGGTCAAGTACGTGCAGGAACTGCTGCAGAACCGCAAGGTCAGCGACGCCACCTTCAACGCGGTGATGGAACGGTTCGGCACCCAGAACACGGTTGACATAACCGGCCTGATCGGCCACTACATGCTGGTGGGCCAGATTCTGACGGCTTTCGAGGTGGAACTGCCCGAGGGCGCCAAGGCCGAAATCGTGGACTAATCGGCTATCCTGGCTTTCCTTCCCTTTTTGACTGGGGAAGGTCGGGAGGGGGATGAAGGGCAGCTTAATGGCGCTGCCCGGCACAGCTACGAGTTTCACCAAGGGCTTTAAGGTAATCACCAAGCCGACCAAGGAGTCAAAGAATGCCCGTAACTGACGGTATTGTCACCGCCCTGGAACGCAACTGGGACATGGTGGACCGGGCGCTGGAAGGCATGGACTACGAGACCATGAACCGACGTCCCAACGACTCTTCCAATTCCATTTCCTGGATTCTGTGGCACATGAACCGCGTGTGGGATACGCTCCTCAACACCTACTTGCTGGAAACCCCGCAGCTGTGGATACGGGATGGCTGGCACGAAAAGTATGGCATGCCGTCAGACCCGGATGATCGTGGAGTGGGCTGGACGGCGGAGCAGGTGGCTGCGTGGGAACCGCCCCCGGTGGAGGCGCAGCTGGGCTATTACGAGGCAGTCAAGGCCCAGGCGTCCGAGTACCTGGCATCGGTGACACTGGAAGATTTGGAGAAGCCGATTGTCATACCGCCGTTCACCGAACCCCGCTCGGTGGGTTCGGCCGTTGGGCAGCGGACCTGGGACAATGTGGCCCACGGCGGCCAGATAGCCTATCTGCGGGGCTACTACCAGGGGATGGGCTAGTACCCGCGCTAGTTATGAATTATTGGTTAAGAGTTAAGAATGAACTTTGAGCAGTGACCCAGCAGGCAGTTCCTGATTCTAAACCCTTAACTCGCTATCTTCTCGACCGGTGGCGGTCGGCGCTGTCCAGCATTAACGTCACTGGTCCGTCGTTTTGCAGGGATACCTGCATATACTCCTGGAAAACTCCGGTGGCCACGGTGAGGCCCTTCTCCCGGAAGAGGCTTACCGCGTGTTCGTACAGGCGCTGGGCAAGGTCCGGAGGGGCAGCGCCGGTGAAGTCGGGGCGGCGGCCCTTGCGGGTGTCGCCGTAGAGGGTGAACTGGCTCACCACCAGCAGTTCGGCTCCCGCGTCCAGGGCGGAAAGGTTAAAGCGGTTTTGCTGGTCGGCGAAGATTCGCAGGTTGACGGTCTTCTCTACCAGGTACTGAGCGTCGGCCTCCGTGTCCTCGGAAGCCACTCCCAGCAGAACCACAAGCCCCGGCCCGATGGTTCCTAATTCCCGGCTATCCACGCTGACTGAAGCCTGCGCAACCCGCTGAATCAAGGCCCTCAAATCGGATACCTCTTTGCCTCTTCTTGATAAACGCTTACCAACTATAAGCGAAGGCCCAGAGGTGAATCTGGGCCTGGCGTAAACTCTGGTTTGGGATTCTTGATGGTCTAAGCTGGCGTTTCGGCGGCCGCCGGGGTGGACTCGCCCTTGGACTCGGACGATGACGACTCGTTGGATGAGCCGGAGGACTTGCTTTCCGATTCGCTGGAGCTTTCCTTCTCCTTGGCTTCCGAAGGGGGAGACTTGGGCCTGCCGTAGTCGGTGGTGTAGAAGCCCGAGCCTTTGTAGATTACGGGCACGGCGTGAAAGACCCGCCGGCCTTCGCCGGAACATTCTGGGCAGGTGCCGGAACCTGCTTCCTTGAAGCTCTGGACCAACTCAAACTGGCGATCACAACTGGTACATTGATAATCGTAGCGGGGCAATTTATTCCTCCTGGGGACAACTGCGCCCGGCCTACAGCCGTTGGCTCATCCCGAAATGTAATCATTTGGTTTGTTGATAATCCAGTCAACAATCTATCATTGGGTCAGGCCGCTGTCAAATACGGCGAAGCTCCCTCACATGCCAGGTTTCGGCTGGTCCGAAGCCTGTGGAGATGCGGCCGACGGTACATCGGCCACCCAGTCCCTGAACCAGGCCAACCGCAGGGGAAGGCCGCCGAAAACCATTTACCGGCCCGTTCAACCTAACCCCAATTCTGCTACAATCCCCCCTACCATGCCGGGACTTTGGCGGCGCATATCTATGCGGGGAATTGTACTGAACGAATGGCAGGCTCCGCAGAACTTTTAGACCACCTTTTCCAAGGGGTAAAGGACCTGTCGGCTCCTTCCGTGCCGACCATTCGGCCCATCCGGCGGGAATTGAGTCGCCAGCTGGCCAGCGTCAATCAAGAGTCGGTGCGGTCGCTGGTCGTGGGAATTCTGGAACGGTCCATGCGGGAAGGCGAGCCGGACCTGCGGTGGGTGGGGTATGAGATTGTGCACTACCACCGTCCTACCCTGGCGTCGCTTGACCTGGAACTATTGGAACGGCTGGGCAGTGGCTTGGATAGCTGGGACTCGGTGGACGTTTTTTCGCTGTACCTGGCCGGGCCGGCCTGGCGAAATGGGCAGGTCAGTGATAACGATGTCCGCGCCTGGGCGAAATCGCCAGACCGCTGGTGGCGTCGGGTCGCCCTGGTCAGTACCGTTGCCCTGAACCTGAAGGTCAGGGGCGGAACAGGCGACGCGACCCGGACCCTGGCCGTTTGCCGGATGCTGGCGAATGACCGGGACGATATGGTGGTGAAGGCATTGTCGTGGGCGCTGCGGGCAGTCGTGGAGCACGACCGGGAGGCGGTGGAGTCGTTCCTGGTCGAGCACGACCATTGCCTGGCGGCGAGGGTCAAGCGCGAGGTGGGCACCAAGCTGGCAACCGGTCGGAAGAATCCGCGGCGTGCTGCCGTCGCTTAATATCAGGCTCCGGCGCCAACAATTTGGCAGATATGGGCTATTCGTCCAGCAAACCCCTCTTGAATCTTCGTATCCACTCGTGGATAAAAAAATAAATGGAGGTGCGGCGATGAAAGCTGCCGTTTTGCGTGAGGTCAACGTACCCCTGGAGGTGGAGGAGGTGCAGGTGGATGCCCCCGGCCCGCGGGAGGTGCTGATACGTACCGGGGCCAGCGGCGTGTGCCACAGCGATCTTCACTACGTGGAGGGAAGCTACAGCATTGCCAAACCGGCCATCCTGGGCCACGAAGCGGCCGGTACGGTGGAGGCAGTGGGTGAGCAGGTCTATTACCTGAAGCCGGGCGACACGGTGATTATGTGCCTGTCCGTCTTTTGCGGCCATTGCGAGTTCTGCCTGCGGGGCCAGCCCGTTCTCTGTACCCGAACCGACGTGGTGCGCGGATCCGACCAGCCGCCCAGGCTGCGAAAGGACGGTGAAGGCATTACCCAAATGGCTCAACTGGGCTCCTATGCAGAGACGATGCTGGTCCACGAAAACGCCTGCGTCAAGGTGCGAGAGGATGTACCGATGGACCGGCTGGCCTTGATCGGCTGCGGCGCGACCACCGGACTGGGGGCGGTCCTGAACACGGCCGCGGTGGAGCCGGGCAGCACGGTTTGCGTGGTGGGCTGCGGCGGCGTGGGTCTGAATTGCATCCAGGGAGCGGCACTGGCCGGGGCCCTGCGCATTATAGCCGTCGATACAATGGAGACCAAGCTGACCATGGCCCGGGAGTTCGGCGCCACCGACGTTATCGACGCTTCCAGCGGCGACGTGGTGGAGCGGATTCGGGACCTGACCGACGACGGGGTGGACTATTCCTTCGAGGCCATCGGGTTGAAGCAGACGGCGGAGCAGTGCTACCAGATGCTGCGGCCCGGCGGCACCGCCACGGTGATCGGCATGATTCCCGAGGGGACGATGATTGAGATTGACGCCGGTGGGTTCCTGCGGCGGGAACGAAAGCTGCAGGGCAGCAGCATGGGCAGCAACAGGTTCCGGACTGATATGCCACGCTACATAGAGTTTTACCTGCAGGGGCGGTTGAAGCTGGACGAACTGGTTAGCCAGCAAATGAAACTGGAGCAGATCAACGAGGCCTTCGCCGACATGAAGGGGGGCAACGTGGCGCGAAGCGTGATTTTGTTTGAGTAGGGCGGGCGGACAAAAAGTGTTACCAAGGATTGGGGGCGGGTCTCAGACCCGCCCCCAAGGTTTTGGCTAACCTCTCCGACTGTCGAAAAGGAAGTCGGATTGTTCCCTGGTTACTCGGTGAACCTCATGGTGTTGCCCCGGAGGCGCGGCGCGTAATAGGGCTGCCATTCAATGTCGCCGGCCAACCCGTAGACGTAAACCACCTCGAAGAAGGGCAGGAAGACGGCCTGCTCGTAGGAGTATTGGGCAATCTCTTCCATGGCCTTGGTGCGGTCGGGACCCTCCGGAATGGAGTTGGCTTCCGTCTTCCAGGCCTCAAACTCCGGTGTGCAGTGGCGACTGCTGCGGCTGAAGCAGCTCAAGCGGGAGTTGTTGAACCGCTGCATGTCCAGAATCTCGTTGGAGGTTGCCACCTCATAGGCGTGGCCGCTGACGTAAGCCGGACCGGGGGGCTCCCTGCTGGCGCAGTCCATGGTGTCGCGGTAACCAGGTTCGTTGGTGAACTGGCCGCAACCGGAGTTCTGGACTTCGCGGGCTGCACCCAAGTCGCCGTGAGAGTTGAGGTTGGCATTAACGCCAACATCCCGCCAGAACTGGATGGTAGCTTCCATTATTTCCAGGCCGCGAATGTTGGAGCCGGGGCGGGTGTTGATGTTGATCTCGTTAGCCGGATCGTAACCGGCCTCGGCCAGCAACTCCCTTGCCAGTTCCGGATCGTATTCCCGCCACTTGGAGTTCTCCGGAGTGATGCCCACCGTGCCGTTCATGGATATGGCATTGTGGCACGGAATGCGGCCATCGAAGAAGGAATCCAGCATGGTCTGGCAGTCGATGGCGTGCGTAAGAGCCAAGCGGACCTTCTGCTTGGAGAGTTCCGGATGGAAGACGGTGTCAAAGACCAGCGTATAGACCTCTGCGGTTTTGCCGCTGACGGTCTTGCCGCCGGCATTTGCCACGTTATCCACTTCCTCGAAGCCGATGTCGGCGGCCCAGTGGGCTTCGCCGGTCTGGATCATAGCCGAGCGAACCGGAGCTTCACCCCGGTAAGTGTGGGTTATGTATTGAATTGTGGGGGCCTGGGCGAACCAGTTTTCGTTAGGCAGATAGTCCTCGTAGATCTCGAACTGGGTGTTCACGCCAGGCTCGTAACCGATAATCTTGTAGGGCCCAAACCCGATGCTGTTCAGCGTCCTCTCCTCTTCGGTGGCGCTTTCGAACCACCCCGGGTCCTGGAAGTCAGCAAAGAGTGCCGTACGGGGGTAAATGGGACAGGGGTTGGGGCAGACTGCATGCACGGTTAAGTCGTCGATTACCTCAGCCTCCATGAAGGGACCGGTCCAGGTCACGGAAGCGCTGGGGTTTTCAGGGTTCGCATTGTACTCGATACCGTACTTGGCGGCGGCGGCGTTCCACGGCGCTCCATTGTGGAACTTGACGCCATCCCGCAGGTTAAACTGCCAGCGGTTTAAGTCAATTTGCTCCCAGTCCACCACACCGGAAAGAGGGACGATTTCTGCGGTCCGGTCATCCAGCCAAGTCAGGAAGTCGGAAACAAAGTCGGTGCAGCCCATGCTGTGAATTTCTGCAGAGCAGCCTTCACTCCACATACCGATGCTGGCCGGTTCCGCCTCCGTGACTACGGTTGCGTGGTTCTTGGCGGGGTCGGCTGATGCGGGAGCCTCAGCCATAGCCGGGGCGGCGGTGGGGGCCGGTTGCTCCTGCGCCGCAGCCGGTTCCGCTGCCTGACCGCCGGAAGACTGGTCAGCCATGGAAGGAGCTTCTGGCACTGCAGTGGCCTGGGGTATCATCTGGGGTGCGAATGTAGCCGTAGGGACCGCCTCTTGTTGCTGTTCGGCGGCAGGGGCAGCGGCCGGTTCTTCAGCGGCGCCGCATGCTACTGCCAGGACTACAATCAGGGGCAAGATTACCCAAATACGACGGCGAAGGGAACGGGCGAACACATTGGTCAGGATTCCCATGATTCACCTCTAATAGTTACTAATCACATATTGGTGAGGCCCGTGTGCTGGCTATACTATGCCTCCTTTCCTGTATATTAACTGGTTTAAGTACCAGTTAACCCGGTTATATTACAGAAATAGCAACATGTCAATGATTTCTGCCGTTAACTGTGGGGAGCGTGGAGTCTGCCCGATACGGCCTTTGCCGATGCTCTGCCAAAGTTACTCGGTTCCACTGACAAGGCCGAATTCCAGTAAGCAATAGAGATTCAGAGGAAGACTGCGCGGCTATTAATTCTCCACTTGTTGGGGCAGGTGGACAAAAAAGGGGGCGGGTACAATACCCGCCCCCTTTCCAGAGTGGCAAAACCCTTCGGAAACCCACCGGGGCTCCCATGGCGATTCAGGTTACTCGACGAACCGCAGGGTGTTGCCCCGCAGGCGCGGCGCGTAGTAGGGCTGCCATTCGATGTCGTCGGCCAAACCGTACACGTAGACGACCTCGAAGAAGGGCAGGAAGATAGCCTGCTCATAGGCGAAGTCGGCGATCTCTTCCATGGCCTTGGTCCGTTCGGGGCCTTCGGGGATGGAGTTGGCTTCCGTCTTCCAGGCCTCAAACTCCGCCGTGCAGTGACGACTGCTGCGGCTGAAGCAGCTAAGGCGGGAGTTGTTGAAGCGCTGCATGTCCAGGATCTCGTTGGACGTTGCTACTTCATACGCGTGGGACGAGACGAAGGCCGGCCCCGGGGGATCCCGGTCGGCGCAGTCCATTGCTTCCTGGTAACCGGGTTCGCCGGCGAAGCGGCCGCAACCGGAAATCTGCAGTTCCCTGGCGGCGCCAAGGTCGCCATAGGAATTCAGGTTGGCGTTGACGCCAACGTCGCGCCAGAACTGGACAACGGCTTCCAAGAGTTCCACTCCGCGGATGTTGGAGCCGGGGCGGGTGTTGACGTTGATTTCCGGGTTATCTTCCCTATTGGTACCCTGGTAGTAACCGGCCTCTTCCAACAATTGGCGCGCCAGTTCAGGATTGTATTCTCGCCACTTGGAGTTCTCCGGGGTAATGCCCACAGTACCATTCATTGATATGGCGTTGTGGCACGGAATCTGGCTGTCGAAGAGGGAGTCGAGCAGCGTCTGGCAGTCCACAGCGTGGGTCAGGGCCAGACGTACCTTCTGCTTGGCCAGTTCCTCGTGGAAAACCGTGTCAAAGACCAGGGTGTAGACCTCGGCGGTCTTGCCGCTGACGGTCTTGCTCACGGTCGCCGCTTCTTCAAAGCCAATATCGGCGGCCCAGTGAGCTTCACCGGTCCTGATCATAGCGGCCCGGACCGGGGCCTCAGCCCGGTAGGTGTGGGTCAGGTACTGGATGGACGGGGCTTGGGAGAACCAGTTCTCGTTGGGGAGGTAGTCCTCGTAGGCCTCGAACTCGGTGCTGACGCCGGGGGTGTAGCCGATAATCCTGTAAGGGCCGAAGCCGATGGTCATAAGTGAACGTTCCTCTTCGGAGGCGTTCTCAAACCACTCGGGGTCCTGGAAATCGGCGAACAGCGCGGTGCGCGGGTAGATGGGGCAGGGGTTGGGGCATACGGCGTGAACGGTCAGGTCGTCAATGACCTCAGCCGTCATGTCGGGGCCCGTCCAAGTCACAGACGCGCTGGGGTTGTCCGGGAAGGCATTGTATTCGATGCCGTACTTGGCGGCGGCGGCGTTCCAGGGAGCGCCATTGTGGAACTTGACGCCGTCGCGGAGGTTGAACTGCCAGCGGTCGAGGTCAATCTGTTCCCAGTCGACCACGCCGGACAGGGGAACTATCTCGGCGGTGCGGTCATCCAGCCAGGTCAGGAAGTCGGTGACGAAGTCCTGGCAACCCATGCTGTGAATCTCGGCGGAGCAGCCTTCACTCCAGGCGCCGATGCTAGCCGGTTCCGCTTCAGTCACGACCACGGCGTGGTTCTTGGCGGGGTCGGCCGACGGGGGCGCGGCAGTGGGCGCGGGCGCGGCGGTGGGCGCAGTTTCCTGGGCCTGTGCCGGCTCCTGCATCTGTTCTCCGGAAGGCTCGGCCCCCATGGCCGGGGCTTCAGGCGCCGACGTGGCTTGGGGTATCATTTGCGGTGCAAAGGTAGCCGTTGGGGCTGCCTCCTGCTGTTGTTCGGCGGCAGGCGCAGCGGCCGGCTCTTCGGCCGCGCCACACGCCACTGCCAATATCGCTATCAGGGGTAGAATCACCCACAGACGGCGATTTAGGTATTGAGCGCATTGTCTGGTCAGGTTTCCCAAAATTTACCTCCGTATCTTGCGAAATGCGTAATAAATTATTGCTCTGCTATTGGTTGAATCGCTTCCTCCTCGGTTAAGCTTGCTACTTCCTGCCAGTAGTATGCAGCTTTATATTACATATAAAGCCGGCTGTCAATAATCCATGTCGCCCATAGCAGCGTTCCAATTTAGGTGGTTTTACTTGTGAGACCAGGGCAGACACACAGGTCTGCCCCTACCGTTCCGATTGTCCATACCAACTGAAACGAAACCCTACCGTCGCCAATTGATTGGTTGCTGTCAGGGAGCGTAAACCGAGGCCGACTCTCCCCTGGAAGTTGCAAGCGGATTGCGTCGGCCAAATACTTGATGTCGGGAACCAGGTACGAAAATCTTTGCCTGCAAGCGCAATAATCCTTTACTATTGGTGAATCGTGAAAGTGGTGAATCATGAAAGACACTGACCTGCTGATCATTGGGGCGGGGCCATACGGGCTGGCCGTGAGTTC
>DAOUHR010000168.1:0-14958 GCA_034428635.1 Dehalococcoidia bacterium
GGAAAGTCATCAGCTTGATGGATGACCTGGGGTACGGTCGGTGTGATTTTGTACTGGCGGTCCCCGACGCCCGGCTGGATGTCTCGCCCATCGCCGACCTGGCCGACCTGGCGCTGGAGTCCCGGCAACAGGGGAAGCAGTTGCGGATAGCCACCAAGTACCCCCGGTTGCTGCGGCAGTATTTATTCCAGCGAGGGATCAACTACTTTACCCTGGTAGCGGTCAGCGGTGCCCTGGAGGCTGCACCCGTAGCCGGTTACGCCGACCTGATTGCTGACTTGACGGCCACGGGGAATACGCTGCGGGATAATCGGCTGAAGACCCTCGAGGGAGGCACCATACTGAGTTCCCAGTCCTGCTTGATCGCCAATACCACGACTCTTATGCAATCCAAAGAGGCGCTTAGGCTGGCCCGGGAGCTGGTGGAAATGCTGGAGTCCCACATGCGGGCCGAGCCCTATTACCGCTTGACCGCTAACGTGCGGGGCAGTTCCCCTGAAGAGGTGAGCGCCACGGTTCTAAGCCGCCCGGAAGTTTCCGGTCTGCGCGGGCCCACGATTGCCCGAGTCTATAATGTGGAGGAGCAGGACTGGTACGCGGTAACCCTGCTGGTGCGCAAGGACCGGCTCATGGAGGCGGTGGACCACCTTCGGGACTGTGGCGGCATAGAGATTTCTGCGTCCCAGTTGAGTTACCAGTTTCGCGAAGACTCTTCGGTGTTCAGCAGGCTCTTTGAACAGGTTGGTACGGCCAGCGGGGAGTTGGGAGGACAATAGTGCCTAATCTCCCCACGCATATTTATATAGCGGGCCAGGTGGCCAGGGAATTGGACTGGGGATTTGTCCAGGATAACCTGGGCAGTTGCTTCCTGGGCTCAACCACGCCCGACATTCGCGCGATGACCAAGTGGGACCGCGAGCGTACCCATTTTGCTCCCTTGACTCTGCAATCGGTGGGCGACGGCACTAGGCGCATGTTCGAACTTTATCCTGAACTGGCCGACCGCGGCAGCAACAATCCCGCAACTCGTTCCTTTGTGCTGGGCTACGTGAGCCACCTGACAGCTGATGAGTTGTGGATCACCACCATGTTCCGTCCCCACTTTTCGCGAAGCGAGACGCTGGCCGAGACGGACGAAGAGGCGCAGATCTGGGATCGGGCCGTCCAGCTGGACATGGACCGGCAGGCCCACCAGGAACTGAACGGATTCAGCCAGGCAGGCCAAGTGATTTGCAGCGGCGAAGAGGGTGTCGATATAGACTTCTTAAGCCCAGAGGTCCTGGCCGAATGGCGCCAGTGGGTGGCGCGCTTCATGGGGTGGGAATTTGACTGGCAGCGCTTGAAGCGGGCCATGAATCGAATGTACCGCGACAACGGCGACGTGCAGGATATGGTGGACCGGTTTCTGGCTGATATGCCCGAGAGCCTGGATGCAGTCTATGAGAAGGTTACGAGGGACAAGGTGGAAGCCTACCGGAGGGCGGCCGTAGAACAGACCCTGTTGCAGGTTAAGGAGTATCTTGGTGAAGCTTAAAGTGGTGGAAGGGCTGGCCGAGGCTGAAGGCGTCCTGGCCCGATTCGATCCCCTGGATATGGACTCCCTTCCCGAATCGGTAGTGGAACGCACCAGGCAGGCATTTGGCGCCGACGTTACACCAGAGCAGTCGGTGCTAACCATGCTGGGGGACGTGCGGCGTGAGGGCGACGCCGCAATCCGCCGTTACGCCAAGCTGCTGGATGGGGCGGATTTGGAAGAGTTCCGGATCAGCGATGCGGAACTGCAACGGGCCCGCGATGCTATTTCACCTGAACTGGAGTCCGCCCTGCAACTGGCGGCCCAGCGAATCACCGACTTTCACCAGGCCACACTGCCCCGCAACTGGATTGACCTGGAACAAGGGCTGGGCGAAATGGTCCGCCCCCTGGAGCGGGTGGGCTTGTACGCGCCTGGCGGAACCGCTGCATACCCCTCTACGGTGCTAATGACGGCCATACCGGCCCGGGTCGCGGGCGTCAAGGAGGTCATCCTGACCACCCCCCGGCGCGGCGCTGAACCCCTGAACCCGGCAGTCATGGCCGCGGCCCACATTGCGGGGGTCGATGCTGTTTACCAGGTGGGGGGTGTTCCCGCCATTGCCGCCATGGCCTACGGCACCGAGAGCATAGCCAAGGTGGACAAGATATGCGGGCCTGGCAACATCTTTGTCGCCTATGCCAAAAAGCTGGTCCAGGGCCAGGTGGACATAGATGGCATATTCGGTCCCACGGAGACCATTGTAATTGCCGATGACACGGCCCAGGCCAGTTTCTGCGCCGCAGATATGATCGCCCAGGCCGAGCATGACCCACTTTCCACTGCCATTCTGGTAACAGATTCAAGGAAGCTGATCGCCGAGGTTGAGGAGGAAATAGAACGGCGACTGGCGTCCCTGGAACGGGGGGATCTGGCCCGGGACGCGCTGGAACGGCAGGGCCGCATAGTGCTGGTGGAGGATATGGACGAGGCGGTGGAACTGGCCAACCGCATTGCCCCCGAGCACCTGTGCATGATGGTTTCCGACCCCTGGGCCTGGGCCGGCAAGGTAAAGAACGCCGGCGGCCTGTTCCTGGGTGAGTTTTCCCCTGAAGTTATGGGAGACTACATCGCCGGGCCCAGCCACGTAATGCCAACCGGGGGCACTGCACGGTTCAATTCGGCCCTGAGTGTCCACCACTTTATGCGAACCATGCCCGTGGTTGGTCTGTCGCCTGAAGTCTTCCAGGGTCTTGGGCAGGCTGCGGTGCAGATTGCCCACGCGGAGGGTTTGACCGGCCATTCTGGCGCCATCGAGGTGCGATTGGACAGTATCAAGGCCAGGGCATAAGCGGTTGCCTAAAGGGAAACCCAGGTTCTCCTTTCCCAAAAGGTTCTCCGGAGACCCTAAACTTAACCCGGATTATTGATATGACCGATGTTAGAGACCTCCTGCTACCCCACATACGCCAGCTAAAGACCTACGACGGGGTTGACCCCATGGAGGTCATGGCCCAGCAGGCCGGAATTCCGCCGGAAAAAGTGATCCGGCTCAACGGGAACGAGAATCCTTTCGGCCCTTCGCCCGAGGTGGTGAAGGCTCTGGGCAGTTTTCAGCACTACAACCATTATCCTGATCCGGACCAGAGGCAGTTGCGGGAGACCCTTTCAAGTTACCTGGACGTTCCGGCCGACAGGATCATTGCCGGAAATGGCAGCGATGAACTGATCGACATGATTCTGCGAATGTTCCTGGGGCCAGGGGAGAATATAGTTATTCCCACGCCCACCTTTGGTATGTACGCCTTCTCGGCCGAGGTATGCGGGGGCAAGGTCAAGTCGGTTCCCCGCAATGAGATTTTCGACATAGACATTGAAGCCACCGTTGGGGCGTTTGACGAGGACACCAAGGCTATTTTCCTGGCCTCTCCTAACAACCCGACGGGCAATACCGCTTCCCAGGAGGCTATACGCGCCTTGCTGGCCACTGGCAAGATCGTGGTGGTCGATGAGACATACTATGAATTCTGCGGCCATTCCGTCCTGCCGCTGGTGGATGAATACTCCAACCTGATGGTGCTGCGTACTTTCAGCAAGTGGGCGGGACTGGCTGGCCTCAGGATTGGGCTGGGGGTGATGGACCAGGATGTTGCCCGGACCATGATGAGCATGAAGTCGCCCTACAACGTTAACCTGGCGGCGGAAGTGGCCCTGATAGCCTCCCTTAATGACCGTCCTACCCTGCTTAACCGCGTCCAGGCTATTGTGCAGGAGCGGAAGCGGATGACAGGGCTGCTGGAAGGTATTCCGGGAATCCAGGTGTGGCCGTCTCAGGCCAACTTCATCCTGTGCCGATTGCCCGAAGGCCGGGGCCAGGAAATATTCGAGGGACTGTGCCGGCGGGGTATCTTCCTGCGTTACTTCAACACTCCGCAACTTCGTGACTACGTGCGGGCCAGCGTTGGACTGCCAGCAGAAACGGACCAGGTAATTGCAGCGCTGAAGGAACTGGTGGGTGAGTGATGGTGGAAAAGCTTGAACCAGCAAGCTCTGACCTGGCCCAATCCGGCGCAAGGATCGCAACTCTAAGTCGCGAAACGGCAGAAACCCAAATTGCCCTGACGGTTAACCTGGACGGACAGGGCCGTTACGAGGTGGACACAGGCAACGGCTTCCTGGACCACATGGTCAGCCAGATCGCCCGCCATGGCCTGTTCGACATCACCCTGCAGGCGAAGGGCGACGTTCATGTGGGTTGGCACCACCTGGTCGAGGACGTGGGGATCCTGCTGGGGAGGGCCTTCAACCAGGCCCTTGGCGAAGTGCGGGGCATCCGCCGCATGGGCCACGCCATTGTACCCCTGGATGAGACCCTGGTGATGGTGGCCCTGGACCTCAGCGGCAGAAGCTACGCGGTTGTGGAGACCACGCTGGACGATACGATGGTTGAAACGCTCTCAGGTGACTTGGTGCGCCACTTTTTCGAGTCGTTTGCCCTGGAGGGGCGCATAAACCTGCACGCCAAGGTTCTGACCGGCATAAGCCCCCACCATAAGGCTGAGGCCCTGTGCAAGGCGCTGGCCCGGGCGCTGAGGGATGCAGTGGAGATTGACCCCAGGGCCACCGGCCAAGTGCCCAGCACCAAGGGCACGCTGGATAGCTAACAACCTTGGAGTTTACATAATAATGTAAAAGTGTACGGGCCGCTGATTCAGCGGCCCGTACACTTTTTTAGATGCCAGGCACAATAAGGAGTAGCGCCGTTTAGCGTCCTTTTCTGGCTATGAACTCGGGGAAGGCCTGTTCCGCGTTGTAGCCCCGTACCCGGTTGGTGGTAAAGTCCCGCTCGTTGGCCCATTGCTGTTCCAGGTTGCAGCCCTTGTGCATCAGCAATAATTCCTTGATTCCCATGATTGATTCACGGCGGTTCTGGGAGATGGTCCTGCCAATCTCCAATGTCTTTTCCCGGAGTTGGTCGGCAGGTACCAAGTGGTTCAGCAGGCCAATGCGGTAGGCTTCCTCCGCGTCAACGACCCGGCCGGTGAACAGCAGTTCCTTGGCAATGGGCCATCCCACCTGGTTCGGCAGCGTCCAGGTGGAATTGATCCGACCGTAGGCGGCGGCCAGGAAACGGAAGCTGGTTCGTTCGCAGCCAACCCGCATGTCCAGTGAAGAGGAGAGTACCGCAGCCCCACCGTAGGCAAGCCCGTTCATCATGCCAATCACGGGTTTCAGCGAGGCGCTGATGTCGTAGGTGCCCCTTGCCCGGTTCCGGTCCTGCTGCTCGCGGGACTCTTGATCGGCTTCCTGGTCCCGCTCCCGCTGCTCGTGGATGTCGCCGCCGGCGGAAAAGGCTCTTTCTCCCGCGCCGGTAATCACGATGCAGCCTACCTCGTCGTCCTCATTCATGGTCCTGACGGCGTCCTGCAGTTCCCGATTCAATTGCCGGTTCATGGCATTGAGCTTTTCCGGCCGGTTCAAGGTGAGAATGGCCACGCCATCTTCCTTTTCCACCAGAATAAATTCGTAGTCCATTTGCTCCTCCTGCTACTGGCTCACCTTTACTGCTGAATGGAAGATGGATTCCAGCGTTTCTGATTTGCCGCTATTGTATGGGCGCCCTCCAGGCTAGTCAAACCCGGCTTGCCGAACTGCCCGGACGGTTCCGCCGCTTAGGGCCATTAAGTGATACTCTCTGTTTGCTTAAGCGATTGACACACAGGCTAGAGCCAAGGATGATTGAATTACTATGGATGCGTCTGGCACCAAATCGGGCATACAATCGTCTCGAATACGTAGCAGAAGTCGTACCGGCTCGCTCAGGGTTTTCGGCCTCTCTGTTGCTTTTTCCCTAATCCTGCTGGGCCTGGCGGGGCAGGCTCTGGCTCAGTCCCCCTCCGCGGGGGCTCTGGTCATGGAAATTGATGGCACAATTAATCCGGTCAAGGAACGGTACCTGGAGCGCGCCCTGAAACAAGCTCGCGATTCAGGCGCAACCCTGCTGATTGTTCGCCTGGACACTCCTGGTGGCCTACTGGACTCCACGAGGAAAATGGTAGAAATGCAACTGGAGTCCGACATCTCTATTGTTGTGTACGTTGCCCCAAGCGGAGCCCAGGCCGGGTCGGCAGGCACCTTTCTGACCGCAGCTGCCAACGTGGCCGTAATGGCCCCCGGGACCAACATCGGCGCCGCCACGCCCGTATCCGCCTCCGGCGAAGACATTGGTGAAACCCTGGCCAACAAGGTTACGAACGATGCCGCCGCTCTTATCCGCAGCATTGCCGAGGAGCGTAACCGCAATGGCGAAAAGCTGGAAGAAACAGTCCGCCTGGGAGCATCCTTTACCGCCACCGAGGCGGTAGACCTGGGAATGGTTGACTTCATAGCCACAGATACAAACGACTTGCTTAGGCAGTTGGACGGGCGCGTGGTAACCATTCGCAGTGGCCCCTTCACCCTGCAAACGGAGGGAATGGATACCAGGGAGCTGGAGAAGAACCTGCTGGAGCACTTCCTGGAGTTCCTGGCCAACCCGGACGTGGCATTCCTGCTTCTGACCATTGGCGGCCTGGCCGTGGTCATCGAACTGTTTAACCCAGGGATGATAGTGCCCGGCGTGGTGGGAATCGTGCTGTTAATCCTGGCTTTCCTGGCCCTGGGCAGCCTGCCCGTCAACTGGGCTGGCGTAGCGTTGATTGTCCTGGCGCTGGCCCTTGGCTTCCTGGAAACCCAGGTTTCGGGCTTTGGCGTCCTGGGAGTTGCGGCCGGCATCTGCCTGATTCTGGGCGGTTTTCTGCTGTTTGCCCAGTTTGGTACTCCTTCCCCCACCCTTGCACCCGTTTCGGTGAATCCGTGGCTCATCGTGGCGACAGCGTCCGTCCTCGCGGGCGGCCTGCTCTACCTGGTGTGGGCAATACGAAAGTCGCAAAAGGGAGACCGGGGAGAGGATACGATTCAACTGTTGGGGCGCCTGGGTACGGTGATAACCGAACTGGACCCCCGGGGAGTAGTCAGGATGGAGGACGGTAACTGGACGGCGGTTTCCGACAATGACCAGGTGATAGCAGAGGGAGAAAAGGTTATAGTGGTGGGGGTAGACGATCTGGTTCTGACCGTTATACCCTTTGATGAGACGAATTGAACCGTCGGAACTAATCCGGCAGGCGAAATGTGAAAGGCAAATTCCCGAGGAGGTACCAATGGCAGCGGGTATAGTGATAGTCCAGCAGCAAGAACGGATGGTCATCCAGCGGTTCGGGCGCTTCGACAAGGTAGTGGGGCCGGGATTCCGGTTCCTGGTGCCCATCATTTTCAACGGCACCAAGGTTGGCATCTGGGAAAGGACGCAGCGAGTCCCCACCCAAAAGTACATTACCACCGACAACGTTGTAGTGGATATGGATTTCGTAATCTACTATCAGGTGCTTCCCGACGAGGACAATCCCCGCAAGTCCGTTCTTGACGTTCAAGACTTTGAGACGGCGGTGGTCAACTTGGCGGTAGCGGAATTGAGGTCGATAATCGGAAACATCACCCTGGCGGAGGCCCTGGGCGAACGGGAGCGTATCCAGGGCAGGCTACAAATGGCCCTGGACGAGAATACCGGAAGGTGGGGCGTGAAGGTCCGCAACGTGGCCATCAACGAAATCGACCCTCCGCCGGGTGTGAAGCAGGCGATGGAACGGGAAAAGTCGGCGGCCGCGATCAAGACTGCTGACATCACCGAGTCAGAGGGCCAGCGGCAGGCCCAGATAAACCGGGCCGAAGGTGAGAAACAGTCAGCAATTTTGCAGGCGGAGGGCAACCGGCAGGCTGCCATCCTGGAGGCGGAGGGCGACCAGCAGGCCACGGTACTGAGGGCCCAGGGCTTCAGCAGCGCGTTGGAGCAAATTTACAACGTCGCCAACAACGTGGACGCCAAGACAATGAGCCTTCAATACTTTGACACCCTTAAGTCCCTTGGTGCCAGCCCTTCCACCAAGTTCATCTTCCCCATGGAGTTCACCTCGATGCTCTCTCCCTTCCTGGGGATGGGGAACAACCAGCAGGGCAGTAACGGTGGCAGCACTGAAAACTCCCAGACCTAGCTTCACCGTCACTTGCCACCAAAAGGAACCCCCTGGCTTGCGCCTCTCGGCGGGCCAGGGGGTTCTTTTTGTCTTTTTTCAGGGGCCGGCGCCGGATAAACGCCGGCAATCAAAGATTGGTCAGATTCTCAGCAGCCTGGGCAGGGCTATCAGGCCTTCCTCGTCGCTGCCCACCACATCCGTTTGTCCGGTAGCGTGAAGCATGGCTATGTGAGCATTGATGAGGGAATCGCAGGAACCAGAGTCCAACTGGATCATATAGTCATCAAGTCCGTTGACCAGCTTGGGAAGCCTGTCCTTGAGGAAGCCCAGGCATTCCTTGGCGTTTCGCTTGGGGGGAAGCTTGTCTCCGAAAAGGAGCAGCTTGCTGGCGTGGGGATACACTTCGATGATCTGTTGCCCCATATCCGTCAGTCGCTGGTTCAAAGTGACGGCGCGGTAGACAAGCTGAGTTACTATTGACTTCTTGTTTGTAAAGAAGCAGCTGATACCCATCCGGGCCAGGTCCAATTCGGCCTGGCGCCCCTTGTTTTCAGGGTTATCCATCTGGCAGTTGCAACTGGATTCCAGACAGCAGAGGCCGGTGGGTAGGGTGAGGGGACTTCCAATGGCGATCAACTGGGGACTGTAATTTGCAATCGCCTCAATAAGTTCCCTGTCCTCGGAGAAGGAACCCATTAAGACGATCCTGGAGTCGGAGTCGATGACAGCCAGCGAACTGCGCTGCCGTGTGGTAGTCTTGAGGTCTACGCCCATATAAAGCATACGCACATCCCTTCCATGAAGAATTGGACATAACGAGGGGGCTTCCTTTTAGGGAGGCCCAAAGGTATTTGGTTGCTGAGATCACTCGTTTTCCGGGAAGGTGGACTCCAACAGATCCGGACGGTTGAGCAGTTCCGCCGCCGCCGAATAAGGTTCCAGCTTCCCAATTCCAATATCTTCTAAGTATGATTGCAGGGATTGTTCGCGCTTTATACGGCCCTTAAGCCGCTGAAACAGTTCCTCCTGGAGCGCTTCCAGGAACTCTTCGCGTCGCCTTTCAGCGCGGCGCTGTTCCAGGAGGGACCGGTATCCCCCCGCGCTTGCGGGGGCTGTTAAATTCAAACGATGTTCTTCAATTTTGGTCCAGAGGTCTTCGATGCCTCGTCCCCGGTCAGCCTGGGTGAGAACCACAGGGGGTTCCCACTGTGAGGGTTTGGCCGCGGTTTGCAGCATGGCACGGATGCCGGCTGCCATACGGTCGGCGCCCTCTCGGTCGGCCTTGTTTACCAGGAAGATGTCGGCGATTTCCAGGACACCCGCCTTCAACGTCTGTATAGTATCACCCGATTCGGGCATTATGGCTACGACAACCGTGTCGGCAACGCCCATGATTCCGAGTTCCGTCTGTCCGACGCCTACGGTTTCCACCAGTACGACGTCTTTTCCGGCGGCATCCAGCACTCTTACCAGGCTCTTGACGATCCTGGGCAACCCGCCCCCCTGGCCCCGGGTAGAAACGCTTCGAATGAAGACGTCTGGATCCAGGTAGTGGCGCTGCATACGTATGCGGTCGCCAAGAATTGAGCCGCCGCTGAACGGACTATCGGGGTCAACTGCAATGATTCCGACGGTCAGTCCCAGTTTTCTGAGGTGCCCGGTGAGGCGGTCCACCAGAGTGCTCTTGCCTACTCCGGGCGGGCCGGTTATGCCTATGCAATAAGCATGACCGGTGTGGTGGTCAAGTTGTTTGATAGCAGAGATCACCGCCGGGTCGCGCCGTTCCAGCGAGGTCATCGTGCGGGATATCGCCCGCTGGTCTCCGCCCATTACCCTGGCTACTTCATCATTCATCCGGCAGAGACTCCGGCTGTGACCTTTGCTTCGTTAACCATAACACCGGGAAAAATTTAACGTCAAGGTAACACCGCCGGGGTTACCCACCCAGTCGATTTTGTTATCCAACAAATCCCAGTTAAGAACTGTGCGTTTTCGCAACTGGGATTACGTTTATTGAACTTTTGTTGGAAAGTCTGTGATATTTTCATTAATTTTATACTTATTCGAAAATAGTTATAATCCCGGTCTCGCGCCGGCCTCGCTCCTATAACCATAACCCTGATGGCGCATCCGAGATGCACCGGGACTCACGAAAAACTCCGCCATCTTCCTGTAGGGATACCCACCGAGGAAGGGGTCCAGTCGGGTGTCCGTGCCAGGAGTGGCGGAGTAAAAATGTGCCCGTAGCAGGTATATTCAGTGGCGAAAGCCGGTTTCAAAACCGCGGGCGCCCGAGTCGATCAGCAGGTCAGGGCGGTTGCCCCACCGACGCAGGAAGCGGCCGAAGTTCTTTCGGCTGAGTTCGTCCCGCTGGCCATCGTCCAGCTCCGTCCACTGGCGGTGTTCGTGGCGCACCATGGGAAGGCTGCTGTCGGCCATCACACGGTAGCCCTTTTCCTTAAACTGGAAGCAGTAGTCGATGTCCAGGTTGCGGTAAAAGCGGAAACCTTCATGCATCAATCCCACTATTCGCACCGCTTCCCTGCGGAAAGACATACAGTAGGCCTGCATGGCGTCAGCTTCGCCCTGTTCTACTTCCTCGTGGAAGTGCTGCATATCGTCCGTGGTCAATCCGTAGGGGCCGAAAATACCGACTGTTTCGTTGGATAACTGTTGGGCAATAGCTCCCAACACATCTCCGGTTATCTCCGTCGAGGCGTCCAGTATGATGATGTACTTTCCTCGGCTCAGCTTTACGCCAATGTTCTTTCCGGCGGCATCGCCAATGACGTGGTCACAATGGACCACGCGGAAGTCGGCATCCTGTTCCTTGTATCCTTCCAGCCACTCCGCCGTGTCGTCGGTGGAGCCGTTGTCGATGGTGATGATTTCCACCGAGTAACCTGCAGCGCACCTGCGCATTGCAGTTACGCACCGTTCAACGTCTTCAGCGTAGTTGTATGCGTTAAGGATGAAAGTGAAATCGTACAGGTCTGGCAGGTCCAGGGAAGATTCCACTTCGCGAGACGATGAAACCCACTCCCAGCGCTCCTCCTGCCGTTCCAGGGGAGTCTTGGGGCGGATGCGGGTGTCGCGGGGAGTGTCCTGCACCACGTAACCGCCTGACGCCAATCCTTCACGGAGGGTATCGGCGGTGGCGTAGTCTACCTGGCCCCGCAAGGCATTGCGCTGCGACGCCGCAGTTACTATTGCCTCGGGAAGCTGGTAGGCATCGGGTACCATGTCCAGATCCAGCCCAAATATGCGGTCAAAGTCCAGCAGCAGCGCCAGCTTGGCCTGACCCGGCAGGCCTGACCGTACCATGTCCCAAGTCAGGGCCAGCGCAATGGGCAGGTCCAAGTCGTCATTGACCGCATCCCAGAACTTCTGACGCCATTCTTCAGTTTCCTGCGGAAGCTGGGCCAATTCAGGAAGGCCCTTCCACTCCCAAACCCTGTTGCGCAGCTTGGAAAGTGCGCGCTCGCTGGCCTTTAGGGAATTGAAGGTGAAATTCATCCTGTGGCGGTAGCGCACCGTCATGCACAGGTACCGGAAAGAAAGAGGGTCTATCCCTCGGGAGGCCAGGTCATCAAGGAGAAAGACGTTGCCCGAAGACTTGGCCATCTTCGCTCCGTCGGCCAGAAGGTGCTGGCCATGGACCCAGTAGTTCACGTGAGTGTCACCAAATGCGCCCTCGCTCTGGGCTATCTCATCCTCGTGGTGCGGGAAGACGTTGTCCACGCCGCCGGTATGGATGTCGAACCTTTCGCCCAAGTACTTGTGGGCCATCGCGGAGCACTCGATGTGCCAGCCAGGGAAACCTTCACCCCATGGGCTGTCCCACTTCACGTCACGGCCCGGTTCTGCCGCCTTCCAAAGGGTAAAGTCCCGGGCGTCTTTCTTTAAGGGGTCCGCCTCAGCTCGCACGCCCTCCAGCAGGTTTCCACCAAAATTTCGGGAGAGCCCGCCGTACTTGGGAAACTGGGGAACATCGAAATAAACGTTTCCGCCGGATTCGTAGGCGAAACCATTGGCCACCAGTTGTTCCACCATGGTCACCATCTCCGGAATATGGTGGGTGGCCCAGGGGAATACGTGGGCGGGAAGGATATTTACCTGCTCCTCGTCCTGGAAGAAGCTGTCGGCATAGAACTGGGCAATCTCCTGGATGGTCTTCCCTTCGGCCAGGGCGGCCATGATCATCTTGTCGCCGCCGGCTTCCACCAGTTCCTGGCGCATGTGGCCCACGTCGGTAATGTTCTTCACGTGGTAGACGTCCAGGCCCTGGACCAGCAGGGCGCGGCGGATCCAGTCGGCCATCATATAGGTGCGGAGGTTGCCGATATGGGCGTACCGGTACACCGTGGGCCCGCAGGTATACATCTTGATCTTGCCGGGTTCAATGGGGTGAATTTCGTCGACCTGTTTCGTCAGGGTATTGTAAAGGCGCAGCAAAGCTCCCGAACCTCCTTCACAAGCCCCGGGTGTTCGAAGGGAATCACCATTTTTCGGAGCCTGAACCCTATGTGGGAAGCGGATGGTGGCATGAAATCGTTGCCGGAATTATCCGCAGGGTTAATTTTGTCCCAAGTTTAGCATTATTGGTACAGGTTTGCATCAAACATTTAGCTCGGCGAACGCTGCTTTTGCGGGCCTGAACAGGAAGGGACAGCGTCCGGCCGCTAATGGGGAATGACTACGATGTTCCGTTCCTTCAGGGATGCAATTGTCCCGGCTGGCAAGTCCAAGTCGGCCAGGATTTCGTCCGCATCACTGCCCAGCACCGGCGTTGGCCGGCCGACACGCATCGGAGTTGCCGACAGGTGGGCAGTATTGCCCAGGTGGTCCGCCTTGCCTTGACCGGGATGGTCCCTGGTCACGATGAGGCCCGCCTCTCGTACTTGAGACAAGTCTCGGAAGTTGCTGATTTCCGCATTTTCTGCGGCGTCTATTCCGACGTCGTTCAACCTTTCCAGCCAGTACGAAACCGGTTTCGTAGCGAATACTGCCGAAAGGGCCTTTGACAATTCACCGTCCTGAGGAAATTCTATACTATCCTCATTGGTTACTTCGGACAGGCCCTGAAGGTGAGTGAATTCAGATACAGTCAGCATCCGGCTGACCGCCTCCTTGTCCCCACAGTGAATATAAAGCCAGCCATCCGCAGCGAAATATAGCCGGGAAACGGCCGAAATGCCCCGCAGGCCCCTTCCTTCCGGTTCGCTGCGCTGGTGGCCCTCAAAGTCGAGGAAATAGGGGGACTGCAGCAGCCCGGCCGTTAGGGCCAGTC
Source organism: Dehalococcoidia bacterium (assembly GCA_034428635.1). Classification (GTDB taxonomy): domain Bacteria; phylum Chloroflexota; class Dehalococcoidia; order Lucifugimonadales; family UBA3495; genus Bin22. The sequence goes on from DAOUHR010000168.1 coordinate 13,376, forward strand.
CGCTGTCAACAGACTGCCCCCTGCCCGTCCTGTTGCGTTCGTGCAGGGCCAGGGCCACCGCATAGGCGCCCATCATTCCCGTTCCGTAGTCGTTTACCGGATAGGGCATAAGCATGGGAGCGTCGTCCCTGCCCCCGCGCCTTACCTGCATTCCGCTGGTGGCCTGGGCAAGCTGTTCCCAGCCTGGGCGTTCACTCCAGGGTCCATCGTATCCGTAAGCGTTCAGTGAAGCGTAAACCAGGTCCGGCTTTCGTTTCTTAAGGCTCTCGTAATCCAGCCCCAGTTTTGCCAGGCTGCCTTTCCGGTAGTTCTCGACCACCACGTCGGCCGTGTCCAAAAGCTTAAAAAACACCTGCTGACCCTCTTCGTGCTTCAGGTCGAGCATGATGCTACGTTTGCCCCGGTTTACGTCCAGAGAACCTGAAGGATCATAAGGACGGGATGGGTCGTCAATCTTTATGACGTCTGCCCCGTATTCGGCCAGAGTTCTCCCACAGGTGGGACCTGCCAACACTATGCACAAATCCAGGACCTTTATGCCCTCTAGTGCATGTAGTACATTTTTACCTGACATAACGTTGGACGCGTCAATGGCGGGGGAAGAATGGGAGGCAGCCGGCTCCAACTCTTGCAGAATCTGGCCGGTATGCTCGCCCAACTTGGGCGCGCGACTCTTAACGGCTCCGGGCGTGCCTCGAAGCCGCACCTGGACGCCGGGTTGTTTCATGCGGCCGAGATTTGCGTCTTCTACTTCCACCACCATCCTGGCTTCCACCGGGTGGGGGTGGTGCAGCCACTCTTCGACTGTCTTGCAGATGGTACAGGCGCCGCCAGCCGCGCTGATAGCTTCCTGCCACTCCAGGGACGTGCGGAGGCGGAAAGTTTCCTCGAACCGCTGAACCCACATGTCCGCAGTTTCCAGCTCCAGGGGCTTACCGAAGTCGGCTATTGCTTCTGCGCCCCAATCGGGGTTCCCCGCCGCTTCCAGGAACTGGTGAACGAAACGCTGGTAGTTTCCATGATTCTGCACCCACCGACCGTCGGCGCATTGGTATTGCCGCTGCATGGGCAGCCTGGGTTGGTTTCGCGGGTCAGGGTCTTCCATATCGTGGAACTTGACCAGGTGACGGCCCATGGCGGTAAACATGGCATCGTACAAGGGGACTTCAATGCGCTGCCCCTGACCGGTACGGTCCCTGGCGCACAGGGCCATGGTTACAGCCACGGCTCCCACAATGGCAGCAAAGGTGCTGGCGACGGGTAGTGGCGAATAGAGGGGTTCCTTCGACCCATCAACCTTGGGGTAAAGGCCAGTTGCGGCGCCAACGATAGGTTCCCAGCCCTGCTTCTGCCGGTTGGGATGGCTCTCGCCAAACCCCGGCAGCGAGCAATAGACAAGCCCGGCGTTACCGGCGGCCAGCCTTTCGTAGCCGATTCCCAGGCGGTTTGCAACGCCGGGCCGGAAGTTCTCAATCACCACATCGGCCTGGCCGGCCAGCCTCTGAGCCGTCGCCTGAGCCTTCTCGTCCTTCAAGTCCAGCACAATGGAGCGTTTGCCCCGATTCCAGGTAGCAAAGGCGAAT
>DAOUHR010000169.1:0-2358 GCA_034428635.1 Dehalococcoidia bacterium
TGGGATGGAGTTTAGATTCTTCACTCCGTTCAGAATGACAATTTAAACATAATGCGATTGCCCTGATCAGATGATGGACAGCTTGAAGAACTAACGCAGTCCTGGAAATCGCCCGATGGGGTAAGGTTGAATTTCGGAAAGGAGATCGCCGCGGAACCTGGCAGGTCCGCGGCGCTCAACCTCGTCGAGTGTAACAGGGCCCGAGTCGGGGCCAGGCCTTGGGGGTTATGGTCTAGTCGTTGTCGGCTACACCGGCCATTTCGCGGGACCCGGCGCCCAGGTGGGTGTTGTAGAAGCGGAGAACCTGCTGCCAGCCGTCTACGGCGGCTTCCTGACGATAGCTGGGGCGGTCAACGGCGAAGAAGCCGTGGCCGGCGTTATCGTAGCGGAAGAACTCGTAATCCTTACCGGCTGCCTTCAAGGCTTCTTCCAGGTCGTTGACGTCCTGCGGTGACGGCCTGGCGTCATCGTTGCCGAAAAGGCCGAGCAGGGGACAATTCAGGTCAGAGGTGAAGTCCACGGGGGCTACGGGCTGGCGAGAGCGTTCCAGTTCGCCTTCAGGTACGGTGGTTACGCCGCCACCCCAGCAGTTAACCGCGGCGTCAATGCCATCCAGGCGGCAGGCGACCAGGTAGGTCTGGCGACCGCCGGAGCAGAAGCCGATAACACCAACCTTGTCGTTGTGGTAGGCCAGGGTCCGCAGATAGTCGCGGGCGCCGGCCACGTCGCCGAGAGTGCGGTCATCGGGCATGCCGCCGGCCTCGCGGACGCTGGCGCTGTTGGCCGTGGGGTCCCCCTGGCCTTCGCGGAAGTGCAAGTTGGGGGAGATGCAGACGAACCCGTTGTGGGCCAGCTTGCGAGCCATTTCCTTGGTAGCCTCGTCCCAGCCGGGCATGTGGTGAATCATGACCACACCGGGGAAGGGGCCGGAGCCCAGGGGGCGCGCCAGATAGGCGTCGATCAGGTCGCCGTTATGACCATGAATGTTGACTGTTTCCGCAATCAATCCTTCGTAAGGCATTTTCTTACCTCCATTTTAGTGTCTGGAATCCCGTTCTGTACCTATCGGATAGCAGTGCAAGGCGTATCCGATACTAGTGGCAGGTTACTACGCGGTACAGGTGGTGTCAATTGGCCCTGGCAGGGACGTCGCACCGACCAGGCCAGGCTGGCAGCCGATGTTGTGAGGAAGGGAGTTTCGCGGCACGGGCCAGGACGCGGGAAGAAGGGGACGACGGGGTTGGCGGAAGTAGACGAGCTTGTTCCGGCGAGTCAATTGACAGCGAGACAGCCCGTCATTAGTATCCCCGCATGGCCCAGGCCAAATAACAAACAGGAAGAAAGAAATGCCTCAGAAGGAAATCATCACTCACCCGCAGATCGCCCAGGGTAGCAACCCGCTGTCCCAGGCCACCCGGTTCGGCGAAATGGTATTCGTGCAGGGCTGCACCGGCCGCCACCCTGCTACCGGAGAGAACGGTTCCGACATAAGGGAGCAGACCCGCTTTGCACTGGAGCGGATAAAAATGATCCTGGAGCATGCGGGATCATCTCTGGACAACGTGCTGACCAACACCTGTTACGTGACCACGAGAGAAGACCTTCCGGGCTTCAACGAGACCTACGCGGAGTTCTTTCCGAGCGATTACCCGGCCCGCACGACGATAATCGTGCAGTTTGGCCAGCCGGACAACCTGGTGGAGATTACAACCACGGCCTGCATTCCCAGCTAAAGCGAAATAGCACAGGCTAATATTTGGAGCCAACGCCGGGTGAACGATTCGATCCGGCGTTGGTGGCGCCACAGGGTTGATTTGAGGACAGTTAAGCAGGTATTGTTACTCTGGCTTGGTGCCGAAAACGAGAGAAATTGCGAATTGCCAACTGCAGTGCGCGAGAGAGGCCCTGGACTCCCGCTTTTGCCGGGATGACGGCTAATCCCCAACCCATCATTCCAATTCTGTCGAACTGCCAACCTGCACTTTTGCCATGTGGGTTTATACAGGGCAATCGCGTCTTAATTCACGCAGTCCACTTAAGCGGGGGTTATGTTGCCTTGAGCCTGCCGAAGGGCCTAAATTCCTTCCCCAAAGCACGGTCGAGGGTCCGAAAGTAGGGACGCACGGCCGTGCGCCCCTACAACCGGGTAGGTTATTGGATTCTTCACTTCGTTCAGAATTGTATGTGTTAGCTAAATCGATGACAAAAGTTGCAAGGTCTCCAGGGGAGTCTTGCCCTTGAGGCCCTGGTGGGGACGAGCGGTGTTGTAGTAGATCAGGTATTGCTGCAGTTCATTCTGCAGTTCCTCCACCGTCTCGAAGGTAGTTCCCTCCAGCAGGTCCTCGTTCAGAGTTCTCC
>DAOUHR010000170.1:0-61824 GCA_034428635.1 Dehalococcoidia bacterium
GTGCAGGTGCATCCAGGTGGTGAGGCGGAAGCCCTGGTCGGCGATCTTGCGGATTACCTCCAGGGGTTTGGGCGGGTCCTGCTGGTCGGCCACGGCGCGGGCGTAGTCGTGGTGGACCTGTTCGGTGACGCGGCGCATGCGGTAGATGGTGAGTTGCCGGTGGTACTTGCGCTGGAGGGATCGGATTTCTCTTCTGATTTCGCTGAGGGTTCTCATGGTTGTCTGTCTCCTTTTGTTTATCCACGAATAGGCACTAATGTTCACTAATGGGATTTTTTGAATAGTGTCCCATTTTGTGCCATTTTGTCCCGTTTTTGCCTTTACCCCGGGGCTGGTTCCGGAGGGACAGGGGGTCCTTCGACAGGCTCAGGATGAGCGGATGCTGTGTCGCAGGTCTGCCCCTACGATTGCGGCGGTTGGGACAGGGCAGACACGCAGGTCTGCCCCTACGATTACCGCCGGTGGGACAGGGCAGACACGCAGGTCTGCCCCTACGATGGGGAGTGATTACCTCCTTTTCCTTTTTTCAAGTCTGTATTCTTATGGTGGAGATGGGTTATGCAGGGTGGCAAGGGGGGAGTGTCAATAATTCGAGAGCACGAAGGAGGAGGGCGGAAGGACAGGGATCACGGAGGCGGGCAGGGCAATCGTGTTTTAGATTCAGACTATAGGTGGCAGACATCCGCCGGCATAAGACAGGTCGCTCTGAGCTTGCCGAAGAGCCTAAAATCCGGCATGTCAGCCCGGTTACGGGTCCCCTGGTCGGCCGGTGGGATGGAGTTTAGATTCTTCACTCCGTTCAGAATGACAATGTAAACGTATCAGGATGACAATTTAAACATAGTGCGATTGCCCTGGGGCGATTCGCGAATCGCCCCTACGGTGGCAGGCCCGCGCCGGAAGAGGGCAGACACATAGGTCTGCCCCTACTGTTCGGACAAGGGCAGACACCGCCTGGGAAGGTTGCCGAAGAGCCTAAAATCCGGCATGTCAGCCCGGTTACGGGTCCCCCAGTCGGCCGGTGGGATGGAGTTTAGATTCTTCACTCCGTTCAGAATGACAATGCAAACGTATCAGGATGACAATTTAAACATAATGCGATGGCCCTGGGGCGATTCGCGAATCGCCCCTACGGTGGCAGGCCCCTGCGCTTGTGGATTCCTCGAGGAGTTTGGTTAAGGGCTTGTTAAAGGTGGGAGAAAAGTCAGACCACTATTGGACAACTGGGCCGGCAACTATTATAATCCGTGTGCACATATACCGGCAGAAAGCAGTTGCCACCTTAGGCGAAGCTCTCGCATCAGCCCAACTGTATCTGTCGGCTTCGTTTGTCCGACGCAGTTGGGGCTGATGAACCGGAAGATATTGAGAGAAGGAGTAAAAGGTATGGCAGATAGCAACGACATTATGTTGATGGCCCACCTCATGCGCCGCGCCGGGTTTGGCGCGTCTTACGAGGAGTTGGAACAGCGGGCGGCCAAGGGATACGAGGCCACCGTGGAAGAACTGCTCCACCCCGAAGAGCAGCCCGACCTGCAGATGGACGTGATGAACCGGTACATGCACGGTTGGCGCGACATGAACGGCGTTCTGGCTAACCAGGGTTACTGGACCTATCGAATGGTCAACTCTCCCCGCCAGCTGGAAGAGAAAATTTGCCTGTTCTGGCACGGCATATTCTGCGTGGGCGACTCCAAGTGCATGCGCGCCCGCCAGATTCTGCTGGAGCTGAACAATTTCCGGGCCCACGGGATGGGCAATTTCGAAACCCTGCTGATGTACCTGTCCACCGACCCGGCGATGCTCTACTACCTGGACAACCAGCTGAGTCACAAGGAAGCGGTGAACGAGAACTGGGGCCGCGAACTGCTGGAACTGTTCTCGATGGGCGTGGGCATGGATGGCGAGGCCAACTACAGCGAGGACGACGTTAAGGCTTGCGCCCAGGCGTTCACCGGCTGGACCATCGCCAATGCGATCCCCCGCTACCCTTATGGCAGCTACGCCAACCGGTTCCTCTACAACAAGTTTGACCACATTGAAGAAGACAAGACCTTTCTGGGAGAGACCGGCAACTGGAACGGCGACGACATCGTCCGGATCATCTGCAAGCAGCCGGCTACGGCGCGCTTTGTTGCCCGCCACCTTTATAACTTCTTCGTAGCCGACGAGCCGCAGGTTCCCGCCTGGCAGCACACCCCGCCGCTGGATCCGGAACTGATCAAGGCCCTGGAGGACGAGTACTTCCGCTCCGGCTATGAAATCCGCTCCATGCTGCGGGTGCTTTTCAACTCTGACAGCTTCAAGAACGCTCGCTTCGCCAAGGTAAAGAACCCCTCCGAAGTGGTGTGCGGCACCCTGCGGATAGTGGGCGACTTCCAGACTCCCAAGCCCCGGTTCTACGATCCGGCGCTCCAGATCCGCTACATGGGACAGGACCTGCTGAACCCCCCGACAGTGGAAGGCTGGCACACGGGCAAGGAATGGATTGACAGCGGCACCTTGGTGGAGCGGGTCAATTTCGCCGCCGGCGAGATGGGACGACTGGACGCCCCCGGCGTGCAGGACATCGTGTCCCGCCTGGCTTCCCGCGGCGACGTGATTTCCGCCGATGCCCTGCTGGACGGCTGCCTGGAACTGCTGGGCGGTTACTCTCTGATGCAGGAGACCCGGGACCTGTTCTTGTCCCAGGCCGTCAAGGCCAGCGAAATGCACACCGGCAGCGAGGAATTCGCGAGCCAGGTGAGCCAGCTGCTGCAGCTGATCGTGGCCACCCAGGAGTACCAATTCTCGTAAGGGCGATTCGGAGAAGACTGACCGGCTTCTGATCCCATTCAATGCAACCGGAAGAATCAGGAAGCCGAAACCCCAATCAGGTTTGATAAACAAGTAAGAGGAGGAGATATGACCAGCACCAAGAAAGATCCGGTCCTGGTAGTTCTTCAGCTATCCGGCGGCAACGACTTCATGAATACCTTTGTCCCGTACACCAACCCGCTGTACATGGACAACCGGCCCAATGTCCACATTCCCGTGGACCAGGTAATGCCCATCAACGACGAGCTGGGCATCAACCCCAACATGCCCGAGTTCAAGGCCCTCTACGACGAGGGCAAGGTGGCAGTGATCCAGGGCGTGGGCTATCCCGTACCCAACCGGTCCCACTTCCGCTCCATGGACATCTGGCACACCTGCGAGCCGGAAAAGATCGCCGACGAGGGCTGGCTGGGCCGGGCGATTAAGGAACTGGACCCGACCAAGGAAAACGTGCTGACCGGCGTTAACTTCGGCCGGGGCCTTCCCCGGGCCATGGTAGCCGGCGGCGTGCCCGTGGCCTCCGTGGGCAACCTGGAGTCCTACGGCGTGCTGACGACCATTGAGGCGGAAGAGCAGCGTTCCGAGGCGCTGGACATTTTCGCGCGCATGTATTCGCCGGCGATGGGCCAGGGCCCGGTGGTGGACTACCTGTCCCAAACGGGCATGGACGCGCTGAAGGGCGCCGACATCCTGGCGACCGCCCCCGCCCAGTACACTTCCACCGTGGAGTACAACGACAGTTCGATCGCCCAGTACATGCGGAATATCGCCCAGGTGCATTGCGCCGGTCTGGGCACCCGGATACTGTACACGACGGCTCCGTACAACAGCTTTGACACGCACGCGACGCAGTTGACGGCTCACGCCAACCTGGTAACGAACGTTTCCCGCACGGTTAACGACTTCTACCAGGACCTGAAGGAGCACAACGAAAGCGATAACGTGATGCTGCTGGTCTTCACCGAGTTTGGCCGGCGGGTACACGACAACGGTTCGGGCACGGACCACGGTTCGGGCGGCGCCGCCTACATCATTGGCGACTGCATCAAGGGCGGCCTGTACGGCGAGTATCCGTCCCTGGAACAGGACAAGCTGCTGGACGGCGACCTGCACTTCAACAACGACTTCCGGGGCCTGTACACGACCATCCTGGAAGACTGGTTCGGACTGGACGCCAAGCCCATCGTCAACGGCAGCTTCGAGAAGATGGACTTCATCAAGAAGTAAGACCAGGGCACAGGGAGAGCGCCTTAACCGGCGCTCTCTTTAACTTGCCTGGCGGAGATGATAATGACAACGCAAGTTCAAGGTGTAACCTACCGTTACACCCACACCATTGGGCGGGGCGAAGAAGCCGGTCCCGGCTTTAAGAATCCCGTTTCCGTGGCCCGCGGGGCCGACAACGTACTTTACGTTGTCAACCGGGCATACGACTACCGGGCCGACTCCAAGCGCGTTACCGTTTGTACCGTTGACGAGGACTACATTGGCGAGATCGGCAACGGGGGGCGCCTGGGCGGCGACCTGATGGACACGGGCGAGAACGCCGCTGACGGTTCGCTGGTCTGGCCGACCGACATAGCGCTGGACAGCGAAGAGAACCTGTACATCACCGACGAGTGGCTTAATCGGGTCGCCATATTCTCCAAGGACGGCGACTGGGTAGGCTCCTGGGGCGTGGCGGGCGACGGCGAAGGCCAGTTCAGCCAGCCTTCCGGTATTCACTTCGACGCCGACGGCAACGCGGTGGTGGTGGATACGGGCAACAACCGAGTCCAGAAATACACCAAGGATGGGCAGTACATATCTTCCTTCGGAAGCTACGGGTCAGGGAACGGTCAACTGAATATGCCCTGGGGCATTGATATAGACCGCGAAGGCAATATCTACATTGCCGACTGGCGCAACGACCGGGTCCAGAAGTTCGATGCCGACGGCAACTTCCTGATGAAGATCGGCTCCACCGGGACAGAAGAGGGCGAGTTCAAGCGGCCCACGGGCGTGGCGGTGGACAATGACGGCATCATTTACGTGGCCGACTGGGACAACGATCGGGTGCAGGTATTTGACAGCAACGGCTTGTTCATCTCGGTAATTATGGGCGACGCCACACTGTCCAAGTGGGGCATCACCAAGCTGGACGCCAATCCGGACATGAAGCTCCAGCGGGAGATCGCCCAGGGCCTGGAGCGGGAGAGGTTCCTGCGCGGTCCCATCGGGGTGGAAGTCGACGACGACGACCGCCTGTTCATCGTGGACTCGCAACGCAACCGGATCCAGATCTACCGGAAGATTCCTCCCTTCTTTGTGGGTATGTACGACGGGGCCCGCCTTTAGGCATTCGCACCCCGTTTCAACTCAATGGCAACTGGCCCCCGCGCTAATCAGACGCGGGGGCTCTTCATTTTCGAATGTCACTTGACTACAGCTTTGAAGTGGTCGAAGCCTGTCGGCTTGGCGTGGCGGGCCGGATGGAAATCCTCCGGATGTGCAACGAAGCCTATGGCGAGGATGTGTCGCACCTTTTCGATGCTTATAACGCGGATATGCACGTGCTGGCCCGGGTCGGTAATGCCGTGGTGGGGCACGGAATGATTGTTAGCCGGTGGCTGCAGGCAGGGGATGGCCCGCTGCTACGCACGGCTTACGTGGAACTGGTGGCGACGGCAGAAGATTACAGGAAGCGGGGAATTGGGGCCGGAATGATGGGGATACTGGCAGGGAGAGCAGCACTGGGAGGATATGAACTGGCGGCGCTCTGCCCGGCGGATACGGCTCTCTACAGACACCTGGGCTGGGAGTACTGGCAGGGACCTCTTTTCATCCGGCGGGAAACTTCGCTGATTACGGATCCTGCGACATTGATGCCCACGCCGGAAGAACGGGTGATGATACTGAGGCTACCGGGGACACCGGAACTGGACTTGACCCTACCGCTGTCGGCGGAATGGCGTGCCGGCGGGGAGTTATGGTAAGGATACTGGAATCGGCGATGTGCTGGCGTTGCACAGGGGATGGGTAGTTAGCCGCTGGGCCTGGGCTTGTCGAAGGAAGGCCAGCAACCGTAGCGTGGTTCGACAAGTTCACCACGAGCGGTTGGCCGGGGTCGTTCGACAGGCTCACCATGAGCGGTTGGCCCGGGGAGGTTCGACAGGCTCACCATGAGCGGTTGGCCCGGGGAGGTTCGACAGGCTCACCACGAGCGGTTGGCCGGGGTGGTTCGACAGGCTCACCACGAGCGGTTGGCCGGGGTGGTTCGACAGGCTCACCACGAGCGGTTGGCCGGGGTGGTTCGACAGGCTCACCACGAGCGGTTGGCCGGGGTGGTTCGACAGGCTCACCATGAGCGGTTGGCCGGGGTGGTTCGAAAGTGTTGTAGTGGTAGTGTGGGGACTAACTGTTAATCCGGCTTTGGTCGGAGTCCAGGGCCATTCTTGTGCTTTTCAGTAGACCTCTCGCAACACTTATGGATTCCAGGTCAAGGCCGGAATGACGATACAGGTTTAGCGGTCAGCATTTACAGACAGTTGCGCCGTTGGTGGCCACTATCACCCTGACATTCCCCCATCAGGCCCTCAAGGGCAGGGCACCCTGGAGGCCTTGCAATTGTTGTCATCGAATTAAGGAGTGTCGTCAAATTAGCCATTACTGACGGTTAGGTATCGGGTATAAACAGGCGATATACCATAGTCCTGGTATATCGCGGAGCATATCACCCATTTACATGACGGATCTGGATTCCGGCTTTCGCCGGAAAGACGAAACTCGGCTCTTGACGACACCCCCTAGGGCGTGTCGTCATTTTCAATGTCATGACTACTAAGGGAAGGAATCTCGACCTCAGCCCATCGAGGTTCCCGCCTTCGCGGGAACGACGAAGGGGAACGCTCGGAGAGTTCTACCTTCAATTTGACGACAGCCCCTAGCTAACACATACAAGAATGACAGGTATGGCGGTGAGTGACAGTAATGGCGGTTCAGGTTGACCTGCCAATTACCGGAACCCTGTGGCAAGCCTACCCCGGTGAGCCCATCAAAAGGGGGGAAACGGACTATTGAGACAGTTCTTCTGGTGAGGTGAGGGGATCAGGAGTTGGCGTCGGGCTTGTGCTGGCCGATGTAGCCTATGACGACCCGCTCCCGCTGGCGGTCCCAGTAGAAGGCGATGCGGATGGCATTTACCGGGTCTTCTCCCACACCCTTACCAATGGTCTCGTTCAGGAAATAGGCGCGGCCGTTGACCAGCATCCGGTAGTGGCCCTCGCTCTGGAAGAAGGAACGGTCCAACTGACTGCTGGAGTACTTCCAGCGACAGGCCCGGTACAGGGACTCGTTCAACTGGGTGTGATCGAATTCCCCCTGTCGGACCGAATAGTAAGTGGCTGCCAGCCATTCCAGGGCATCCGAGACCGACTGGTGGTCCTCGTAAGGGTTTCCATCCACCCAGGACTCGGCACCAAGGCGGAAAATGAGCCGATTAGGATACGCCTCCCGAGCCCGGATCACCGCCCCTTCCAGACCTGACACCTGTACACCGTTGCCGGGGTCTGGAGTCAGCCCCTCCTCCAAGACCTCGGAGTCCCGGGCCGGACTTCCGGTACCACTGGCGCTGGACAGCTGCTCCTTAAGCTGCTCCAGGTCTTCCCGCAGCGATTGCAATCCCGCCAAAATACTGACGTTGACATCGGCGGACCGGTCCTGTTCCGGTTCAGGGTCGAGCAAATCGGGCACCGAGGCCAGGGCCTCCAGTCGGGAGTTCAGCACTTCAAGCACAGGCGTTGGCGCTTCCGGCTCCGGATTTAACGGCTCGGGCAATGGCGTCAGCGCCTCCTCTGCCACATCCAGAGACCCGGACGCGGGAGTCAGGCCTTCCAGCTCTGGCTGGCAAGGAACCAGGTCAACGGGCGCCAGTTCTTCGTACTGGTCTGCGAGTTCCATATCGCCGGTATCCGCCAGGGTCGGCGGCTCCCCGTCGACCGCTTCCTGGTCGGGCCTCACTTCACATTCGGGTGTGTCGGCATCAATGGTCAGTTCCGGGGCGGGCGGCCTGGGGCCTCGCGAAGGATCAAAGAGGGGCTCCAGATCAGCCACCGTGGAAATTATCTCCGCCTCCAGTTCGGCCCGTCGTCCAGCCCGAGAGGATTCGACGCTGCGGCTCTGGGCCTGGTCCCGGATGGGGCTGTACTGGCTCAGCAGCGACTCCAGGTTGTTAACCCGGGCCAGGGTATCCAGGGCTTGCTCGGGCTGGATGTTTCTTGTCGCACTCCAGAGACCTATATTCTTTTCCAGGTAGACCAGTTCGTCGGAAAACTCAAGCCAGATATCCTCCAGCTTGGTCTTCAAATGATTGACTGCGTCCCTGGCCCGCTGCTTTTCCTTTTCCACTACGATGTCGCCGATGGCCGCCGCAAACTCCAGGGCCTGTTCCCACTGAGGGGCATCGGAACGCAAGGCAATCAGAAGCTCTTTCCAGTGCTCGAAGTCGACCCTCTCCGACGGGTCGATGACCTCCGAGTGGGGCGGGGGCAGTTTGCCGGAGACGTACCAGAGCATCAGGCCCACGTCTTTGTGGTCAAAGCCGGTCCGGTCTGCCAGGAACTGTTTGTAGTTGGTCTGCCAGTCCCGGGCGTCCCAGAACCCCCGGAAGCTCAATTCCTTGCGGTCGGGACCATAGGTGGGCTCGTCATTCCACTGGAGGTGCTGAACCACGCTCTCATACAGGTCGCCCTGAATGCCGACCCAAGCCCGCAGCACCGCTTCGGTAAGCTCGTCGGAGGAATGCATTTTGCGCAGCACGGGCGACTGCAGGTGATGGGTCGGAGCGTCCTCAACGTCCCTGGCCTGGAACTGGCCCCCGGGAACCCGCACACCGCTGCCGCGGATGGCTGCATCCAGGGCCCGCTTGATTTCGGAGGGAATCTGGTCCCGGGCATCCAGCACCTGCTTTACCACATGGCTGGCGTAGTCGTCGCCCAACCAGTCCTGGGACGCAGTCAGGAAAGCGGAAAGGCTGGGTGGCGTTGTAGAAGTTGTGGGTTGGGTTGCCATCGCTAGCCTCCTCCTTCCAGAATTCGGCTGGCAGCTGCTTGAATAGAATCCAACAAAACTCTAACCATGGAAAGTCAATTTACCGGTTTGATATCTCTCTCAAACCGAATTCCCACAAGCGTCCTCTTGCCCTTCAGACCATTGGGAAATCCTGGAAGAGATGGGCAGTCGCGAAGCAGGCGGAAGGGTTGAACCGTCGATCAAATTGTCCCTTAAATGTGAAATAGTATAATTAGTTTAGCATAAAAGTCTTTAATAGGTTGTATGGGCCAGCAATTTTCGGACAAGATTTCTTGTACACTTTTCACAGTATTACGTCGTCCTACAAAGGTGTTTGAAATATTGTATCTGCAGATTTCACCAGGGAGTGTCGTCAAATTAGCCATTACTGTCGGTTAGGTATCGGGTATAAACAGGCGATATACCAAGACTCTAGTATATCGCGGTGCATATCACCCATTTACATGACGGATCTGGATTCCGGCTTTCGCCGGAAAGACGAAACTCGGCTTTTGACGACACCCCCTAATGAACAACCGTCCTTTTGACGGCGCAGAGTTACAGCGCCCCATTCTACAAAGCGGAGCAATGTCATGACAATTGAGCGTCAACCGCCGGACGTCATTGTAATAACTGTGGTGCTGTCGAACGGCCTGACCACCGAGCACCGGTATCCGGTGGGACAGGTAAGAAGCCGGCAGGAATACGAGAGAATCATGGGTCCGGTATTCAGCGAAGCCTACGAAGCCATGATGGGAATAAGCCGGGCCAGGGCCTTTACACTGGCGTATCCGGTGGCCGTGTACAACACCGCCCACGTGATGACCCTGCGGGTTCGCGGCGAGGGATCGACCCAGGCCGTGGAGATGGCAGACCATGTCCACGAGATGGGCTTTCTGGCCAGGGACCGTGGCGGTGAGAGAAACCCGCCTGGCTGACGGGCGGCTACAGGGCAATCGCGTTTGGAATGGATAGACCTGTTGGCCATTTCATCGAAAGCTGAGACGGTCCTGACCCCGGTTCGAGGTTCCCGCCTGCGCGGGAACGACGGACTTTAGCTTAGGGGAAGTGCGATTGCCCTGGGGTCGGTTATCCTTTCCGATATTCCGGCGACCCCTGTGGTAGAATTCGGTCCTACCCCGAATCTCACTATACGCATTTTTCTCACCCCTGTGCGTACCAGTTATGACGGATAATTCGCTTACACTGAGCGTCCTGGACCAGAGCCCCGCTGCGGCTGGGGAATCGGCTGTGCTGGCCCTGGGGCATACCATTGAACTGGCCCAGCGTGCCGAGGAGTGGGGATACCACCGGTTCTGGGTGACGGAGCACCATGGCTCTAGCCGGAACATGGGTTCTTCGCCCGAGGTCCTGGTGTCCCACCTGCTGGCCCGCACCGGCCAGATACGCATTGGTTCGGGCGGCGTCATGCTGCAGCATTACAGTCCCTACAAGGTGGCCGAGAATTTCAACGTACTGGCATCGCTGGCGCCCGGGCGGGTAGACCTGGGGGTTGGCCGGGGTCCCGGGGGAATGCCCCGCACCACCCAGGCCCTGCGGCCCCAGCCCCTGAACGGGTCTCCCGCGGTTTCGCTGGAGGAAAAGCTGGCGGAACTGCGGAGCTTCCTGGGCAGCGGCGCGAACGGGGTCGTCGCTTCACCCGTTCCGCCCCAGCCAGCGGACCTGTTCCTGCTGGGGACTACGGCCGCCAGCGGAGAAATGGCCGCGGCCCACAGGCTGCCTTACGTCTTCGCCATGTTCCTGAATGGCGACGAGGAGGAAATGCGGCGGGCCATTGACACTTACCAAGCGCATTCCAGCAAGATGCCGGGGTTTCGGCCACAGACCATGCTGGCGCTGCCGGTGATTGTGGCAGAGACGGATGGCGAGGCGGCGGCCTACGCCGGGGCCATCCACGTGGTGCGGATCAGGCTGGCCAGCGGGCGCACTTTCACCGTGTTTGCCGAGGAAGCTGCCAGGGAATTTGGCCGCCAGTCGGGTGAGCAGTACACCTACGAGGTACAACCTGCCAACGTGATTCACGGTTCACCGGCGCGGGTTAAAGAGCGGCTGCTGGCAATGGGGAAAGAGTATGGCGTGGACGAGGTCTTCATCGTCACCGCCATCGACAATTTTCCGGATCGGCTGCGTTCATACAGGCTGCTGTCCGAGGCTATGCTGGGAGACTGCGGGGACACACCGGTCGAAGGGCAAGGCAATGCGGAGGGGCAGAGATGACGAGTCAACGCAAGCTCAGGCTGGGGGCCTTTTTCTCCGGGACGGGCAGCAACATGGCTTCCTGGCGGCACCCGCAGGCCGTGCCGGACGGGCCCATAAACCTGCAGTATTACCGCGAATTGACCCGTCGGGCCGAAGAGGCAAAGCTGGACTTTGTCTTCTTCGGCGACGGGCTGTACATCAGCGAGAAGTCGCACCCCATCTTTCTGAACCGGTTTGAGCCGCTGACCCTGCTGGCCGCGCTGGCAATGGACACGACGCACATCGGCGTGGCGGCTACCCTGTCCACCACTTACAGCGAACCCTTCACCGTGGCGCGCCAGTTTATGTCCATCGACCACATAAGCGGGGGGCGGGCCGGCTGGAACATAGTTACGTCGCCGCTGGAAGGTTCGGCGTTGAACTACAGCAGACCGGAACATCCCGCCCACGACCTGCGCTACGAGATGGCCCACGAGTTCCTGGAGGTGACCAAGGGACTGTGGGACTCGTGGGAGGACGACGCCTTTGTTTTCGACAAGGATGCGGGAGTGTTCTTCGACCCGGATAAGATGCACCGGGTGAACCACACGGGCCGCTTCTACTCGGTGCAGGGGCCGTTGAACATTGGGCGTTCCAGGCAGGGCCGGCCGGTGCTGATCCAGGCGGGTTCGTCGGAAGCGGGGCGCAGTTTTGCCGCCCGCCACGCCGACGTTATTTTCACCGGCCAGCCCAGCCTGGAGGCGGCCGGGGATTTCTACAATGACGTGAAGGGCAGGGCGGCGGAGTTTGGGCGGAAACCGGAGGAAGTACTGATCCTGCCTGGCTGCGCGCCCATAGTGGGGCATACGGAGGAGGAAGCGGACCGCAAGTACCGGGAGATTGTGGAACTGGTGAGCGTTGAAGACGCCCTGAACTACCTGGGCCGTTACTTTGATGACCTGGACTTTACCCGGTTCGGACTGGACGAACCCTTCCCCGACCTGGGCGACTACGGGCGCAACGGGTGGGAAAGCACTACCGACCGCATAAAGCAGGCGGCGCGAGAGGAGAATCTAACCCTACGCCAGGTGGCATTAAGGGCTACCACGCCACGCCACAAGTTCATTGGCACGGCAGAACAGGTGGCGGACACTATGGAGGCGTGGTTTGAAGGAGGCGCCGCCGACGGGTTTATGGTGAATAACTCGGCGCTGCCGGTGGGGTTTACCGACTTCCTGGAATTGGTTGTGCCAATCCTGAAGGAGCGGGGCATCTTCCGCACCGAGTACGAGGCCGACACGCTGCACGGGAACCTGGGGCTGCCGATACCAGAGAACCGGTACGCAGGGGCACGGCAACGGGGTTAGGCTTGCCGGGGATAGCCGGCAACGTCGTTTTCCTCAACCCAGTCGGGACCGTTTACCCGGTCGTATAGCTCCGCAACCTCTTCAGGCGGCGGCGCCGTCAAAAGCGTAACGGCAACGGCGCATATCACGGCGGCCACGAAGCCGGGTACGCCGGGGTTTATCTGCCAAACTCCTAGAGCCTCCATCTGGTCCACGGTGGCCTCGAAGCCCAGCAGGTCGGCCACGGTGGAGTATTTCTCGTAGCCCAGGCCAGCCAGCCACCACCAGGTGGAGACTATTGACCCGGCAGCGACGGCGGCCAGGGCCCCCCAGCGATTGAAGCGGCGCCAGTAAAGCCCCAGAATCAGGGCGGGCCCAAAAGCAGCCCCCATTCCCCCCCACGCCAGGGAAACCAGGGCGAAAACCGACTCGGGAAAGACGATGGAAACACCCGCCGCGATTATGCCTACCAGAAGCAGCATGCCACGGCCCATCCAGACCCGGGACTGGGTGCGCATGGAATAGGTGATTCGCTTTATTATGGGAAGATCGTCGGTGGCGATGGCTGATGCCAGGAGAAGCTGGGAGTCGGCGGTGCTCATGACGGCGGCGATTACCGCGGTGAGAAGCAGGCCGGCAATTACCGGATGGAAGAAGGTCTCGGCCACCACCAGGTAGAGCTTCTCGGCGTCGGGCAGCATTATGCCGCGGTCCAGCAGAGCCGGGGCAGCCACCAGGCCCATTAACAGGGCAAAGAGAAAGACCAGTACCACCCATACAGAGCCCACGTTCCGACTTCGCTTGATGTCGCTTTCCCGCTGGACGGCCATAAAGCGGGAAATTATGCGGTGAGCCCCGAGGGCGCCCAGCCCCCAACCGAGGGACGAGGTGAAGAACAGGAACCCCAACTGGGTGTTGTCCTGGTCGGTAAAGGGATTCCAGAATCCTGGAGCGGTGGTCTCCAGGCCCTGAAAGGGGTTGTTCACTATGAGGATCAAGGTTACCGGAATGATGACAAAGCCGGCCAGAATGATCAGGGACTGGAAAACGTCGGTGCGGGACACGGCCAGGAAGCCACCGATGAAGGTGTAGGACACGACGGCTACCAGGGAGATCAGCACGCCTATATCGTGGCCTGGGCCCTGGGGGTCGAGGCCGAACACAACCTCCAGCAGCTTGGCGCCGGCTATGAGGCCGGAGCAGATGTACAGGGTGATGAAGTAGATACCGATCAGGCCTGACAGCGCGCGCAGCAACCCGCTGGTGTCTCCGAATCGCTTCTCCAGGAACTCCGGAAGGGTCAATGAATTTTCCGCTGCCAGGCTGTAGCGGCGGATTCGGCGGGCCAGGATGGTCCAGGCAAACCAGTGGCCCAGGATAATGCTGGCGACAGTCCACAGGTGCATCATGCCTGCGGCAAAGGCCAGGGCGGGCAGGACCAGCATGGTCCAGCCACTGGTAGCGGACGAGGCGGCGCTGAGGGCCGAGGTTATGTATCCCATTTTTCGCCCTCCCAGCACATAGTCGGACATATCGTCCATGTGACGGGACCGGACTATGGCAATGCCGATGAGGACCGCAAAGTAGGCTATGAATACACAGAGAATCCAGACGGCGTTGGCGGGCATGGATGAACAAACCTCGGGCGAAGATGGTATGGGAAAGTGACCGGGCAATCGGATGGGCGATGCGATAGTGATAAGTCCGCGAGGGACGGGCTGTACATAGTATAGCAAGGCGCAGGCTAGGGCGTGTCGTCATATTCAATGTCATTGCTACTAAGGCAGGAATCTCGACCTTAGCCCATCGAGGTTCCCGCCTTCGCGGGAACGACGAAAAGGGACACTCGGAGAGTTCTACCTTCAATTTGACGACAGCCCCTAGTTTTTTCAAGTGTGAAGTTTTTCTCACCTGGCAGCCGCTTCCGGTTATTGCCATCCCTGGCGAGGTCGAAGAGCCCCAACTTCATTCCGCAATCCGCCTTTTGGACCCCTAAGCGGCTTGGAGAGAAGGCTTCTGGGCCCTTCGGCAAGCTCAGGACAGCATGATTTCTGGCTTCGACGGACAGAAATGATTGAGGTGCGATTGGCCTGGACAGGCGGCGTCTTTTTGTTCAGTTATGGGGCAGTGGATGGTATCATTTGGGTTCCTACCCCCTTTGCGGTACGGGTAAGCTTTATTCTCTACAAGGGCAGATGGCAGGTGCAGCGATGCGATTGGAAGGCAAGGTTGCGTTTATCAGCGGGGGCGCCCGGGGCATGGGCGCAGCGGAAGGCCGCCTGTTCAGCGCGGAGGGAGCCAGCGTAGCCTTCGGCGATGTGCTTGAAGCGGATGGTCGGGCGCTGGAAGCGGAGATTGCCGAAAACGGCGGTCAGGCCCTGTTCCTGCCCCTGGACGTAACCAGGGCCGATCAGTGGCAGGAGGCTATCGATTCCACGGTGGCCCGTTTCGGCAGGCTGGACGTTTTGGTGAATAACGCCGGCGTCCGGGGCGCCGGGCTGGTGGAGGATATATCGGAAGCGGAGTGGGACCGGGTGCTGGACATCAACGCCAAGGGCACCTTCCTGGGTACCCGCGCCGCCCTGCCGGTTATGCGGCGGAACGGCGGCGGTTCCATCGTCAATATCTCCTCCCAGCTGGGCATCGTAGGCGTGGACAACAGTGGACCCCAGTACCAGGCATCCAAGGGTGCGGTGCGCATCTTCACCAAGGCCACGGCGATCCAGTATGCCAAGGACGGCATTCGCGCCAACTCCGTCCACCCCGGCCCGATAGCCACGCCCATGACCGAGGGCGGGCGGGCCGATCCTGACCGGTACAGGACCACCGTCTCGCGCATACCCCTGGGCCGATACGGGGAACCGGAGGACGTGGCTAATGGCGTCCTTTTCCTGGCATCCGACGAGTCTTCCTTTATGACCAGCAGCGAACTGGTGATAGACGGGGGCTGGACGGCGCAGTAATCGGGGTGCGGCCACCAAACCAAGGACAAGGTGGGATGTGCATTTTTGCTGGAACCCGTCAGCTCCTGGCAGCCCAGTCTGCCAGCGTAGGGGCGATTCGCGAATCGCCTCTACGCTGGAGGCGAAGGACCCGCTCCACTGTACCAAATGCGTAATTCACCCTGGCATTTTTTTAGTATCCGACCGCCCAGGAAGCCACCAAAGCGATCCGGAGGTGTTCTTGCATGCCGAAACTGGAAATCGGACTATACGACGTTCTTGACCAGCCCCAGATGGAGTCCCACCCCACGGCGGCCGACGTTTACGAGGAGCACATTCGCGGCGCCCAGGAAGCCGAGCAGATGGGGTACAAGTACTATTTTTCCATTGAGCACCAGACTTCCAACGTAAGCTTTCTCAGCGCCCCCAACATCTACCTGACCGCCCTGGCCCGGGCCACCAGCGCCATGCGGTTCGGCGTGATGATCTACCAGCTTCCCTTCCACCATCCCATTCGCCTGGCGGAAGAGGTGACCATGCTGGACCACCTTTCCCAGGGCCGCATCGAGTTTGGCGCGGGCATCGGCGTAACCCGGCACGAATTCATGCGCTGGAACGTGGACTTCAACCGGCGCCGGGAAATCAGCGAAGAGGCCCTCGACATCATCCTGCAGGCGTGGACCCAGGACAGCGTCAACTTTGATGGCGAGTTCTTCAAGTTCGACGAGGTGCTGACGACACCCAAGCCCTACCAGCAGCCCCATCCGCCGGTGTGGTTTGGCTGCCATAGCGCGGCCAGCTTTGAGTACGCCGCCCGCAACAACTTCCACGTGGCCCAGAACATTGACACCGACCCGGTCATCGCAGAAAAGTTTGAGGCCTGGCGCGACCTCTGGCGACAACAGGGCCATCCCGGGCCCATGCCCAGCACTTTCCTTACCCGCCACGTCCACGTGGCCGAGACCGACGCCAAGGCCCGGGAACAGGCGGAACCCCACCTGGCCACCGCCGTCCACCCGGAAGCCGTCCCCGCCGGAAAGGGCGAGGACATCATCGCCGCCACCCGTATTGGCTACGGCCCCAGCGGTATGCGCGGCGACGACCCGGGGACGCCGGAGCGGGCAGAACTGCGGCGCACCTTCCGGGAGCGGGCCAGGTCCTTCGACTTCTGGGTGGACAACGGCATCGCCCTGGTGGGCAGCCCGGAGACGGTGGCGCGCCAACTTCAGGAGCAGCACAAACTGATCGGCCATGACATTTTCTGCGCCCGCCACCAGTTCGGGTACATGGATCCGGCGGCAGCCAGGAATTCAATCCGTTTGTTTGCCGAAGAGGTAATGCCGGCCTTCGCCTGAGGCGAAAATGCTATCCACGACCAGGCACGAATATCCACGAATAATTTGATTGGTTGAATATCATTAGTGGACATCCGTGTCCATTCGTGGATAGGGGAAGAAGAGGAAACGCCATGCGCTTTGGGCACTTTTACTATCCGATGAAGTTTGACGACTCCCGGGACGAGCAGGAAATCCGGGAGTGCCTGGCCGAGGCGGAACTGGTGGAGGAACTGGGGTTTGACGCCATCTGGCTGGCGGAGCATTACTTCACCGGCGAGTGCGTCTACGGCGACCCCCTGGTCTTTGCCGGCGCCCTGGCGGTGAAGACTAAGCGGGTGGATATCGGCTTCGGCATCCTGGAACTGCCCCTGCACAACCCGGTGAGGGTGGCCACCCAGACGGCCCTGCTGGACAACCTGACCCAAGGCCGAATAATTGTCGGGACGGCCAGAGGCTCCAACTACAACGCCTACGAATACATTGGCTTCGGCACGAACCCGGACCTGGGGCCGGAGCAGCTGCAGGAAGCCGAAGACCTGCTGGTCCGGGCGTGGACCACCGACAACCTGGACTTCCGGGGCAAGCACTACAAGGTAACTTTCCCGTCTTCACGGCCCCGGCCTTACCAGAAACCCCATCCCCGGCTGGCTCGGGCCTGCATCGACGACGAATCGGTGAAGGCGATGGCACGGATTGGCCGTCCTATCCTGCTGCGTGGCCGCTCCACCAATCACACCGCCGCCAGCATCAGCCTGTACCGGGACACTATGGTCGAGGCCGGGTTTGACGAGGAGGCCATCGAGGCCAACCTGGACCAGATCTGGGTGTGGCGGGAGATGCACCTGGCCGAGAGTGACAGTCAGGCAATGGAAGAGTTCCTGCCGGCCCAGCACGAAGCCTGGGCCAACATGCAGCATTACCGGACAACCTGGAATCCGCCGCAGTACAACATGGACCGCCAGCCGCCGCCCATGCAGAAGGAAGGCTATGCACCCGAACCGGACCCGGATGCGGGGGAAGGAATCGTGGGCAGCCCCAAGAGGGTGGCAGAGCAACTGGCCCAGATGCGGGACGCAGGCATCCGCAACCTGATGGTCACAAACCGTGGGTTGGTTTCAGCGGAAAAGACGGGCAGGTCGCTGAGGTTGTTGAGCGAGGAAGTAATGCCCTCGTTCCGGTAGCCGAGGGCATCGACCGCTCACGATTTGGCACCTTTCCGATGCAGGCGGCCTACGGGGGAAGGTTACCTCGTGTTGCAGGGGTGTCCCAATTCAAGGAACACTGGATACCGGCTTTCGCCGGTATGACGAATATCGCTACCACCTGATCTGAAACGCCACTGGGCGTATAGCCAACAATGGCACACAAAGAACAATCAGCTACCGTTGGCGTCCCCGCGTGGACAAATTAGCTCACCCGCCCAGCGGGCTGCCGCCCTGGATCATGCGGACGATGTCGTTGTAGGTGATGAAGAGGATGAAGCCCAGCAGGGCTACGAAGCCGATCAGGTGAACCAGGCCCTCCCGTTCCGCGGGAATGCGCCGTCCCCCCCGTACCCACTCCAGCAGCACGAACATTATCCGGCCGCCGTCCAGCATGGGTATGGGCAGCAGGTTCAGGATGGCCAAGTTAATGCTGAAGAGTATAGAAAGCACTACCCAGCCGCGAAATCCCCCGTCCCTGGTGACTTCCCCGGTTACCTGGGCAATGCCCACGGGTCCAGAAAGCTGGGGACTGCGGACGCCGGTTATCCACGACGATATTTCCTGCCGGAGCAACGTCAGCATCTCCCAAGAACTGGTCGCGCCCTTCCACACGGCGGTCCAGGGCAGGTCGAAGCGGGTCTCGGAACGCAGGTTGACCAGGCTGATCTGGATGCCCGTCGCCCCCTGGCCAGGGGGAGGGTTGACTCTTGGTGTAACCCGGACTATTTCGGTAATTCCGTCGCGCTGGATGGTCCATTCCATGGAGGAACCGGCGTTAAGGGTGGTGGCCCGCACCAGATCGGACCCTTGCTCAATGGTCCGGTCCCCTGCAGCCAGGACAAGGTCGCCACGCTGGATTCCGGCCGCCTGGGCCGGAGAGTTCGCCTCCACCACATCTACCTGCACCTGACCCACGGTCACGCTCTGGGGAATCATGAACAGCAGGGTAAAGGCCACCAGGGGGAAGGCAGCGTTCACGAGCGAACCCGCCGCCAGGATGATGGTGCGGGCGCCAGGCCCCTTGGAGGCCAGGCTGCGGGGCACGGCGGGATTGTTCTCGCCGGCAAGGCGGACGAAACCGCCCAGGGGCAACCAGTTGATGGTATAGGCCATGTCGGCGATTACCATAGAGTCAACGTCGACTTCACGCACCGCCCCTTCGTGCCGCAGGAGTTCGTCGGTATCCATGTCTTGCAGGGAGGCCGAACGGCGCAGGTTCCCCGAGAGGGAGCCCTCCACCACCCGTGCCACCAGGTTGCCCGCGGCATCTTCAGTGGAGTGAACCCGCATTCGCAGGCCGGGCTGGATTGCGGACGGGCCGGAAAGGTTAACGTACTGGGTCTGGTCGTCCAGCAGCACCCGGGTGCGGCCGGTGTAGAAGCCAAAGGCCCGGGGAGGGTAGCCGATGCCGAACTCCAGCACCTTGACGCCGAAGGCCCGAGCGGTAAAGAAGTGTCCCCATTCGTGGATTACCACCAGCATCACCAGCATGGGGACAAAGGCGATGATGGCAATTACAGCTGTTTCCATGTGGTTCCTTCGTACATTGTAGAGCGATCAAATATCGTTATGGCAACAAAAAACGCTAGGGGAGGGACGACAACCCGTTCTCATCATCCTCACTTAACTCAGCTATTTCACCGTACCGCTCTCGCAAAAGAGCCTCAACATCTGACGTGGAGCAGTTCGGGAGAGTTATGTGTATCACTTTTGGATAAGGGCCCAGAGACCTGCTCATTTCTGGAAAATCATTGTCCTTGGTGACAATAATGTAGTCATGCTCTTTTGCGTATTCCCAAATCCGGGTGTCCCCTGACCTTCTCATTTCAATCATTCTGACGTGCAACGAATCAGGGAAAATATCCTGCAGCAGTCTCGGTAAATGCCGGGAAAGGTTTTGGTCGAAAAGGAGCTTCATTGGGGGTTAAATATTCTTGAACCGCTCTTCCATATAAAGCCCGAATGCCCGGCAAGTGTCTAAATCCGTCTGCGTCAGGTCCGGAAAATCGTCCAGGATTTCCTCGTCCGTCATGCCTGACGACTGGTATTCCAGCACGTCGGTAATCGTCATCCGGATGCCACGGATGCACGGCTTGCCAAACCGCTTGCCCGGCTCGATGGTGAAAATTGGGCTGAATTCCCGAGCGGCTTCCATGAACATCTTGTGCTGCTGAAGGAGACGGTCCAACCCCCCAACCGCGTCAATAGCGGCCTTCTGCCGCTCGAGTTCCTTGCCCACCTGCTCCAGCGACTCCAGGGCTTCCCGTTGCTTTTCCAGAATACCGTCCAGCCCGCCCATATTCTGCAGGGCCTGTTTCTTCGCCTCAAGGGTGTGCGTTCTGTCTTCCACCGAGATGTGAGCTTTCGGCTGTTTTTCCAGTTGCTCCGCCAGTTGTTCGGATTTCAATCTGGCCGCTTTCTGCAAGTCCAGAATATAGAAAATGCCGCTGCTCAACTCCTGCTCGGCCCAAAAGTAGTTCAGCACCCGGTCAAATTCATGGGAGTTAACACATCCCCGTTCAGGCATAACCAGCCTCAGTGGAAACATTTTCGAGAGTCAATTGGAATAATGATAGCACAGGGGACATTGGGGAAACCTGAAGATGATAGCAAGAGGGGCTGCATAGAACCAGCAGCGTTTTGCTAATGCCTCTTGCCAGCATCTGCCCCGCAATTTGAGAAGCCACACAAATGGAGCCTTACTCCAACTCCTCCACAACCCGCTTTGCCTCCCCAGTCGCCCAGGCGTCGGCGGCCAGCAGTTCTTCCAGAGTGGCGCCGGATGTGGGAGTGTGGGAATCTACCACTCTTTCGACCACTTTGTGGATGTCGGTGAAGCGGATTTTGCTTTTCAGGAAGGCGTTGACCGCCACTTCGTCGGCGGCGCTAAGGACGGCGGCGTAGGTCCCGCCACGGCGGGCAGTGTCCAGGGCCAGGTCGAAGCACGGGAAGCGCTCCGGTTCCAGGGGCCGGAACTCCAGTGACTGGGGAGTGCCGGTGTCCAGGCGGGGGATCAGGGAATCGTCGGGGTTGCGCCGCCTTTCCGGATGGAAGAGGGCGTACTGGATGGGCAGGCGCATGCTGGGGGGACCAAGCTGTGCCTTCACCGAACCGTCGGCAAACTCAACCATGGAATGTATGGTGCTCTGGGGGTGGATAACCACCTCGATGTCTGCCCAGGGTACGCCGAACAGCCAGTGAGACTCAATCACCTCAAAGGCCTTGTTCATCAACGTGGCCGAGTCGATGGTTATCTTGGGCCCCATCTGCCAGGTGGGATGGCGCAGGGCCTCATGGGGGGTGACACTGGACAGGTTTTCCAGGGGCATGGTGCGGAATGGCCCGCCGGAAGCGGTTATGATGAGGCGGCGGACGTCGCCCTTCTCTCCCTGGAGGCACTGCCAGATGGCGCTGGGCTCGCTGTCCACCGGGAGGATGGCCCCTCCGTACCTCTCTTCGTATTCCTTCAACAGGGGTCCGGCAATTACGATGGGTTCCTTGTTCGACAGGGCCACCGTCTTGCCATTTTTGAGGGCGTTGATGGTGGGCACCAAGCCGGCCGCACCCGTGGTAGCGGCCATCACCACGTCCACTTCGGGCAGGCTTGTCATCTCCTCCATAGGAATGAAGGACGACCGGGGCGCCAGGGTAGAGGGTGGGTCGATGCAGTAGACGTAGGTGGGCTGAAACTCGTCGATTTGCCGACGGAACAGCTCGTGGTTGGAACCGGCGGCCAAGCCCACCACCCGGAACTCGCCGGGGAAAGAGCGGACGATGTCCAGGGTCTGACAACCGATGGAGCCCGTGCATCCGAGGACTACAATATTCTTCATAGCCGGAGCACCGCCACTAGCAGATAGTACACCGTCGGAAAGGTGATCAGGAGGCTGTCCAGCCGGTCCAGCAAGCCGCCATGACCGGGGAGAAGGGCTCCGGAGTCCTTGACCTGGGAGATGCGCTTGAGCCTGGACTCCAGCAGGTCACCGAATTGGGAACCTACTCCTACTGTAGCACCAATCAACAGGGGTTGCCAGTTGACGGCGGTCCATGCCCCATCCCACACAGTGGCTCCCAGCCCCAGATCCAGAATCCCGTCCAGGAGAAATGCCGCAATAATGGCACAGGCAAAGCCACCGGCTGCTCCCTCCCAGGTCTTGTTAGGACTGGTTGCCGGCGCCATGGGATGTCGGCCAATGGCGCGGCCTACCAGGTAAGCTCCCGAATCAGTGGCAAAGTTCACCAGCAGGGCAAACATCAACCAATTGCGACCCACCTCATAGACCGCAGGACCGGCTTCGGGATCGAAGTAAAGGGGGTCCAGCTTAAAGAAGACCTCCCCCACCTGTGCGAGAAGCATAACGTGGGCGAGGAGGAACCCCACGTAAATCGGACCGAGCAACAAGTACGCCGAGGCGGCAGGCCATCCAACACCCCGGTAGAAAGCGATAAGCCACAAGACAGCCACAAAGAAACCTACGGCAAGAATCCCCAGGGAAATGCCCCAGAACTGGAAGACGCCGCTGGCCCCGGCGCCGGCAATAACGAAGGCCGCCACCCAAGCCGCGCCCAGCAGCGTGGGAAGCGGGGTTGTATCGGGTGCGCCTGATGCTTCAGGGAAAGACCCACTCTGGCCACCAGCGGAAGGGCAAGCACCGATTTCTGTTGCCGGGGAATCCGCTGGCGCCGAGCTTTGATGGCTAGCGGTCACTACGTCTGAAATATTCCCGGCAGCGCCAGCCTCGTACCCTGCCTGGGGATTCGAACCGTGACTACCTGGTTCCGTAGCGTGGGCTGGATTGGGGTCTTCCGAGGCGGACGTATTGGAGAGGTACAGACCGAGACCGCCACCATCGGCCACAGGGAAGCAAGCATCGCTGTCAGCAGGCTCCGGCGGAGCGGGGGACGGAGGGTACAGCCGGTAAAATTCCCGAATGCCAACAATGGCTGCCAGCAGGGTAAGCGCAAATACCCAAAAAAGGCCGGCCCAAATCGCGATAAGGAGAACTGCCAGACCCAGCAGGCCACTGACTGTCCGGAGCAGCACCGACGCTAACTCCCCGAGTCGGGAGTTACGTTTCCAAAGCGGCGCTGGCGATTGCCGTAGGAGGCCAGGGCCCGGTCCAGTTCGGCCTCATCCAGGTCGGGCCACAGAACAGGGGTGTGGAAATACTCGCTGTAGGCCGACTGCCACAGGAGAAAGTTGCTGATGCGCAACTCCCCGCCGGTACGGATGATGAGGTCCGGATCGGGACTGTGGGCTGTAAAGAGACGGCTGCCCAAGGCCTCCTCCGTAACCTCGTCGGGAGTGACGCCATCGCGGATCAATGCCCTGACGGCGGCCAGAATTTCCTGGCGGCCGCCATAATCGAAGGCAACGTTCAGGACCAGGCCTGTATTTGCGCCTGTCTCTTCCTGGATTCGTTCCACGGCATCCCGTATTTCGGGCGACAGCCGGTCGGCATTGCCAATATGGACCACGCGGACGTTTTTCCGGTTGAACCGATCCGTTTCCCGCTGCAGCGTTTCGTGCAGCAACTGGACTATGCCCTCGACTTCCGAAGTGGGCCGTGACCAGTTCTCTGTAGAAAAGGCGTAGATGGTCAGGAACTGGACTCCCCGCTGGGCCAACGCGTCGACAACTTTGGGGATGGCATTTACACCCTCCCGGTGTCCGGCCAGCCTGGGCAGGCCTCGTTGTTCCGCCCAGCGACCGTTGCCGTCCATAATTACTGCGACGTGGCGTGGCACCCGGGCAGGAGGAGCAGCGTCGCGGGGTTCATCCTGAGAGCGAGGACGAGTCTCTCCGGAGGAGCTGGAATGTTCTGTCAGGTTGACCGGACCGATGGGGGCATTCATGGGCTGTTCCGGGCGCTAAACCTGCATGATCTCCGCTTCTTTAGCGGTGGAAACCTGGTCCATACCCTTGATGAAGCCGTCCGTAGTTTTCTGCAACTGGTCCTGGCTGCGTCGATTCTGATCCTGGGAGATTGCCTTGTCCCGTTCCAGTTTGCGCAGGGATTCCAGGCCGTCGCGGCGTACGTTGCGGACCGACACCTTGCCCTCTTCGATTTTTCGTTTCAGCAGCCGCACCAGTTCCTGACGACGTTCCTGGTTTAGCGGCGGAATGGGCACGGTGATGATGTTGCCGTCGTTGGAAGGGTTGAACCCCATTTCGGACTGCATCAGGCTGCGCTCAATATCCCGCAGAGCCTGTCTGTCCCATGGCTGGATCATAATCGCCCGTGCGTCGGGCGCAGAAATGGAAGCAATCTGTTTCAGGGGAGTGGGAGAACCGTAATAGTCCACGTTTAAATTTTCCACCAGGGAAGGAGTGGCGCGGCCGGTACGCAGGGTGGCAAGCTCCCTTTCCAGGGCCTCCATTGACCGGTTCATCCTGCGCTCCACGTCCGACAAGACCTCTTCCGGTGTCAACTGGGTTTCGGCGTTGTTGTCCTGTTCTACCATTATGGGTCCCTCCCATTGAGTAACATGATCGAGGGTTCCGGGTGCTGCAAGTCTCCCTGATTATGCTGGCGGCAAGCAGTGACCGCCCCTCCGACTTAGTCTCCGGCCTGGTCCAACCGGCCCCTTAATCGGATGAGGTGATAGTGGTGCCTACCGTATCGCCGGTAAGAATGCTCTGCATGCTGTCCTGTTCGAAGATATTGAAGACCACTATGGGCAGATTGTTCTCCATGCAAAGGGAGACGGCGGTGGAGTCCATTATTTCCAGGCGCCGGTTCAGCGCGTCGAGGTAATCCAGATTGGCGAACCGCTTGGCCTCGGGATTCATGTGCGGGTTGGAGTCATAGACGCCATCCACGTTGTTCTTGGCCATCAGCAGCACCTCGGCGCCAATTTCCAGGGCACGCAGGGCCGACGCAGTGTCCGTGGTCATAAAGGGATTGCCCGTGCCCGCGGAGAAGATGACCACGCGGCCCTTTTCCAGGTGCCTGATGGCGCGGCGGCGTATGTACGGTTCCGCCACTGCCTGGATTTGCAGAGCGCTCTGGGTACGGGTGATGATGCCCCGCTTTTCCAGAGCATCCTGCAACGCCAGGGCGTTGATGATGGTGGCCAACATGCCGGAGTAATCGGCGGTGGCCCGGTCCATACCCCACCGCTCGGCCTGTCCCCCCCGCCAGATATTGCCGCCACCAATGACAATGGCAAGCTCAATACCCATACGATGAACTTCCCCGATCTGCTGGGCCATGTAATTGACCGCCTCGGGGTCGATACCGGTAGTGGCGGAACCCTTAAGGGATTCGCCACTGATCTTGAGCAGTACCCGGTGGTATTTTGGCGCTACCATAGGCTAAGGGGTTCTTATTCCTCAAGGGCCAGGCGGCTGAACCGCACCACGCGCACGTTCTCACCGACCTTGGCGGCCAGTTCCTGGACGATATCGCCCACGACCCGGGAACTGTCCTTAATAAACGTCTGCTGCAGCAGGCAAACTTCGCTGGCGGAACGGTCGTCGCCCTCTTCCTTGTTGTTCTCGCTGATATACACCGGCCCCATGGCCGCCACCTGCATGGCGATGTCGTGGGCCACCTGCTTGAACTCTTCGTTGCGGGCCACGAAGTCCGTCTCGCAACCCAGTTCCACTAGGGCGCCTACCCGGCCGCCGGTGTGGATGTAGGCCTCGATGACTCCCTCTGTGGTCTCGCGGTCGGCCCGCCGAGCAGCCCGGGCGAATCCCTTCTGGCGCAGGGCCTCGGCGGCCTTGTTCATATCGTTGTCGTTGGCTTCAAGGGCCTGTTTACAATCCATGATTCCGGCCCCGGTTTGGTCGCGCAGGGTCCGGATTTCTTCAACAGTTGCTAGCAAGGATCTCCTCCGTGTCGTGAATACTCTTCCTCAGTCGCGCCCGTAAACCTCGCAGCGCGGTGTCCCATTGGTCAGCCCTGGAATATAGAGCATATCCGGCTTAAGTTTGAAGGAAACATATCTCTATGAATCAATGCGAAGCGTCGGGAGCAGACTCTTCTCCATTCAGGAAAGCCTCTACTTCAGATGTGTTAGGAAGCATTAGTACACCATTTACTTCTACTCCAAACCGCTCGTATGCCTCTTTCCGACGCTTCTTCTGGTCTCTTTTTTCTTTTTCTCTAATGCCTTTAACAGCATCAGGAATCAACAACACCATGCGACCCACCAATTCGGCCAGGATAGTCAACGCGATGGATATACCCATCGCCGCGCTCAGTATATCGGCTAGCAAGGCTAGCCAGTCTTCATTCCACCTGGGAGAGTACCAGTTCAATCCGATCAGGACAGCGATTCCTACCAGATAGGATATATAGTACGCTATCCAGTACTTGCCGATAAATCTGCTGATTAGCTCCCTTCCAAGTGGGGCGCGACGTTTAAGCTACCGGCTTCCTCAGCCCGCGGCTTCTTCCCCTCCATCTCCGCCCCGGTTGCCTTGTTCCATCAACTGGGCAAGGTCGTCCAGGGGCATGGAAGCCAGGGCCACGTGCTCAGCTTCCTCGTCGGAAAGTTCCTCGCCGGCTTCGGCGGCCAGGGCATCAGCCTCGGCCTGGGCGGCAGCTTCCGCCAGGGCGCGCTGTTCAGCCATCATCGCCTCGCGTTCCGCCTTGCCCTCCAGGATAGCGTTGGCCAGGCGGCCGGTAACCAGGCGAATGGAACGCACCGCATCGTCGTTGCCGGGGATGGGGTGGCTGACCAGATCCGGGTTGGTGTCAGTGTCCACGATGGCGAATATGGGAATACCCATGCGCCGCGCCTCGGCGACACAGATATCTTCCTTGCAGATGTCAATGATGAACATGGCCTGGGGCAGGGTGGTCATGTTGCGAATGCCGAGGAAGTACTTTTCCAGCTTGGCCAGGGTTTCCTCCAGCTTCAGGCCCTCCTTCTTGGGCAACACCCGGAAATATCCCTGGTCCCGCTTCTGCTGCAACTCGATCATGTAGTTGATGCGGGTGCGGATGGTCTGGAAGTTGGTGAGCGTGCCGCCCAGCCAGCGCTGGTTGATGTACCACATGCCGCAGCGTTCGGCCTCGCTCTGCATCACTTCCTGGGCCTGTTTCTTGGTGCCCACGAACAGCACGTTGCCGCCCTCGGCCGCCACCTGAACCATGGCCCGGTAGGCCTCGTTCATCAGCCCCAGGGTCTGCTGCAGGTCGATGATGTGGATCCCGTTGCGCTGGGTGAAAATGTACCGCTTCATGCGCGGGTTCCAGCGGCGGGTCTGGTGGCCGAAGTGGACACCGGCCTCAAGCAGAGACTTCATGGTCAGGGGTTCGCGCTGGGGAGCGGGGGGAGGGGTCGCCACGGGGGCCTGTTCGGCAGGACGCTCAGCTGACTGTACCATAAACACTGTCCTTGTAACTGCTATCGCAGAATTTTATGGAGTATAACATGAGGGCAGATTGAGCGGCAATCTGAATGCTGTTGCGAGACTGCCTTCCGATCAAGGTGGTGTTGCTGAGGGGCCGGAGCAGACACACAGGTCTGCCCCTACCTTTTCCCCCACCAAACCACCGGAATTGAAACTCTGCCGCTGTTGCGAGACTGCCTATTAGTTGCCGGTTGAGCTCGGCAAGACCACAGGCACGAACATTGACGAAGGGCTTGACCCGCTCAGGTGCGACGGGATGCTCTTTTAGCCCGGAAACTGCCAGGCCAGGACCAGATGTATGATTACCAGGAGAGCGGCGCCATACGCCCCTGCCGCCACA
The DNA here is from genome assembly GCA_034428635.1 of Dehalococcoidia bacterium. GTDB lineage: Bacteria > Chloroflexota > Dehalococcoidia > Lucifugimonadales > UBA3495 > Bin22. The sequence goes on from DAOUHR010000170.1 coordinate 27,605, forward strand.
TCATCCGCCATGATGCCCAGACCCCCGTGCCAGCTTTCCAGGCGACGGGCCGGCCAGGGCTTGATAACATCAAAGACTCGAAAGGTGAAGAAGGCGGCGGCCAGCCACGGAATAGTCACTGGCAGGAACAGGCACGTTATCCACATCCCCACAAACTCGTCCCATACCGCCCGGCCGGGGTCGGGATCAGCCTCCGTCACCAGCAGTCCAGCGGCCCAGATGCCAAGGGGCGTGCCCACCACAATCAACGCCGCCAAGATGTAAGGGGCGATACCCCCCGCGACCAGGTAGAGAAGGTAGTAGATGACGACCGCGGCCAGGCTTCCAGCGGTGCCGGGGGCAATCGGAGAGAGGCCGGTTCCAAAGCCCAGGCCGATGAGTTTCCCCAGGGAATTTAGCACGGAAGCACAGGATATACGGGACTTTGCTGTCTACGGTTCCAATTGATCTGCGCTGGGAGGTTCGTCATCCTGTCTATCCTGGTCATCCATGTATGGGCCCCTAACCATAGCCGAGACGATGCAGGTCGTCTTCGTCCATGCCCAGGTAGTGCCCCACTTCGTGCCAGAGGGTAATGCGGATTTCGCGGACCACGTCACGGCGGGTCTGACAGCTTTCCAGTATGGGCTGGCGGTAAAGGGTTATGCGATCGGGGAGGACGGGCGCCCCGCCTTCCCGGTCAGTCAACGGGACACCGTAGTAGAGACCGAAGAGGGTGCCTCCGTCCTCCAGCAACTCCTCCTCGTTGGGCCCGGGCCATTCCTCCACGGTGATGTCCACATTCTCCAGGGCGTCCAGTACGTGCGCTGGCAGTCGTCGGTAGGCACGCCGCACCAGCCGCACAAATTCAGAGTAACTGATGTTGACCAAGTACCATGTCCGATTTAGCAACTGAGTTTCGCGAAGCAGGAATGGGAAATATAGAGCGCCATACCTGCCTCATGAGTCTTCGCATCATTTCGCAGAGAAACTACAGGCCGACTTCCGTTCTGATCCGCTTCAGAATATCTATGTTCTGCTGGTCCGGCCCATCCCCTTCAAAGCCGGGGACTTCCAGGAAGAAGGGAACGTCCTTGAAGGCCGGGTTGCCCATGATGCAGGCGAACCCCTGCTCACCGATGTAGCCCTCGCCAATATTGTCGTGCCGGTCCACTCCCGAGCCGCACAGTTGCTTGGAATCGTTGGCGTGGACTGCCGCCAGCTTGTCGGCGCCGATGGCCTCGTCAAACTGGGCGATCATGCTCTCGACCCCTTCAATGGTGGTCAGGTCGTAGCCGGCCGCAAAGCTGTGCTGGGTATCCAGGCAGATGCGGAGGCGTGGGTTGTCCACCGCCTGCAGGATGCCGCCCAATTCCTCGAATTTGGCGCCGATGTGCTGGCCCATGCCCGCCATATTTTCCAAGCACAGGTAGGGGCCCTCCGGCGTATTGTCCAGCACCCGCTTGATGGCGGCCACGGCCTGGTCAAACACCTGCTCATAGCCCTGGCCCTTGTGGCTGCCCGGGTGGAAGATGACGCCCTCGGCCTCAATGTCGGCCGCCAGGGTCATGTAATTGACCAGCGACTGCACGCCCTTTTCCACCAGTTCCGGGTTGGGGCTGCCCAGGTTTATGAGGTAAATGGCGTGAAAAAAGACGGCGCCCATGCCTCCTTCCGCCCTCCGCTCTTTGAATGCTGCAATCTCCTTTTCTGGAGGATGCTTGAAGGCCCAGGTTCGGGCGGAGGAGCCGAAAATCTGGATGGCCTCGCAGCCGATTTCCAGGCCTCGGTCAATGGACTTGCTGATGCCGCCGGCGGACGAGACGTGCGCTCCGATCTGCATGGTGTAGCTCCTTATGGGATAGAGAAATTGTGGGGCAAGTTTCTCGGGGCGCTACAAGGCACCTACTTGCGCTCTATCAGTAAGATGGCGTTATATGGGCCGTCTGTTTCCACACTGCGGCGAAAGTCTGCCGCACGCTTATCAGCGCCTCGGAGTCTGAAAGTTGCGTGGAGTCATGCTCGGCGAAAGAGTCAAAGTACTCCCGGCAACCTTTACCGTCCCGCGGGCGCAATAGGGCGTCAATTTCATTCATGTCCATTGTCAGCTCCACTGGACTCCTATTGGCCAACTTTACGAATTGGAGCAGCGAATCTTTCAATAGAGTTGAGGCTCCCAGCACTTCGATGCCGATGAGGGCTCCCTCGCAGTCCAACTCCAGGGTTATCCCGGGGTGAATTTCTACCACTTCGTCCTCTATCCCATCTTGCGCCAAGTGGAGAATGTCGAACTCTGCGTCATAGTAAAGTTTCAGGGTCATATCGCACCCACCTGCCAGCCTGCAATCTGCGTCCCTGCTGGCCTTCCTTCAAAGGGTAAATGGTAAGGAACACTGTGGCATCTTCCAGGGCAACAAGAGCTAAAGAAACGTCCCGTGTCACTCCGAGGTAGTCTTCTCGCTTAACGGCGACCAGGTTATTGTGCAGCAAGTCAAAATATCGTGCGTCGGCGTATTTAAAGATCCTTTCCGCCAAACCGTCAGGGAAGGACCGGGACTCCATCTGCTGGATGAAATGAAAAGAATACCGAATTGGGGTGGTTGGCTGCAAATTGACCGACTACTGATTGATTACCTGGGCAAATATGCGAAAAGCTAACTCCAGCGGCAAGACACAGTATGCAGGGCTATGCGCCATTATACTACCGTGGCCCTGTCGCTGGTAACGAAACAACGATCCATTGCGGAAGTTATGATTTCATGGTCCCCCCCGAACGGAGAGAAAAGTGTAGAAACCTGCCTACCAAACAAGACGGGCTGCCCCGAGTGGGACAGCCCTGGTGTACGAAAAGTTAGTATGACATTACCGCAGGGGCGCCGCGTAAATCTGCCCGCCCTTGGGGCAGTCGACGCAGGGGGCGGCGCTCCACAGGGCGTTGCGGCTGCCCTCGCGGGCAATGCCCAGGGGCGCCAGGTGCCGCTCGTAGATTTCACCGTAATTGCCCACTGCCTTGATGACATCCTGTGCCACGGTCACGCTCAACCCGGCCTCCTCCTGGCCGTAGGCTCCCTCCAGCCCCAGCAACCGGTCTACCGGGGTGTTACCCGTGGCTGCGGTGGGTACATTGTCGGACGTAATTCCAAAAGCCTCGGCGTAAATCAGGATGGCCATAACCAACTTTACGATGTCGTACCACTGGTCATCGCCGCTGGGTACAACTGGGCCAAGGGGCTCTTCGGAAATTGTGCCTGGCAGGATGGTGTGGTCGTCTGGGTTGGGCAGGCCCTGGCGAGTGCTGACCAACCCGGAGCGGTCGGTCGTAAGGGAGTCGCATTGACCGTTGGTGTAAGCCTCGTCGGTGCTGATGTTGTCCGGGAAGGTAACGATTGAGAAGTTCATCTCATTCTGGTTACTGAAATCCTGCAGGTTCAACTCGGTGGTGGTGCCCTGCTGCACGCAAATAGTGGCGTCCTGGAGTTCGGAGATGGAGGACACGCCCATGCTGACGGGAGTCATAAAACCCTGGCCGTCGTAGAACATGGTCTGGGCGAAGTTGCCCCATTGGACATCCCGTGAACTGGTCCAGGTCGTGTTGCGGGACATCATGTCTATTTCACCGGACTGCATCACGGGGCCTCGCTCAGCGGCGGTGGTGGGGCGCAACTCGATAGCGTCCGGGTTACCCAGTACGGCGGCGGCCACGGCACGGCACAGGTCAATGTCGAAACCGCGGATATTGCCATCTGCCTGGAGAGAGCCGAAGCCCGCCAGAGAATCGTTGCCGGCGCAAACCAGGACGCCCCTGGAGCGTATCCTTTCCAGCCGGCCACTCCCGGCTTCCGCGCCGGCCATCGCTTCCTGTACCCGTGCCTCTACGGTTGCCTCAATGTCGGGTGTGGGAGCGGCGGGGACTGCAGTAGGCTCGGGAGAGGTGCAGGCGGCCATTATTCCAACCGAAAACAGTGCGAATATTGGGACCATAAATCGGTGAATTCGTACAGTCAAGAATCGTCCTCCAATTCGGGTGTGTCAATTCAGGGTCACTCTCAAATAATTATGCCTAGTTTTCCAATGTATATCCGGCGAACCGGAGTGGTCCAACGCCCCTCGACCGCCGCCCTGAGAGGTTCCGGTTGGGCAAGAAACCAGGTGGAACCAGACCAATTTCCGCCACCTGGCAAGTTGGGCCAGGACCGGTTCCGCCAGAGGCGCCAATCTGCCCGTCTACACGCTTGCCAGCCCTGCCAAAAATGGCTAGACTAGGGTACGTTTTAGCACGATACTAAGGAGGAGGTATCAGGGTTAAATATCATGTTTGATCAGAATGCGCTTACCGCGCTGTTCGACGAATTGCGAGACGAGTACGAACTGGAACCGGAATGGGAGGAAATTCAGAGGGATGCCCATTTGGCGGTCGCCCGAGTCGATGCAGGCCAGCCCATCGGCAACGTTGATCCTCGCGTGGCTCCTTTGGTAGACAAGCACAATCCCGGTTAATTCCAAGCAGAGTCCGAAATCGAAAAGCCAGGGACGGAGTTTAGCCTCCGCCCCTGGTTTTTTGCTTTCCATATCGGTCGCCCGATTCAAGGAAGCTCCCGCTTCCCCCCTGCTCAGGAGTAGTTGACCCGCCACTGCTGGTATATATAGAACCCAACTATTCCGGCCGGAATCGCCAGCACTATGGCCGTCAATATCACCACCAGCACCCACGGGTCCAGCGTGATAATGTGGTCCAGCCGGGCTTTCAGCCACGCCAGAAAAGCCGGGTCGACGATGTCGTCGTGATGGATGGCCATCCCCAGCAGGAGGGAAGCCAATTCGCACCCCAGCCAATTGACCGGCATCCACAGGCCCGTGCCAATCATCGCAAGCCCCCGTCAGCTAAAGCCCGCCGGCAGGAAACCCCGGGGCTAGTCGCCGGCCGCCGGCATGACCGCCGGCTCAACAGCCTGGTATCGGGATGAGTACTTCTTTTCCTTGATCGAAAAGGCGAACACCGAAGCCGGGAACAACATCAGACCCGCTATCAGGAAGGGGACCGTATAGGAACCGGTCAGGTCAAACAGTTCCCCCGCGGCCCAGATGCTGATAAAACTGCCAAGAGCGTGGATCATGAAGGCCACGCCGGATATGGTGCCGAGGGCCCGCACGCCGTAAACGTCGGCAATCAGCGCGGTGGTCAGCGGCGCCGTGGCAATCCAGGAAACCCCGGCCACGATGGCAAAGATAAGCAACGCTCCGGCGCCCAAGCCCAGGAATTCAACCCCGGCCAGCATGAGCATGTAAGCCGAACCCCGTACAAAGTAGACTATCGCCAGCATGTTCTTCCGGCTGAACTTGTCAGACAGGATGCCCGCGCCGATGCTGCCCACCACGTTCAGTCCCATCATCAGGGCAAAGATGAAAGAAGCCAACAAGGCCCCATTCATCTGGAACCATAATACTGAGACTTCAGATTGTTCTGTGAGGCCTAATGAGTTCGCAAAGGGGAGGAAGTGCACGGACAGCACCGCAGTGGTGTAACCGCAGGCAAAGTAGGCAATGGTCATCTGCCAGAAAGGCATAGAGCGGAAGCACTCGGCCCACCGATCCGTGTCCAGCATTCCGGCTATCCGGTTTATGCCGGATCCGGACGAATTACCCACCGGGTCTTCGTCACCGTCCGGGCTCAGACCCATATCCTTGGGGTCATCCTTCAGGAAGAAGAAGGCCAGCGGCACCGACAGGGCCAGCACGGCCACGCCGAAGGCGATCCAGGTTATCCGCCAGTTGGTGGACTGGAGCAGGTACATACCCAGGGGGACCAGAAGGAGGCCGCCGGCCGACAGACCGGCCGCGTTGAGGCCCACCACCGTGGCACGCCGCCGACGGAACCAGCGGGAAAGCAGGGTTCCGGTGTTGTTCAGGGACATTCCGCTGAGGGCGATGGACGAGACCACGCCGAACATGAAAATGAGGAAAAGGTAGTGGAAGGTGAGGCTCAACGCCACGGTAGCCACGCCAAAGACGGCGATGCTGGCCACAATGATCCTGCGACCGCCGAACCGGTCCAGCAACTGGCCCATGAAGGGTTGGGTGATGCCGTTAACCAGGAAACCCAGGGCCGCGGCAAAGGAAATTGTCCCCCGGCTCCACTCGAACTCTTCGCTCATGGGGAGAACGAAGATGCCGAAGCTGTTGCGGGCCCCGTTGGTTACAAAGGCCACGAAAATGCAGGTGGCAACGATATACCAGCCATAGAATACCGGTTTCCGCTCTCTCGTTGCGCCTTCTGCCGCCATCGTTACCGCCAGCTTTGGAGTTAAAGGGCAAGTATACACCCTTTTGTAAGAATGTTTATTGCGCGCATTTGCCAGGAACCTTTCACAGTTGAGGAGTTGTCCCTCAACTCCGGCCCCTCACCCGCTGGGTGAGGGGTGATCTTCCCTGATGGCGTCTGCTTCCACGTTGCTTGCGCTGACATTGAAGAAATAATCACCTCCCACCCTCTTGCGGAGTAGTCTCTCCCCTCTCCTTAACGGGAAAGGGCAAGGGTTGAGGGCATTCCCTTAGTTTTCGGGCAATTTAACTTACCAGTGGTCGCCGTTTGCATTCCTGATTGGCTGAGTTCTATTGAGAACTCAATAGAATAGGTTTTTCCTCAATAGTCCGACCCTTCTTTTTGGTTCCGGTTGCCTTATAATCCAGGCATAAACCAAATCGGCAGCAGGAGAAGAAATATGAGCGCAGAAAAGACCATCTACGTCGGCATGCACGACGGTGTCTGTGCCGTCACCAGCGATGACGGCGGAAAGTCGTGGCGGCAGGGTCCGGTCACTTCCCTGCCCCACGCTGCGGCGAGGCTGGCGGCCAGCCCCGTAAATCCCAGCAGGGCCTACCTGGCAGCTTACGAGGCGGGCGTCTACCGCACGGATGACGGGGGGAAGACCTGGACTCACCTGGACTCTTATCCTTCAGACTACGCTCACAGCGTGCTGGCCCACCCCACCCAGGGAGACACCCTCCTGGTGGGCAGCGAGCCGGCTACGGTGTACCACTCCGAAGACGGCGGCGATACCTGGGTCGAACTGGAAGGCTTCACCCAGGTGCCCGAATCGGTGGACTGGAGCTTTCACGCCCCCACCCGCGAATCCCACGTGCGGGACCTGCGGGTTGCCCCCGACGACCCCGACCGGCTTTACGCCGGCATCGAGGTGGGCGGGATGGTCCGTTCCGGCGACGGGGGTCGGAGCTGGCAGCAACTGCCGGGACTCAACGACGACATTCACTGCGTGGCCCTTAGCGACGACCGGCCCGGCAGCGTCTACGTCGCCACCGCCCGGGCCCCGTACCGTTCCAGCGACGGGGGCAGCAACTGGGAGCTGATTAACGACGGTCTCGACCGCCGGTACACGCTCCACATCGCTCCGGCTCCCGACGACGCCAGCTTGGTGCTGGTAACGGTCTCGGAGAACGCGCGGCGGCTCAATCCCCTGTTCTACCGCTCCACCAACGGCGGCGACAGCTGGCAGCTGGTGGACAATGTGGGGCAGGGCACCGAGCCCGCGGAGATGGTCGTGGCCTTTGAATGGGACCCGTCGGAACCCAACCGGGTTTATGCCGGCGCCGACGGGGGCCAACTCTACCAGAGCGCCGACCGGGGCGTAACCTGGGAGGAACTGCCGGTACGTCTACCATCGGTAGCGGTGGGGGCCCTGGCCGTAGGCCGAAATTAGGGCATCAGCGGGCAATTGCCGAGGGACAGAGCTTATCGGGCTGCCAAATGGCAGCCCGATAACTGTTCAGGAGGTGTTTTGCCGACCACAGACTTGTCTGTCCCGACGAACTCGTGCGCCGGCGCGAACAGTGGGAGGGGAATCCGGTGGCTACCCCTTCAGGCAGGTCTCGCAGTTGACGTAGAACTCGAACCTGTGCCCCACTATTTCACCGGGGATCTGTTCACTCAGGGCCCGCATCAGGTTTTCGATGTTGGTGGCGCGGAACTCGCCCACATTGCCGCATTTCACGCAGATGGTGTGGTGGTGGTGCTCCACGCTGGACAGGCTGTACCTGGGGGCGCCGTCCAGCATGTTCAGCCGGCACAGCACCCCCGCATTCAGCAGCAGCTTGACGGTCCTGAAGACGGTGGCCCGGCCGACCTGCGGAAGCTCGTTGCTGATTTCTTCGGCGGTGAACCCTTCCCTTTTCCCTTCAAGCAACTCGATAATGGCCCGCCTGGGAGCAGTGGCCCGGTAACCCCGGTTTTCCAGGATGGACATTATTTCAGTGCGAGTAGTCAGTGGCGACGTCATTGCACTTTTCACATTGCCTGCCCCGAATTTGGCCCCAGCAGGCTCCCTTAAGGCTGATATTAGCAACCGCGATATCCACCGTCAACTGCTCGGTTAAGTGAGGTATTCTCTTACAGTTGCAGTTTCACCAAATCCGCACTCCGGCAGCACCCGAGTCTTTCTGCTCTATACGTCAAGTAATCCTTCCCTCCTTCACGGTTGCCCGCCTGATATGAGGCGTAGTTGCCCCTCTCTTTCTTTGATGCAACCTGTCATTCTATGTATAATCAATTGCAGGCAGGCAACAATGCCTTGCCTGCTGGGCCTACCAATATGCCCATAATATGGAGTTTTAATCCCTGTTATGGGCCTTATTTTAGTCGCCGGCGCATGAGCAGGACCCCCGAGATTGCAGGCGCCAAGAGCCGGCGCAGCCTGACCTTGGAGAACCGCCTGTGAAGACCCAGCCAGCCATAACAGTTTCCGACGTTACCGTGGAACGGGACGGCTTCCGCGCCCTTTTCAACGTCAACTTCCACATAGGGCCGGGCAACCTGGTGGGAGTCGTTGGACCAAATGGCGCCGGCAAAAGCACCCTGTTCGAAGCCATAGTCGGCGCACTGCCCCTGGCCAGGGGAACGGTGGAATTGCACGGGATTGAAGGTCGCACCGGCGGTCTGGCCTACGTCCCTCAGCGCGACAACATCAACCTGCGGTTCCCCGCCACCGTCTACGACGTGGTAATGATGGGCCGCTACTGCCACCTGGGCCTGTTCAAGTTGAAAGGCAGGAAAGATCGCGAGATTGTCCGAGCCTGCCTGGAACGGGTGGGCCTGTGGGAACGCCGTGATGCTCTGATTGAAGAGAACTCCGGCGGGCAGCGGCAGCGGGTCTTCATCGCCCGCGCCCTGGCCCAGGAAGCCAGCATCATCCTGCTGGACGAGGCCTTCAGCGGGGTGGATGTTGGCGCACAGGAGGGCATTATCCAGGTGCTTCAGTCGCTGCGCGACGAGGGCAAAGTGGTGATGCTGGCCACTCACGATCTAACCAACCTGGCCGAGCGCTTCGACCAGATTATCTGCATTAACCGCCACATCTGCGCCTATGGCCCGCCCGCGGAGGCCTTCACGCCCGAGGTGATGGAGGAACTATACGGTGCCCACGGCATGGTGCTGGCCCACACCCACGCCGGCGGCGAGACCCACATAGCAACCCACATGCCCCATGATTGATTTCTTTGTTGGACCCTTCCAGTACTCCTTCATGCTCCGGGCCCTGATCGTTTCAGCCCTTGTGGGGTTCCTGCTGCCTGTGGTCGGCGCCTACATCATCACCCGGGGCCGGGCCTTCATGACCGATGCCCTGGCCCATTCGATCGTTGCTCCCGTCGCCGTGGCGTCCCTGGTGGGCTTCACGTCTTACGTCACCGCCGTCCCCGGCGGCATTGCCATTGCGATGCTGATGGGTTTCCTCAGCCGCCAGACGGGCATCAGCGACGACACTTCCATTGGAGTGGTCTTCGCCGGCATGTTTGCGCTGGGCCTGATAATTCTCTCCATCAGCGTGGACGTGAACCCCGGGCGCGCCGTCAACATCGAGGACCTGCTGTTGGGCCAGGTGCTGGGCGTAACTCAAACCGACGTCCTGATATCACTGGTCCTCACCGCGGCGGTGGCTGCGGGCGTTTTCCTGTTCCACCGGCACCTGGTCTACACCACCTTCGACCCGTTGGGCGCACGGGTGGCGGGCGTGAAGACCTCCCTGGTCGAATACCTGTTGCTGGCCCTGTTGGCCGTAGTGATTGTCATAGGCCTGTCCGCCGCCGGCATTGTCCTGGTGATGGCCATGCTGGTCATACCGTCGGCCGCCGCCTATCTGCTGGCCCGCCGGTTCACCGGGGTGATCCTGCTGGGCGCTTTTATCGGCGTGGTTTCGGCCGTGGCGGGACTGTATCTTTCCTTCTATGCCAACTGGCCCTCAGGGCCGGCCATGGCGCTGGTGGCGTCCCTGATTTTCGGCTTAGCCACCGTACATAAGCGGGCCTTCCCGGTGAAGGCTGATGAGTAAGGGACGACACGGTTCAGTTGGACTCATCAGGTAAGGGGGCGGGTTTGAAACCCGCCCCTACTTGCTGCAAGCCAACCAAGTCTGAACGCCGCTGGCTGATTTGGCATTCCTTGAACGGTGGCTTTAGTTCCCTTCGCCTTGAGGCTGTCGAAGGACCATTTCCTAATGATTTGACAAGCCCCAAGGGCATATCCTGCTTATCCATCAAGACAGCTTGGCAGCCTGCTAGACGTTTTTCCAGAAGAAAAGCCTGTGCCGTGGAGAGAGATTCCTGCCCAGAAATCCTTCGAGGCTGGCGCGATGCAGGACCGTTCTTGACCCGCCGCTGGCATCTTCGTCAATCAGGGTGGAAGGCACGTCCTCCCAGTCAAAGCCGCGGCGGCCGAAGGCATCCCGCTGCTCCAGCACGATCACCCGTTGCCCGTCAATCAGCCACCCGTTTGGGGCCTCGCCTTCCTTCTTTATGAGGGCTGAGGGCCGGAGCAGGTCGTTCAGTCGCGCCCGGACACGGTCGTAACGCTTTTCCGCATAGCCCAGCCAGGTCTGGGCCTGGCACCATTGCGGCGTGCTGGCGTAACCGCCGCACTCGGTCAGTATCCCACTCAAGACGCCAGAGGATAGAGAGAGCCAGTCCTGCGGCAGGTTGTCCTCCTTGAGACGTTCCATTGTATCGACGAGATAACGGCGGTAGAGGTGCCCGGTGAGACCCTCTCGCACACCCTGGATGCGGCTGTGCAATCGCTGCCTGAGTTCCTCCTGGTGGGGAGGCAATGCCGTGGTGGTGTAGATCATCAGGCTGCGCTTGACGATCTCATCGGGAAAGGCGGTGGGTTCGGCATTCATGGACAGGACAAACCCGGGGTATTCCTCCACGGGCGGGGGAAGTTCGTCCTTGATAATGTCGCGGCCGTGGTTTGAGAAAGCGCGCCGCCCAATGTCGTCGAACACGACAGGAAAACGTTTGTAGGACTGCTGCAACCTGCGAAGACGGCCAGCGGTGAAGCTGCTCTTGTCCACCGTGTTAACCCTGCCGAACATGGAAGTCATCAGGGTATCCACCAGCGTGGTCTTGCCGCAGTTGGACTTGCCGAACACGATGGCGAAGGAGGGATAGCGGACCACGTCGGCGCCCAGCAGCAGGGCCCTGGAACGCATGTCGCAGATAAAGGGGGAAAAGTAGAACCAGGACCAGAGGATGAAGTAATCCCGCTGGAGGCGCGCCACGTCGCCCTCAAAGGCCCCGTCGTAATTGTTGAAATATTCGACCATCAGCCTGGCGTCGGCTGCCACCTTTTCGGGCATCCATTCAAGGGCAAACTCTTCCCCGGACAGGATTGCCTTCTCGTCGGCGCGGTTGATGGTAAAGTACCGGTTGTCTGAATCTTCGGCGGACTTCACCAGCTTGATGCGGCTGATTTCCCGCTTCACCTGGGGCGTTATCTGCTGCTTTCCGTTGCGGAAGGGCGGCGGCGCCGCCGCGACGTGGGGACTAATGGCAGCGGCGACCCTTTCAATGCGCTGTACCTGAATGGGAAAACTGGTAACACTTGCCTCGTCCGCCGGGCGGTCAATGACCAGGGTGGATGCCTGGTCTGCAACGGCAGGCACTTCTTCAATCTCGATTTCGGCTGTTACGATTCGTTCGGAAGGCAGAGGTATTTCATCGGAAGCCGAGTCCCTGATGGCCTGGTACATGCGGGAATAATGGGCCCAGGCAGCCGGGTCATCGTCGAACTTGACCAGGGTTTCGGGCTGCGTGCCGGAGAAGGCCCTTTAGGACAGGTTGGCCGAGCCTACCACCACCCGGTTCCGGCCGTCAGCCCGGTTTTCCAGGAGGTAGAGCTTGGCGTGGGCAACCTGCTGGCGCAGGACCCGGAAGGATGCTCTGCCCGCTTGGACCTCTGACAGAATGTAGGCATGCCGGCGGTCCGACAGTCCCATAATGGCGGCCCGGGTATCGCCTACAGCCACTCTCTGGAAAGCGAGAACATCCTTGATATCCCTGAGGGTGGCCTCGCAGCCGAATACGCATTCAAATGACGCAAACTGAAACTCGTCCAGCATCTTCACTATGGCCGGGATGCTGGCGGAATAGGTCAGGACTCGAATGGAATCGAAGCCCTGGAAAAGCCCCCAATCGAATTTGGTCTCCTCCACAAAGCGAGCGTCGACGACCCGCAGGCCCGAACCATCGTCCAGGGCAAATCCGGCCTGAGTACTCCCCTCAGTGTTCTTCCCCAATGTGTTTCCAAACAGGTCTTGCATCATAGTCCCTTGAAAGTACATCCCCTCCGACCGGAGAGTCGAAGGGGACTATTGGCACAAGATAATGGCCCGGGAGCGGCCTAAACCTGCCGCAGCAGTTCCTCCTGGAGGCGGTCGATGTCGAAGGCTTCGCTGGATTGGGCTACTCGGGCGTCGCCCTCGCGGACCATCTGCTCGGCCAGGGTTTCCTCCGGCCTTTCGGGCAGTTCCTCTTCCCGGGCGCGGCGGCGCTGCACATCGCGGTTGTGTTCCACGAAGAGCCGGCGCATGGCCACCACCACCGAGTCGGTGGAGGACAGGTACTCGGGAAAGTCGTACTGCACGTACTTCTCCGCGTCGTAGTCCTGGTTGCGGAAGTTAAAGTTCAGCTCCCAGTTGCGGTACGGCCAGGAGGCGGAACTCCACAGGCGGCGCAGGGCGCCGGGCTTCTTGCTGTAACGTTCCACGTTCAGGTACACCATGCGGGTCAGGCCGTCCTCCACGGGCACGGCCCAGCGGGTGCTACGGAAGTAGGCGTTGTTGCCGCCGGTGCGGGACATTCCCGGAAGGCGGGTGCCGTTCCATTCGTTGACGCCGGGGGTATCGGCCTGGGGCGGTCGGACCCGGCCAGGGGCCTGGCCGGTCTTTCGGGCTTTGCGGTCGAAGATCCAGGTCCACATCAGGCGCCACCTGGACTTGGGCCAGACGCCGTCCACGCCGGGGTAGTACATCTGGTAGGGGATGTTTCCTTCCTCGTCGTAGTAGTACCGTTCGACGCTGGACTTGCCCCGGCCCGGCTGGTAGTGGACGTTCTTGTTGTTGACCAAGTTGACCCGGTAGCCCAGGGGCGTGCGGGGTCGGCCGCCCAGGCGGCTCTTCAGGATGCGGATGGCATTGCGGTGCACCATGAAGGCGTTGTGGGCGTCCATGGTGTTCTCCAGAACCAGCACCCAGTTGCAGTCGAACATGGAGAAGACCGGGCGGTGGATGTTGTGCTCCTCGAACAATTCCGGCGGAATGTCTTCCTGGGGATCCACGGGCTCCCCGTCGCCCATCCAGACGAAGACCAGGCCCTTGATGGTAGCGGTGGGGAACTTGCGGGCCTTCATCCCCGGGGCGCCGACCATCTTGGAATCGGGCCCCTCCGTAAGGAAGGCCACGCAGTTGCCGTCGCCGTCAAAGGTGGCGCCGTGGTAGGGGCAGGTTACGAAGCCTTCGAAGTAACAGCGACCCATAGACAGGTACACCGAGCGGTGGGGACACCAGTCCAGCAAGGCCTGCACCTCGTCGTTCTGGTCGCGGAAAAAGACCACGTCAGTGCCCAGCATCCGCAGTACCTCGGGCTTGTCCTTTTTGACAGCCTTGTCGGGAAGGGCCGGGTACCAGTATTCGCGAAAGCCCAGAGGGGGCATTCGGCTGCGGCGGTCGTCGGGGTCTTCGGGCACGCGGAAAGGCGGCGTCTGGTCAAAGCCCTGGGTACCGCGCCGCATATGTTTGTAACCGCCGGGGTAGCCGGAAAGGGGTTTCAAAAGCAGCTTCTTCAAGCCCATGTTACTGCCTCCGATACAGATGGGGTTCCGTATTGGGGTTCGGGCCGGCTGGGGCCAATCCGAAGATTTTCAGCGATTATAGCACGGAAGCCAGCGAAACCCGTAGCGGGCCGGCGTACTTGGCTGGGGGCCGTATATTCACCAGCGCCGTACAAAAGCGGGGGCGAGATCGATGTCCGCCGATAGATTAATGCGCATATGCCACTACCCGCCGGCCCTTGCCTTGCGGGGGGCCGGATGGTAAAACGGGTGGCAACAGGCCCAAGAGAGCAAAAGGGGCAGGGAGGTTTGACATGGCTCGCCTGGATGGAAAAGTTGCGGTAATCACGGGGGCAACGGGTGGAATAGGCCGCGAGGCGGCGCGGCTTTTTGCCGAGGAGGGAGCGCGGGTGGCGCTGGTGGATTTGGGCGAAGATACGCTGCGTGAACTGGTCGCCGATATCGGTGAGGACCGGGCCAGCTACACCACCGCCGACGTTACTCAGCCTGACCAAACCCAGGCCTACATCGAAGCTGCCAAGAGCAGGTGGGGCGGCATAGATATACTGCTGGCCAACGCGGGTATTGAGGGGACGCTGTCGACCATACCGGAGTATCCCATTGACGTGTTCGACCGGGTAATGGCGGTCAACGTCCGGGGCGTGTGGCTGGGAATCAAGTACGCCGTTCCCGCCATGCAGGAACGGGGCGGCGGCAGCATAGTTATCACGTCGTCCACCGCCGGCATTGGGGGAGCGGCGGAGATGTCCGCCTACAACACCAGCAAGCACGCGGTGATTGGAATGATGCGGTGCGCGGCGCTGGAGTGCGCGCCCCACGGAATACGGGTCAACACGGTAAATCCCGCGCCCATCGAGACCCGCATGATGCGCTCCATCGAGGAGCAGCGGGCCGCCGCCCTGGACGACAGTACCATCACCGTGGACACGATGAAGCGGTCCTATGCCGATCGTATACCCCTGCGGCGGTACGGCAACCCGGAGGAGGTGGCCAGAATGATGCTGTTCCTGGGCAGCGACGACAGCAGTTTCTGCACCGGAGGGGTGTACATGGTGGACGGCGGGCGGTCCGCTGGCAGCAGGTAGCTTTGCGTGTCCTGGTAATCGGGGCCAGCGGGTTTATCGGCCGCTACCTGGTGCGGCGGCTGGATACCCTGGCTGGGGTAGAAACATACTGCACCTTTCGTTCCCGCCCGGCCGGAGACGACCGCAACCATTGGTACCAGGTTGAACTGACCGATCCGGTGGCGCTGGACAAGGTGTTCGGCATGATCCGGCCCGACGTGGTGGTCCACCTGGCTGCCATGGCTGACGTGGGCAGGTGCGAAAGGGAACAGGAGACTGCCACCGCGGTAAATGTTGGAGCAACGTCGGAGATAGTCAAGCTGTGCCTGTCCGGCGGGGCGCGTCTGCTGTTCGTGTCCACCGAGTACGTCTTTGACGGGAGACAAGGCTTCTACCGCGAGGACGACGCAGCCAACCCTACAACACATTATGGCCGCACGAAGCGGGCGGCGGAGCAGGCCGTTGCCAAGTTGGACGCCTACGGGGCCAGCCTGCGCACCAGTATTGTTTACGGGTGGCCCTGGCCCGGTCGCCGGAATTTCGTACCCATGCTGGTTGAGCGGCTGCGAAGGGGAGAGGCATACCACGGCGGGACCGGGGTAATGCGAAGCCCGGTCTACGTGGAACACCTGGTGGACGGCATAACACGGCTGGTGGAGGAGTTTCAGCCCGGCATCCACCACTTAGCGGGCAGCGATTGGGTCAGCATGTATGACTTTGCCCGGGCTGTGGCCGCCGAGTTTGGCCTGGACCAGGGGCTGGTGATGCCGGCCGAAGGCGCCACCGACAATCCCGACCGGCTAGGGCTGGACTGCGAACAGACCATGCGGAGGCTGGGGCTGGAATCCCACGGCCTGGCCAAGGGGCTGGCGGCGATGCGGGCGGCGAGCAAATGATCGTTACCGTTTAATTCGCGCGAAGCCCTGGATACCGGCTTTCGCCGGTATGGCGGCATTGGGAAAATATCACCCCTTCCTTAGACCGCGATCACGGCAGGTATTTGTCCTCCATCTCCCGGATGCGCTGCGCCCCCAGGATGTTGCCGTTGTTGGCGACGCCCCAATTGCTCTGGGCGGCCGTGGCGAGGAACTCGTCGATGGCCTCGGTGCCGCGTTCCTGGAAATCGTGCAGAAAGTCCCAGGACGCCTGGAGGCCGGCCATGGTGGTCAGGGCCGGGTACCAGGCAGCGGCAGCCCCCGCCTCCTGCAGTTCCTGCAGGGTTGGGTGGGTCTGGCTGCCGTGGATGAAGAGGGGCAGTACCGGCCCGGGAATGCGGCGGATTGCCTCCACGTTTTCCTCCCAGGACTGGATGGCGGGACAGATAACGTCGGCGTTTGCCTGGCTCTTGTAGGCCAGGCAGCGCTCCATAACTCCCTCGAAGGTGGCGCCGGGGACGCCGCCGAAGTCGCACCGGGCCACTATGACGAAGTCCGGGTCGAACTCCATCTTGGCGTCCATGGCGGCCCGGAGCTTGCCCACCATCTCCTCAATGGACACACAGCGGCGGCGGGGGCCGGACTTGGGCGGGTAGGTCTGATCCTCCAGGTGGGCGCCGGCGATACCGGCCCGGATGTATTCCTTCACGGTATCGTAGACCTGGATAGCGTCCCCGTAGCCGGTGTCCATGTCGCAGAAGACGGGGATATCCACCGTGTTGACGATGCGCCGGGCATTGTCCACCATGTCCCGCATACTGGTGCCTCCCTCGGTGAGGCCCATAAGCTGGGCCGAGGTGTTGCCCCCGGACATGTAGAAGGCTTCGTATCCGGCTACTTCCGCCATCCTGGCGCCCATGGCGTTCATTCCGCCGGCCAGGACGAAGATTTCCGGGCGTTCAAACAATTCCTTGAGTCGGGTGGTCATTCGCTTGTTCTCAGGCATCACTTTTCTCCTTCCAGTTGATGAGGGATTGTGGACTTGGGCCGCCGACAGGGTCAAAGAGCAGACCAAGACCCGGATCGTGCAGGGAAGTGCCCAATCTTCCAGTGTGGCCTATAGTATATCGTCGAACCCGCGTGGTGGAGGCAACCTTGGCAGCAGAAGTTCAGAACCTGAACGGTATGTCCGACGAGGCGGTGGACAGGGGAACGGGCCAGGACTGGAACGCCTGGCTGCGCTTCCTGGATGATCTGTGCGCGCGGGAACTGGACCACAAGGGGATTGTTGCTCTACTTGCAGGGCCGGGCGGTCTATCCAATGGCTGGTGGCAGCAGTCGGTGGCCATAGGATACGAACAGGCCCGGGGGCTGCGGGTTGTTGGCCAGACCTCCGCAGGAGGCTACCAGATTGGCGTCCAGAAGACCTTGCCCATTCCCCCCGATATAGCCTGGTGTTTGGTAATGGAGGGTCCGGGGCTGGCGGCATGGCTGGGAAAGGTGGACAACCTGGAACTCGAGCGGGGAGCGCAGTACCAGACCGGCGAAGGGATATGGGGCGAAGTCCGCTCGGTATTGGCTGGTCAGCGGGTGAGGCTTACCTGGCACAGCCCGGAACTGGCGGGTCCATCCACGCTGCAGGTTACCATCACGCCGGCGGGCACACCGGCGCGCGAAAAGGCCTCGGTCAGGTTTCACCAGGAACGGCTGTCCAGCCTGGAAGAGCGGGAGTTGATGCGGCAGCGGTGGAGGGAAGCGCTGGAAAGGCTGGCTGAAATGGCAACCTGATCTGGCTACCAGCTTGGGCTGTAGGACCACCCGGCGCCAGATCTTGCCTGTTCTCTCCCTGGCGGTCTGTCAATATGGCATTGATGGCCGTCTTAAGACCCGTGCTTCTGACCAAGATCAGCATCCTATACCAGCCGGGGAGAGATTTCCCCCGAGTGTGCCCTGGATTCCGGCTTTCGCCGGAATGACGGTTTATTTTCAACCTATAACTACAACGATCTGGAGCTACTGAGGTTTTTCCAGCGGCAAATCCGGGTATGCGGGGGAAGCGGGGAAGGGGCGGGACGGGTCGACTCGGCGCAACTGGTAGGCTTCCGACGCCATGATTTCGTCCACTTTTCCGGGGAATTCTTCGAACCGGTCGGCGAAGGCACGGATTAGCCGACCCGACAGTAAGCCACAGTCGTCGCTGCCCAGGAAAACGGCCAGTTCCGCCGCCCGCTCGATGGAGGCGCCCTGGCCGGAGGTTACCTGAACGCCCCGTTCGTAAGTGGCCATATCGCCGATGGCCAGGGAAAGGTCGCGGGTTTCCTCCCACATCCTGGTGTGAATGGAGCCGGGACTGATGGCGTTGACGGTTATGGGCGTGTCCTTCAGTTCCAGGGCCAGGTTTTCGGTAAGGTTGACTATGGCGGTCTTGGCCGCGTCGTAGGCGGAAGTGTTGGGGCCGCCCACCCCGGACATGTTGACTATGCGGCCCCGGCCCCGTTCCAGCATGTGGGGCAGAACGGCGTGGCAACCGTAGAAGGCCCCCATGAGGTGGATGGAGATGGCGCTGGCCCATTCCTCGGGGTCGCAGTTCCAGACGGTGTTCACGGGGCCAATGTTGCCGGCGTTGTTGACCAGAACATCGATGCCGCCGAAGTGGAACAGTGCCCGCTCCACAGCCCGGTCAACCTGCTCTCTGACGGCCACATCGGCCAATAAAGTAATCGCTTCGGCCCCATGTTCTTCTCGGACCAGGCGCGCCGTCTGCTCCAGTTCGGCGGCGGTGCGGGATACCAGCGCCAGGCTGGCTCCTTCGGCGGCACAGGCCCGGGCGATGGCCCTGCCGATGCCGCGGCCTCCACCCGTAATAAGGGCGACCCTTCCCTCCAACCTCCTGGAACCCGCCATTGGCCCACCTCCGAGCATGACCCCAATCGAGCGGGGATGGTAGAATCAGGCCCATTCTACACCCTTGATTCTCGCCCTGATTGGGGCACGGAGATATAAGATGACTGACGCCAACGAAGTGGTTGCCTTTACCAGCATGGCCGAGGGAACCAGGGAGGACTACGAGCTACTGGAGCGGTTGGAGGCCAATTTCGCCAAGGGAACGGCCGAACGGGTGCTGGACATGCTGCGGGACCTGTCGGGTTCGTTGTCGGGCTACCAGGTGGACCGGCTGGAACATTCGCTGCAGTCTGCCACTCGGGCCTACCGCGACGGGGCCGACGAGGAGATGGTAGTGGCTGCCCTGCTCCACGACATCGGGGACATGATCGCCCCCTACAACCACAGCGAACTGGCGGCGGCGGTGCTGCGGCCCTACGTGTCGGAGCGCACCTACTGGATCGTCCTGCACCACGGCCTGTTCCAGAGCTACTATTACGCCCACCACACGGGCGGAGACCGCAACGCCCGCGACACCTACCGAGACCATCCCTGGTACCAGGACACGGTGGACTTCTGCCACCAGTGGGACCAATCGTCTTTTGACCCGGACTATGAATCCCTGCCCCTGGACTTCTTTGTACCCATGGTGCGGCGCATCTTCGAGCGTCCACCCTTCCAGGGCAGCAGGGGATAACGTACGGCAGGGAGCTTTGGGGCCTTACCGGCGACGCCGGCGACGGCGCAATGAGCGGCGGGTCCTGGCGGAGGGTTCGTCGGCGGCTGGAGATACGACGTCGGGAGGCGGATTCAGGATGCGGCGGCGGTTGATGACCCAGTGGACCTGGGATATTACGGTGAAGAGCAGGCCCGGGGCGGCAATGGCCACGGTGCTCAGGGCCACAGTGCCACCCATCTGCAGGCGCACGAAGGCGAGGTAACCGCCAATGATCAGCCAGGCCCACGCCAGGGCGCCCATGATCAGCCCGTTGTGCCACGGCGAACGGATAATGAGTACCGGCCACAGCGGCCAAAAGACAATCATGGGATGCAGAAACCAGTACTGGTAGTACCAGGGTTTCAGTTCGTCGGGAGGGACCGAGGCCGGTCCCTCTTCTTCCTGCGACGGCGGTGGCTGGGGTTCCTGGGCTTCCTGGCTCATAGAGAGAGGAGAGGGTGAACTCCGGTCAGTTGCGGGCCAGCAGCAGGTGGAACTCCAGGGGTTCCAGATCCCGCCGCTCCCGGATGGCAGCTACCGCGTACTCCACACCCATGCGCGCGAAACCCGAATAGCGGTAAATGTTGGCGCCCAAAGTTACCTGGGGGACTTCCCGGTCCAGGTCTACCTGCAACCGATTCACGTCCTCCACGTCCACCCGAAGTTCGACTTGGCCCTCGGTCAGACGCTCAATCTTCTGGCGGATTCGCCCGATAAATTCGTCATTGTCCATTTCTGCCATGGCCCGCGCCTGCTACTCGGCCAGGGGGACGGCCAGGGATACCCGGAATTCGTCGCCGATGCTGCGGGCGATGTGACCGTGGCCGGTAACGTCCTCGGCAATCAGCACGTCCCCCGGGTGCAGGCGACGGACAGTACCATCGGCAGTTTCAAACTCGGCGATGCCGGCCAGGTTCATCACGTACTGGCGGCGGGGCGCGGTGTGGTAGTCGGAGAAGCTGGGCGAGGGACGGGCGTTCAGCGTGATATCGCCGGGGCCCACCCGGTTGACTATTTCGGTAAATTGCTCAACGGTCAGGTCCTCAAAGTGGGACTCGCCGTCGTCGCCGGCATAAACCCGTACTATCTGCATGGGAAGAGCCTCCGGTAAATGGTGGAATAGGTGTCAATATCGTTTCGATTCAGGTGGTTTCATTTTGAGACCTGGGCAGACACATAGGTCTGCCCCTACCTTTCCGATAAACCATACCACCTGAAACGAAACCCTACGATAGGTGTCTTCTGCCTATCCTATCACAAAAGCGGCGCAGGAAAGGTTGAGGGAAATGCCGCGTCCGCCTAATCGCACTTCAGGTACCTGGAGACGAATCAATCCCGAGAAAACGGATACCTGTCTCCTTGGGTGTGGAGGTATCCGATTTCCCGGGATTGACGAAACAGAATGGTTATCCTGATGCGATTGCCCGAAATTCGGGCGGGGGCCAACGCCCCATAGTTATCTGATTGCCTACTTCCCGTCCTTGATATGGTCGGCGATTTTTTCGCCGATGGCCAGGGTGGTTACGTTGGTGTTGGCGCGGATGCAGTCGGGCATGATGGAAGCGTCCACTATCCGCAAGCCCTCCAGCCCGTACACCTTGCCGTACTGGTCCACCACCGCCATGGGGTCGTCGGCCGTCCCCATCTTGCAGGTACAGGAGATGTGTTGAGAGGTGGTGACCTCGCGCCGCATCCAGGCGTCCAGCGCCTCGTCCGAAGCCAGATCCTCGTCGGTGGGAGAGACCCGTTCCTGGATGATGTCCTTGAAGGCGTCGTCGTTGCCCAGGTCGACGCAGATGCGGACTGACTCACGCAGGCGCCGGACGTCAAACTCGTCGGTCAAGTAATTGTAGTCCAGGATGGGCTGCTCCGAGGGGTCGGAGGAAGCGAGGCGCAGTTCCCCGGCGCCCACGGCCAGGTAAATGCCGGTGGTCATGCGGATGCCCAGGGGCACCATACGGCTGCCGCCCAGGTTAACCCGCTCGGTAGCAAAAGACTGCATGGTTATCTTCATGTCGTTGCGCAGGTCCGAGTCCTCCGCGGTGTAGCGCAGGGTAAGCTGGGCCCTGGGTTTCAGACCGTCCAGTTCGAACCCCTCCCTGGTGCGCCAGGTAACCCACACGGCGGGGTGGTCGCGCAGGTTCTGGCCCACGCCGGCCTTGTCCAGCACCACCGGTATTCCCAGGTCAGTGAGGTGGCCAGCCGGGCCAACCCCGGAGAGCAGCAGAATTTGCGGGGAACCGACGGCCCCGGCGGAGAGGATGATCTCATCACCCTCTACAACGAAAGTCTCGCCGCCGCTTTCCAGTTCCACCCCGGTGGCCCGGTTGCCGTCGAACAGGATGCGGTGGACCAGGCAGTTGGGGCGTATGGTCAGGTTCAGGCGGTGGCGGGCCTGGTCCAGGTAGCCCATGGCAGTGCTGATGCGGATGCCGTTGGGGTTGTTCAGGGGCGTCGGCCCTACGCCGTAAGTATCCGGGTGGTTGTGGTCGGGACAGTCGGGGTAGCCGGCGGCCCTGGCAGCGTGGTAGAAGGCCTCCTGGGCCGGCATCCAGTCCTCGCGCTTGAAGCGGTGCATCACTATTGGGCCATCGCCGCCATGGAAATCGTCGCCGCCGTAGTCCGTGTCCGTCTCAATCTTGCGGAAATAGGGCAGCATGTTGGTGTAGGTCCATTCGTTGTTGCCGAAGGATGCCCAGGTATCGTAGTCCTCGGGCACGCCCCTCAGGAATACCTGGCCGTTGATGGCGCTGGACCCGCCGGTAACCTTGCCCCGGGGCACCATCATCGGCGGGGCCTCGTCGGTGGCCCGGCCGACGAACTGCCAGTTATGGTCGCTGGTCATCACGTCGGCCTCGGTGGCGTAGCCGAACTTCACCTCCTCGGGCAGATCCTCGAGGTTCGGATAGTCGGCCCCGGCCTCCAACAGCAACACGGACTTGGCAGGATCCTCGGTGAGCCGGGTTGCCAGGATTGCGCCCGCGGAACCGGCGCCAATAATCACGTAGTCATACTTCATCGGCCAACCTCCCGGTTCGATATTAGTAAGGCTTGTACCAGAATGGGAGTAGCGTAATGGGCGCCCGGAGCGGTGTCAATGACGGAATTGGCGCTCAATTAATGGCTTGTTTTCCGAATGCCTTCGCTGAACTGCGCCTGGGATTTCGATCTGGATCCAGTCCCTGTACCGGCGACCGTGGACCGGCTAAAGCAACCCATGCGTGGTCAAATCGTCTTGCAATGTCATTGCCGGCAGGCGGGTGACCGTTTATGTAACCTGTTTCGGTAACCACTAAAATCCCGTGCCACTGGCCAGTTCCGGAGTTATGCAAAGTTTTATACATTGGATAAAAATGAGAAATTCTAAAAATTGTCAAAAATTGATACCAAGCTCCGTTGACACTGTCTTCCGCATGTTGTTACCGTCAGTCCAGTGATTGTGGTGAGGGGTTTGTGGGAGGATCACATCTCCGTATCACTCTACAATACCGCCGTTCGGGGCTTCTGCAGAGTCCCGCATCGGTCTCTGAAGGCTCTCCCAGGGCATCCAAAAGCTGGGGAGCAGCCGATCAATCGTCGGAACGGGGCAGAGTTGGGTTGGGTTCCGAAACCAAGGTCTTGCCGGCTTACCGTCTTTCCCATCTGTAAGGCGTGGCGGCGCCGGCGTCCCCATACTTCAGCCCCGCTAATCAGGACAGAGAACGAAGCGTCCCAACGGGAGATTATGGTTTCTCTGTCGGCACACTGGCAAGGAATTTCCGGTCCGGCGGCTTTCCCTTCTTATTTCCATACGTCGGTCCGGGGCCCGGTAGGTCAGCGATGACAGATCAGGCAGAAGGAGCAGCGGTTCCTTTTCACCTTCCCGTGTTGTTGGCGGAGGTTTTGGGTCAGTTGGGAGTGCGCCCGGACGGTGTGTATGTGGATGCTACGGTGGGGGATGGAGGGCACGCGTTGTCCCTCCTCCAAGCGTCCTCCCCTCTTGGGAGTGTGTGTGGTATCGACCTGGACCCTCGTTCTTTAGTCCGAGCTGAGCAGCGCCTGGCCCTTTTTGGAGTGCGATTTACACCAGTGCTGGGCAGCTATGCCGAGATGGTACCCCTGGTCCAAGGGATTTGGGGTGCGGAGGCGAGGGCAGACGGGGTTCTGCTGGACCTGGGGATATCATCCCGGCAAGTAGATGCCACCGGATTCGGTTTCAGCTTCCAGCAGGACGAACCGCTGGACATGCGCTTCAATCCGGAGGCAGACATCCCGACGGCGGCCGACATCGTCAATACCTGGTCGGAAACCCAACTGGCGGCTGTCATCCGGGAATACGGCGAGGAACCCCGGGCCAGGACCATTGCTGCAGCCGTAGTACAGAGAAGGCCCGTCCACACCACCGCCCAATTGGCGAGGGTGGTAGCGGAAGTGTTGGGGCGGAGGCCGGGACGGAACTCTCGGGGCGGCGGCAGAAGGCCCAACAGGATTCATCCCGCCACCCGTACCTTCCAGGCCCTGCGCATCGCGGTGAACGACGAACTGAACACCTTGAGCGCCGGACTGGAAGGAGCGGTGGAACTGCTGGCTCCGGAAGGGCGGGTAGCGGTAATCAGCTACCACAGCCTGGAGGACCGGCTGGTAAAGAACTTTCTGGCCAGGGAGGCGGCGCAGTGCATCTGCCCGCGAGGGCTGCCAGTCTGCGTTTGCGGGCACCGGCCCAGGTTGAGCCTGGTGAACCGGCGGATCATTCGC
This sequence comes from Dehalococcoidia bacterium, assembly GCA_034428635.1. Taxonomy (GTDB): domain Bacteria; phylum Chloroflexota; class Dehalococcoidia; order Lucifugimonadales; family UBA3495; genus Bin22. Next base: position 51,989 of record DAOUHR010000170.1, read on the forward strand.
CCCGGCGCCGAAGAGGTGGCGGCCAACCCCAGAAGCCGAAGCGCCCGTATGCGGGTGGCCCAGCGGCTGGCCGAATAGGGTGGTACGGAGAATGGAATGCAACCCATCCCGGCGGCCGGTTGTCCGGCGCCAGGGCGAGGGTTGCGGCTAAGACTCTGGTTATGGAAGGACGGTACATCTTGGCGAAAGAAACTTTCTATACTGCAGTGGACATTGGCAGCAGCAAAGTTGTCACCGTCGTGGCACGGGTGGGGAGCGAAGGCGAGTTGAAGGTGCTGGGCACCGGCATCGCCCCATCCCACGGAATGCAAAAGGGCTGCATCGACAATATAGAAGCGGTTAAAGAGGCGGTCCGCGGCTCGATAGAGGAGGCCCAGCGCTACGTGGGCAAGGGCTACAGCCCCAGCGCTTATGTAGTGGTTAGCGGCGGACATATCCACAGCTCCAACGCTCGGGACGTGATGGAGCATCCCACCGACCTGGGAAGCATTACCCAAAGCGATATGCACCGGTTCATCCAGTCTTCCTTCCCCACCCTGGGCGAGGGGCAAGAAATACTACACATTATTCCAATTGGCTATGCGGTGGATGGACTGTCCGGTGTGCGCAATCCCATAGGACTGCATGCCAACCAGGTCGAACTGGAAGCCCACATCGCCGTCGGCGACGCGACGATTCTCAAGAACACGGTCAACGCCGTGGAGTCATGCCGGATGCCGGTCAACAGCCTGGTGCTGCAGTCCCTGGCGTCCGCCGAGGCCACGTTGACCGCCGACGAACGGGAACTGGGAGTGCTGTTCATCGATATAGGCAGCGGAACCACCGACGTTACGGTGTTCCAGTACGGCAGTCCCTGGATGTCGATGGTGCTGCCGGTGGGCGGCAGCCAGCTGACCCGGGACCTGGCCGTGGCCGAACGCATTCCCTTCCACGTGGCGGAAGACGCCAAAATCAAGCGGGGCAATGTGATGCCGGAACTGGTGGAGGATGAAGAGGTGATACTGTCCGGCGGGCAGGGCCAGGGCCAGAAACTGGTCCGGCGGCGGCACCTGTGCGAACCCCTAAATGCCCGAATGTACGAAATGCTCCAGATGATTGTTCAGCGGATGTCCCAGGCGGGGATGAACCGCCTGCCCGACGGCGGCGTGGTGTTCACCGGGGGCAGCGCGGAGATCGCCGGGTTGCAGGAGTTCACCGAAAGCGTGCTGGGCGAACCGGTCCGCATCGCCTACCCCACCGGGGTGGCGGGATTGCCCACCCAGCTGCGCAAGCCGGGCTTCTCCGCAGTGGTAGGCACCCTGCTGTGGGGCATCAAGCACCAGGGAGAGGGGCGCACCTATCGGGCCCCGGAGGGTTCAACCAAGGGTTACAAGTCTCTGCTCAGCATTTTCAAGCGCACCCGGGAGAAGACTCCCCGTTAGGCGACGGTTGAGAGGGATAAGTTCCGACCGGACGAGGCCAGCTTGAAGCGAAGGACGCAGGCTGGGCCGGAAACCCGGAAGGAAGGCGGAATTTAACAGTTCTTCACCACTTGGATTACGGAGGATAGTGATATGGTATTCGGAAACTCGGCATCCTGGGATCCCGGCAGAGACAACAACGACAACTACAATGCTATGCCGGAAATCGCGCGGGGAGTGCCCCTGATCAAGGTTCTGGGCGTGGGCGGTGGCGGCAGTAACGCCGTGAGCCGTATGTACAAGGACAAGCTCCCCGTGGTGGAATACTACGCCCTGAACACCGACGCGCAGCATCTTTTCCGCTGCGACGTCTCCCACCGCATCGCCCTGGGCCAGAACCTGACCCGCGGACTCGGGTCGGGCGCCCAGCCCGAACTGGGCCGGCAGGCCGCGGAAGAGTCCCGCCCCGAGATTGAAAAGGCCGTGGAAGGCGCTGATATGGTCTTCGTGGCCGTGGGCATGGGCGGCGGCACCGGTACCGGCGCGGCGCCGGTGGTGTGCCAGATCGCCAAGGAATCCGGCGCCCTGACCGTGGCGGTGGTCAGCCGACCTTTCTCCTTTGAGGCTGCGGCCCGCCGCAAGAATGCCGACGAGGGAATTGAGCGGCTCAAGGACCACGCCGACACGGTCATCGTCATTCCCAACGACCGCCTGCTGGAGCTGAACCAAGAGAAGGACCAGACCTTCACCTGGGAAGATGCCCTGAAGATGGCCGACTCCGTCCTGCACCAGGGCGTCCAGGCCATTGCCGAGGTGGTGACAGTGCCCGGCGAGATCAACGTGGACTTTGCCGACGTGAAGACCATCCTCAGCAACGCCGGCCCGGCCTGGCTGGCCATCGGCCGGGGCAAGGGCGAGAAGCGTGCAGTTGAGGCGGCCAAGATGGCCACCCGCAGCCCGCTGCTGGACATCGCCATGGACGGCGCCAAGCGGATCCTGTTCGTCATCACCGGCGGCACCAACCTGTCCCTGCAGGAAGTGCAGGACGCCGCCGCCGTGCTGGAGGAGATGTCTGACCCGGAGGCCAACATTATCTTCGGCACCAGCCGGGACCCACGCCTGGAGGACGAGGTCAAGATGACCATGGTGGCCGCCGCCTTCCCGGTACACCAGGACAACCAGCGCCAGCGGGAGGCCGAACTGCAGCAGCTTTTGCAGGACATTCCCCAGGGCAGCATGGATGACCTGGACGTGCCCAGCTTCCTGCGCCGCCAGTCCGGTGGAAGCCGCCGCGGCTTTTTTCGATAACCTGGAGGCCGGCGAAGGTCCCGCCGGCCATACCCCGGGCCACACCAGGGACTTCGACGGGTTAGCCCGTCGCCGGGAAAGCCGGCAGGGTGGATGGTCCAAATTCTGGCGAAGGGGAAAGTCCTGAAAGACCAGGGAAACTCAAGGAATCCGGCAAGCTTTCCCCTTGCCGCCACTCTGGCAATACTGATACCTTTTACCCAGGTTCCTGATTAGAGGAATATTCTCGGAGGCTCCTAGCAGTAGTACATTTTATTTAGTATCGCTGACCACTTGAGCGCCGAGAACCTGCTTTTAGGCCGACCCGTTTTCCGGGTCGGCCTTCTTCTTTGTCCTGCGCCGGCGCCGGCACCGTCGTGCTTCCGGTATCCCTCTCTTCCGGTCCCAGGATAACCTGTCCCTTCGGTAACGCAGCCACCTCCGCTCTCCCCGATAATTCTGCAACTTGACCTGGAACATGGCCCGCCCTGCGCATTCTGGGCCATTTTTCACGTTATGTTAGCTTGGCCCTCCATTGCAAATCGAGGCCGATTCCCGGTTTTCCGTCCTTCCCTCAAGACCCTGAAAAAATCATGAAAACTGCAATTCCTGATTTTGAGAGGCCCAAAATGCCTTGACTGGGCTTTCCAGGGCCATATAGAATCCTGCCTACCAAAAACGGGAAAGTCAGGCTACCATTTATGGTAGTGGACAGGTGGGTCGATACAAGATAGAGTATTTCTAAAACAATTCTTAAAAAAGTTTTAGAAACTGGAAAGGGAAATGCGGTGCCCCTATTGTGGTTTCTTCGATTCCAGGGTCACGGATTCCAGGAACGTGGAAAACGGCATTCGGCGCCGCCGGGAATGCCTGGAATGCCAGCGCAGGTTCACCACCTACGAACGTATCCATACCACCGCCCTGATGGTAATCAAGCGGGACAACCGCCGGGAGGAGTTTGACCGGGACAAGCTGGCCAGCGGCATTCGCAAGGCGTGTGCCAAGCGCCCCATCCCGGCCCACGCCATTGAAGACCTGGCGGAGGATATCGAGGGTGACCTACAGGGTCACAGCGAGGTGACCGCCAGCCAGATTGGCGAGGCGGTGATGGAAAAGCTGAAGGGGTTGGACCGGGTGGCCTACATCCGCTGGGCCAGTGTCTACCGGGACTTCCAGGACATCGACAGTTTCGAGGAAGCAGTTAAGGACTTGCGAGAGGGAGGCGGTACCCAGCTTACCCTTCCGCACATAGAACCGGGACCTATTCGGCAACGCCGCGGAAGGGCCGGGGGAAGGCGACGGCAGGCGCCAGCGGCCATACCCCCCACAGCCGGACCGGAGGAAGGGGAGTTGGGAGAAGGGCAGGACCAGCAGCCCGAGGGCGAGGCTAGTATGGGAGACCCGGACCGATAAGAATTAGTGCCATCCCGCCAGTCGGCGCTAATCTGGCGGCTCGCAATATTTAAGGAGCTTTCTGATGCCTACCAGCGCCCAATATTCTGCCCTGACCCGGCTCTTGTGCCATAACACGAAGGTCCACGAACTGGAAGACCTGCTACTCCGGTTGCCCGTTCCCGAGGACGAACTTTGCCTGGACGAAGACTCGCTGGACCTGGAGTACGAACAGCATTCCAACCCGATATCCGACCTGCAGGGAGACATAGACAGGGAAGTCCGGGCCAGCCTGGTGGCAAGCTGGTTCGCCCTGCCCATGGATATGGACGACCTGGACCCGGTCTAGACCGGGCGTAGAACTTAAGCCGCGCAAAACTATGGAAAGGCCGGGCCCTTTCCGAAGAGTGGAACCCATGAATTCAGTAAATTGCCAGCCCCGACAGCAACCAGTCCCATCGGGTAGCGGACCGCAGTCCGGGCTCGATTTACTGACAGATGCCCGATGCAAAATTGGAACAGATGTGTTAAAAATTAGGGAGGAGCCGGACGATGCCCATTGAAGTCCGGTTCCCGTGTGGCGGCGGTAGAAACCACGGTTGACCGCATCTGAACGGGGGCGAAAATTGCCCCCAATTGCCCAGGAGTAGTTCGCTCGCCCGGGCGGGCGAAGAATTTTCGGTACCGTTGAAGATGGAGGGGCGGCGTTTTCCCTTCTTGATGGAGGGAGAACCGAGCGGGGTTGTGGGTTCAACAAAATGCAGTAGTTTTGACCCGGCAGAGTACCGGCAAAGGATTGCCGCCGGAAGACCCAGCCACAACCATGCGTAACGGGAGTCGTGCAAAACCAAATGGCCGAACAAACCAAATACCTTATTCACGTCCAGTGCCAGCCCGTGCCCAGCGGTCAGGAAAGTCAGCTGACCGAGGAACTGGCGCAGAGCTTCCCGGTAGAGCGGTGCTGGACCGACCGTGACTGGCTGACCATTGAACTGGTATCCGGTCACCGCCTGGCCAATGGGGCCCTGAAGGACCTGGCAGACACAATCCAGCTTAGCCTGTCCGGCCGCGGTTCCCAGCTGAAATCCGGCGTCATCAACCGGATGGTGCTGGGTCCGGTGGCAGCAGCGGCCCGCCCGGTAATCGCCGCCCTGGAACGCCGCTCCGTGGCGCGGCCCCTGCTGGCCGGCCTGTTGGGGAGAATGGCGACGCGAATAACGGGCCCGGCGCGCTGGGTCCCGGAAATGTACTTCCATTGGGGCATTACCTTCGATCTGGCGCTGACCGGGAGACTCAATCAAACTTCCAGTGTGAGATAGGCGCAATCGACAAGAAATAAGAAATAACTATTAGGGAAGGGGTAGGGAAATGGCTACGGTCCAGAACTTTAGCGAAATATCAGGAGAGGAAGTCAGGCGGCGCGTCCGTGTGGCAATGGTCGCCTCCGGCATTGCTAACCAGATCAACAGCCGCTCCACGGAGCTCACGGAAAATTCCGAAGTGGTGCTCCGGCGGCGGTACCTGTCCAAAGACCGGGAGGGCAACGTCCTGGAAGACCCGGACGGCATGTTCCGCCGGGTGGCACGCAACCTTTCCATGGCAGAGCTTAGCTACCCGCCGGTTACCGAAGCCGACCGGCAGGCCGTGGAGGACGAGTTTTACGGCGTAATGCGCCGGCTGGAATTCATGCCCAACTCGCCGACCCTGATGAACGCCGGTCGCGAGCTGCAGCAGCTTTCCGCCTGCTTCGTCCTGCCCGTAGGCGACTCCCTGGACTCCATATTCGAACGGGTCAAGGAAACGGCGCTGATCCACAAGAGCGGCGGCGGCACCGGCTTTTCCTTCTCCCGGCTGCGGCCCGAGGGCGACGTGGTTGGCTCCACCGGCGGCGTGGCCTCCGGTCCCGTCAGCTTCATCAACGCCTTTGACGCCGCCACCGACGTGGTCAAGCAGGGCGGCACCCGCCGCGGCGCCAACATGGGCATCCTCAACGTGGACCATCCGGACATCCTCCGGTTCATCCACTCGAAGGAAGACGGCGCGCACCTGGTCAACTTCAATATTTCCGTGGCCGTTACCGAAGACTTCATGCAGCGGGTGGAACGGGGCCAGTCTTACGACCTGGTCAACCCCCGCACCGGCGATGTGACCGGCCAGCTTAACGCCCGGGACGTCTTCCAGGAAATGGTGCAGATGGCCTGGCAGACCGGAGACCCGGGCATCGTTTTCCTGGACCGCATCAACCGGGACAACCCCAACCCCCAGCTGGGCGCCATAGAAAGCACCAACCCCTGCGGCGAGCAACCGTTGCTCCCCTTCGAGTCCTGCAACCTGGGTTCCCTTAACGTGGCCCGCATGGTCAAGTACACCGACGGCGAAGTGGTCATGGACTGGGACCGGCTGGCCGGGGCCGTTCGCACCGGCGTACGCATGCTGGACAACGTCATAGACATGAACAACTATCCCCTCGACGAGATCGAGGAGATGAGCAAGAAAACCCGCCGCATCGGCATGGGCATAATGGGCTTTTCCGACCTGCTGGTGCAGCTGGGCATCCAGTACGATTCGGAGGAGGCGCTGGAACTGGGCGGCCAGGTTATGCGCCGCATCCAGGACGAGACCTACAAGGCCTCCATGGAACTCTCGGAATCCCGGGGCACCTTCCCGGCGTGGGAGGGCAGCGTGTACAACCAGCCGGGCAACGTCCGGCGCATGCGCAACTCCGCCCCGGTTACCATCGCCCCCACGGGCACCATCAGCATCATCTCCGGGGCCTCCAGCGGCATTGAGCCCCTGTTCGCCCTGTCCTACGTCCGCAACGTCATGGATAACACCCGCCTGGTGGAGGGCAATCCCTACTTCGAGGCAGTGGCCCGCAGCGAGGGCTTTTACTCCCAGGAACTGATGGAGCAGCTGGCCCAGTCAGGCACCCTCCACGACCTGGACGTGCCCGAGTGGGTAAAGGACGTGTTCCGCACCTCCCACGACATCACCCCGGAATGGCACGTGCGCATGCAGGCGGCCTTCCAGCAGTACACCGACAACTCGGTGTCCAAGACCATCAACTTCCCCAACACCGCCACCGTGGAGGACGTGGCCGAGGCCTACCGCCTGGCCTACGAAACGGGCTGCAAGGGCATTACCGTGTACCGGGACGGGAGCAAGGAGGGCCAGGTGCTCAGTACCGGCCAGACCGGCGCCCAGGAAGCGGGTCAGTCCGGCGCCGTAAGCGGGACCGTCCGGGTAATGCGGGACCGTCCCCGCCAGATCCAGGGCGTCACTGAGCGGGTGCATACCGGCCACGGCAATATGTACGTGACCATCAACTTCCAGGAAGAGGGCAAGCCCTTCGAGATCTTCACTACCCTGGGCAAGGCCGGCGGCTGCGACTCGGCCCAGCTGGAGGCCATCTCCCGCCTGGCGTCCCTGGCCCTGCGCTCCGGCGTCAGCGCCGAGGACGTGGTAGAGCAGTTGAAGGGAATCACCTGCTGCCCCTTCTGGGACGAGGGCACCCTGGTCCGCTCGGGCCCCGACGCCGTGGCCCTGGCCCTGCAGCGCTACATGGAAGGCAATGCCGAGGAAGCGGAATCCACCGAGTCCAAATCGGTGCAGATGCAGTTTTTGCCGGAACCCATGTACCACAACGGCAACGGCAATGGCAATGGCAACGGGGGCGCCGTCCCCACAGCCCGCAAGTGCCCCGACTGCAACACCCCGGTCATATACCAGGAAGGGTGTTTGATGTGCATTTCGTGTGGGTGGAACAAGTGTGAGTGACGGGGGGAGAGTAAAATTAAGGCATTATCTAGGAATAGATGGAGCTGACATTGGGCGAAATAAAGGAAACAATAGGGGAACGCATCAAGAGGCTCCGTGGTCAGTGCAGACTTAGCCAACATGATTTGGACGAGAAGGCTGGTCTGAGATTTGGAACGATAGCTAGAATCGAAACAAACCGATTTCCTGCTAATGATGACATCCTCGAACCAGTGGCTTGGGCCCTTGATGTCTCGTTGGACTACTTAAAGACGGGGTACAGCGGCGAGAAACAGAGTGAGGTCGAATCATTAGTCGAAGCTCGGCTCCAAGAGCGGTTCGGTAGTCCATTGCTCGTTCAAGAATGTCTCGAAGAATTCGTTCCCTCAGTAAGATTTCGTGGTCAGGATTTGTCAGAAGATGACCGCAAAGTTGTGAAGGAAAAGCTGGAAGAATACCTTGATTGGCGGGAAATTGAGGACGAGCTAAGGCTATTCAGTATAGGTGTCCAGTATGGCACGCAATAGCCAGCAACAAATCGACAAAATAGTTGATGAATTTCGATTGCTGGCACTTCCCCACCCGCCGGATCTGAAGGCTCTTGCCAAGAGGTGGGGTGTAAAGTCCATCGAGGAAAGAGACATCGGATCTGACGCTATGCTGTTGCCTAGTGGTTCTGGTTATTCGATCATCCTAAAAAAAGCGAGTCTAGGGATCTTGGTCAGGCGTCAAAGGTTTTCTCTCGCTCACGAACTGGGGCACCTGCTTTTGCAAAAATCAGAGAAAACCGGGGCCACCCTCAAATACCGTGGGCATGGCTACTCGGACGACGAAGAACGGTTATGCGACCAAATCGCCGCCGAAATCTTAATGCCCCGAATGGTCTTCTATGAAGATGGCTGGATGGAGGACTGGTCGCTACGAGGCCTCAGAAGTCTCTCTGACAAGTATGAGACTTCTCACGAAGCAACTGCCATAAGAATGGTGGACTTGATGCCCGAAGAGGCTCTTATGGGAATCTGGAAACTGTCGCAAGTCGAAGGAAAAGTATCACTTGGATGGTCGCACAGAGGGAACACCTCATACGGGGTGCCTAGTACCCAAATACTGGCAAAGGAACGCCTGGAATTGATTGGTCGGGCTTGGAACAGTTCCCAAGTCGAAACGGGAGTCGCGCCCGTCAAGTTGGGACGCAGAAATCCTGTAGATGTTCCTGCTGAAGCAATGGGTTGGGGAAGAGGCGAAAACCGAAAGGTAATGGTCTTCTACTACCCCACCCGTCAGCCTTCCCCCTCCCCCGTATAAAATGCCGTCGTCCGCCCAGCCGCGGCGTTGGCCACCGCCGGCTCCGTTCCCGCTACTATGGCCGCCTGCCCCCAGGCTTCGCTGCTGCCGGTGATGAAGGCGCGGCCTTCATCCGAATACGCGAACTCCTCATCCTCAATCTTGGGGGCATCCGGACGCTCCAGGTGCAGGGCTAGGCCCAGGAAGGCCATTTCCCAGCCCACGCCCACTGCCCCGGGGCCGAACTGGTCCCAGTGGGGTGAGAGCAGGGCGGTGTGAATGAGGACAAGACCAACCCGGCCGGCCTCTTCCTCCCACACCTGGACCGCCACCCAGCTTACGTCCCTGGCAAACTCCCAGGTCAAGCCAAAGTGCGACTGGAACTCGCAGGCGAAGATTGTCCCGCCAGCGTTGCCCTCCACCTGGTACCGTCCGCCCGGTTCCAGGTTGCCGCTGACCGGCGCGAACCAGCGGGGGATGCGATCGGCGCTGGTCACCGCGTCCCACAGGTCCTCCAGCGTCGTGGCGAAACTGCGGTAAAGGGAAACCGCACTGGCGGGCTGGCCGTCCTTCTCCAGGAAGGCTACCGTCCGTTCCAGCGCGGCTAATTGGGTTTCGGGGTTGAAGTTCATGGGCAGGTTCTCCTCCATGGTTCGATGGCAAGCGTGGCGTACTATGAGTGGCGGGAAATGGTGTTGTCAACGGTGGGGCCTCAGT
>DAOUHR010000171.1:0-5183 GCA_034428635.1 Dehalococcoidia bacterium
CTGGCCTAAAGGAACTTGAGGGAAAGGGAGTTTTGAAGGAAAAGGACCGTTGTGTCCCTTCTAAACCAAAGCCGCAGTGGGATGTACATTTCCATAATGGGCGGGCAGGCATCGGGTCAGAATTCCCTACTGCCATACTGTCGATCTGAGTGAAGCGACGGATCCAGATTTATAAAGGTCGGGAACGTATTTGGCAGCCAGGATTTTAGATCCTTCACTCCGTTCAGGATGACAGTCTTCTCCCAGTAGGTCATTCCTGTGTACATTCCAGCATGGCTTTGGTTTGGTTGATGGCACTACTGTTCGTCGTCGTAGTCGGGGCGTTCCCAGGGTTGAAGGCCTTCGGATGGGTCGCGGTGGTCGGGCTGAATGGCTTTCCACAGGTACTTGATGGCGACAAAGAGGGCAACCAGAAGTATGAGACCACCGAATAGCCAGACATCGAGGTAGATGAGCGGGTTCGGCGGCGCGGGTTCGGGCTGTTGCTGGGGCGCAAAGTTCTGACCCGACTCTGCGTGAGCTGGGAGAAGGGCAGGTCCCTCAGGAGATGGCGCGGCCTGCACCGGAGTTGCGGACGACAGCAGGCACACCACCAAGGCCAGCACCATTGCCGACCGGAGGGCCGTCGATTTGAGGCCGGCGGGGCAAACCGGCGCAGTCGCAGGAGTATTCATTCGGGCTGGCAATTGCCCTCCGGAGAGAAAAGGGCGGCAGCGTTGTCAGAGGAAGCCCCCGACGGGACGCCCCGCTGAATGCCGACACTTCAACAATATCACGACACTTTACCTTTCGCCAAAACCGGAATATGCGGCAACCTGGGGCGCTCAGGGGAATCGCGTTTTAGATTCAGACTATAGGCGGCAGACATCCGCCAGGCATAGGTCATGTCGCTCTGAGCTTGCCCAAGGTCCTAAAATCCTGCATGTCAGCCAGGTTACGGGTCCCCGAGTCGGCCTGTGGGATGGAGTTTAGATTCTTCACTCCGTTCAGAATGACAATTTAAACGTATCAGAATGACAATTTAAACATAATGCGTTTGCCCTGGGGGGCGTTCCAGGGCAAACGCATTCTCCCACTAAACCGGAATTTCCAGGCTAAGACGAGGGTTATTTCGATACTCTTGAGGTTCGAGGTTCCCGCCTACGCGGGAACGACGGGCTTTCCAAATTAGAATGCGTTTGTCCTGGGGGGAGGTCGGCCGGCGTCGAAATACCCATAATCCGCACAGATGGTAAAGGGTGGCGGTTAACGTAATCTTGCTAGAATCCCGGTATCCCATCGAAAAGGTGGGACAACATCCTAACATCGTCCCTGCGACGAATGTTATAGATACGGGAGACGAGCCTAATGCAAAAAGGGATCGAGGATTTTCTGCAGCACCTGGTGGTGGAAAGGGGGTTTTCGCAGCATACGCTGGACGCTTACCGCAACGACCTGGGACAGTTCGCCGACTTCCTGCGGGAACGAATGGGAGCGGCCAGTGAGAGCGACGACGTATGGCAGAGGGTGGACCTGGACCTGCTGAATGACTACATCGCCGACCTGAGGGGGCGCAAAGGCTACCGGGACACTACCACCGCACGCAAGGTGGCGGCCATCAAGTCGTTCTTCACCTTCCTGGCACAGAACGGGGTGATAGAGGAGCCGCCCACCGAGTCCCTGGGTTCCCCCCGGGTAGGGCGAGCGCTGCCCAAGTACCTGTCGGAGGAAGAGGTGGACCGGCTGCTCAAGGAAGCTGACAAGGCAGGCACGGCTGAAGGCCAACGGGACGCCAATATTTTGGAACTACTTTATGCCACGGGGCTGCGGGTCAGCGAACTGGTTTCGCTGAATGTGCAGGATATCGATTTCGAGGAATCTTACATCCGCTGCTGGGGAAAGGGCTCCAAGGAGAGGATAGTCTATGCCCATGACAGGGCCCTGGACGGTTTGCAGGACTACCTTTCAACCAGCCGAATGTCGCTGCTGGGCCAGAACAAGGACGAATCGGCCCTGTTCGTGAACCACCGGGGTGAGCGGCTGACCAGGCAGTGGGTGTGGAACATTCTCAAGACATACAGCAAGCGGGCGGGCATTGACCGGAAAATAACGCCCCATACGCTGCGGCACAGTTTTGCTACCCACCTGCTGCAGAAGGGCGCTTCCCTGCGGCATGTGCAGGAATTGCTGGGCCACTCGAGCATATCCACGACCCAGGTTTACACTCACCTGACGTCGGAACACCTGAGGGACGAATACGAGAAGAGCCATCCCAGGGCCGTCTGAACAGTCTTATTCCGTAGTTTATTGAGAACGCCGGCGGCAACTCGCCGCCGGCGTTTTATTTGCGTTTGCCGCCGTGCATAGGCGATAATGGGATATATAGTGCGGGTGAAGTATTGAACGTCCGCCATTAGCGAGTGAAACCGATTGAACCGGGGGTCGGGGCCATTTTGGTAAGAGACGGGGTTCAATCGCACCCTGATCCAGAAGGAGCTTCACCATGCCAGCGAAAGGCAAGAGAGTAGCGGTACGCCAGGCACAGCTTAACCGACGCAGGAGGCGTCAGGCCCGTTCGGTTGCTGAAGATGGGGAACCATCGGCGGTTCGAGAGGGTGGTTCGGCTACGGCAAGTATAGCTGCGCCGGCTACTGCCGCCACTGCCACCGAAGTACCCAGCGGCGATGCAGGGCAGGGGCAACCCCAGCCGGCCTCGGTGACAGTGCGCTCCCCGGTGGCTTCCTCCAGCCAAAGCAGGAGCGCTCAACCATTGGCTTATACCCACCTGGCGAGGGAATTGCGGCGCATTCTCATTCTGGCCGGGATAGTTACGGTGGTGTTGTTAGGGGTGTCCTTCGCCATTTAGCGGCCGGCGCCTGGACCCAGAACGACCCCAGAATGACCACGGACAGATTTTCAAAGGACGTCCCCGCTTCGGTATGACTGATGCCACTAGCCCAGTTTGAACATCGCTTGCGGGTAACTCCCGAGAAGCCGGGCGTCTACCTGATGAAGGACGCACGCAACGAGGTGCTGTACGTGGGCAAGGCCAGCGTACTGCGCAACCGCCTCCGCTCTTATTTCGGGTCTCCCAGCGGCCAGCCTACCAAGATCCGGCGGATGATGTCCAGGATGACGGACTTTGAGTTCATCGTCACGGATACGGAGGCGGAGGCGCTGATCCTGGAAAACACGCTGATCAAGCGCTATAAGCCCCACTTTAACGCCCGCCTCAAGGACGACAAGACCTATCCTTACCTGAAGATTGACCTGACGGAAGAATTTCCGCGGGTGTACATAACGCGGCAGGTTGCCAATGACGGGGCGCGGTATTTCGGGCCATTTGCCACGGCGAGCAGCGTCCGCAAGACCATGGACCTGATCAAGAAGCTGTTCCCCTACCGGTCCTGCACCAAGACGATTACGGGCAGGGACCCCCGCCCATGCCTGGAATTCTACATTCACCGCTGCGTTGCCCCCTGCTCGGGCCTGGCCACCCAGGAGGAGTATGCCCAGGTCATCCAGCAGGTCATCATGTTCATGGAGGGCAACACCGAGGCCGTTACCCGGGAATTGCGAAAAAGAATGGAGTCCGCGGCCGAGGAGCTGGAGTTTGAGCGGGCGGCGGTGCTGAGGGACCAGATTCGCGGCATCGACCAGGTGGCGGAAGAGCAGCAGGTCAAGGTGGAGTCCAACCCCGGCGGAGACATGGACTTTATTGCCCTGGCCCAGGGGACCAGTGAGACCTGGGTGGAGATTTTCTTCATCCGCCGAGGCAAGCTGATCGGGCGGGACCACTTCTTTATGGAGGGTACCCAGGACGACTCGCCGGAAGTGATTATGGGCCAGTTCGTCCGGCAGTTCTACCAGACGGCGCTGGTGATACCCCCGGTGGTGTACATACAGCATCCCCTGGAGGACCAGGAACTGGTGAGGAACTGGCTTCGGGAACGGCGGGAAGGCGCGGTGCGGATTGTCTGTCCCAGGAGAGGGCAACAGAAGAAGTTGATGGACGTGGTGGCGGAGAATGCGGTCCAAGGGCTGGCCCAGCACCGCATCAAGTGGCTGAACAACTCTGATGTCCTGCAGCAGGCCATGTCGGAACTGGAAGAGGAATTGAGCCTGCCGGCTCTGCCCCTGCGGATGGAGTGCTACGACATTTCCCACGTGCAGGGCACTAACCTGGTGGGCAGCATGGTGGTCTTCCAGGACGGGCGGCCGAGGACGGGCCACTACCGGCGGTTCCAGATTAAGTCGGTGGAAGGGGTGGACGACTACGCCAGCATGCAGGAAATGCTGCGGCGGAGGTTCAAAAGACTGGCGGACCTGCGCTCCGAGAGGAGAGCCATTTCGGTGGATGCGGATGGAGATGCCGAGGGGCAAAAGGACATGTCGGCCTGGGGCATTGAGCCGGACCTGGTCATTATCGACGGTGGGAAGGGCCATCTTTCGGCCGCGCTGGAAGTAATGCTGGAGCTGGGACTGGACGACGTTCCGCTGGCGGCGCTGGCAAAGGAAAATGAGTGGCTGTTTGTGCCGCACACGTCGGAACCCATCGAACTGCCCCGCAATTCCCAGGGGCTTTACCTGGTGCAGCGGATACGGGACGAGGCCCACCGCTTTGCGATAACTTACCACCGGAACCTGCGGAGCAAGTCCAGCCTGAAGTCGTCCATCGACATGGTTACGGGCATTGGCCCCAAGCGGAAGCGGATGCTGCTGCGGCGCTTCGGTTCCATCCAGGGTATCAAGGACGCTCCGGTGGACGACATAGCCGCCGTGCCGGGGCTTACGCGGTCCCTGGCAGTCAGGCTCAAGCAGACCCTCTAATTTTGCCATCGCAGGGGGTACAGGGTTCTTCCTTGCTGCCATTACCCTCACCCGCCGCTTCTCAAAGGTTGTCGGGCATCCCAAACTTGGCAGGGCAATCGCGTTTTAGATTCAGACTATAGGTGGCAGACATCCGCCATGCATAAGACAAGCCGCTCTGAGCCTGACGAAGGGCCTGAAATCCTGCATGGCAGCCAGGTTACGGGTCCCCCGGTCGGCCTGCAGGATGGAGTTTAGATTCTTCACTCCGTTCAGAATGACAATTTAAGCATAATGCGATTGCCCTGCCAAACTTGATAAGCTGGGGGGCGGACGTTAACATAAAGGCTACATTATCCCCCTGTACCGGCAAAGATACCGATGCTAAGGCTTTC
>DAOUHR010000172.1:0-5188 GCA_034428635.1 Dehalococcoidia bacterium
ACCATAGCGCTGATGGCGTGTCTTGTGCCGAGGCCATCATTTCGCTCTAAAGACTGGCAGGGGTGAAACCGGAAGGCTGAGGGAGTAGAAACATCCCCCTCGAGTAAGGTCCGCTGTCGCGCCTGGGCCGTTGAAGGGCAGGTGAAAGCAGCTAACGAATTACACACCGTTTAATGCGGCGTGACAGGAAGCAGCCCTGTCCGTATTCCAGTGACTACGGCTCCCAACTTGGTATTCGCGTTCAGTTTGTGTCGCAGGTTGCGAATATGGTTGCGGACGGAGTGCTGGCTGATGGCCAGTTCGGGGCAATGCGGGGAGTTTCCCAGCCCTGGGCCACCAACTCCAGAATTTCCAGTTCCCGCTGGGTTAGGACCCGAGCATCCATGCTGGAATTGGCGGAAGCACTTGCATCCAGAGCGGCCGGCTGGCCGCCCTGCTTTATCGGCATTTCCAAAGAATCTTCCAAAGTCCCTGAGCGACCTTCGGGGGCCTCGTCCAGCAAGTAAATCAGGAGGTTGTAGCTACCAAAGCCCGCAGCTACCATGGGAGCAACCGAAATCCACTTGCGGTCGCCGGAAAGGCTAGACATTCTCATCTGGCACTGCGCAGGAACCAGGCCTGCTCTCAAGTAGCGGATCGACGGGCATCCACCCTGGCACTCCTGGGTCGGTCCTCCTCCCGGGTCATTGGGAATATCGTAGCAGCGGCGACCAACCACGTCGGCCGCTCGATAGCCGCTCTCTCTCTGCTCCTCTTCAAAGTAATCGCCGTCGCCACCTCTGGATTCGAGGCTGACAATCCACCCGAAACCTGCGTTAAGCTCCAGCGCTCCTATTTGCCCATCATATCGGGCCACCGGCCAGGCCCCATTTTCGGCGTAGTTGATGCACTCGGGGCCCATTATCGCGGGATTGTCGGCGGAGCCGCTGGGTGATGCCTGGATTGTCAGGCTGCCATTGCGCCCCGAAGGGTCGGTGGCGGTGACTGTGATGGAAAAACTAGTCTTGTCATTGTAGACGTTGGGGCCCCTGGCAAGCAGTTGGCCCTTGCGCCTGGCGCCCAGGGGAACCGTGAATGTCTCGAATATGCTAAATCTGTGCGCGGTGGCCATGGCGGAGGCGGGACGCATGAGCAATTCTTGCGCCAATGTACTTTATTCACGCTCGCAAACCGGACTGCAGCACAGGCTTGCTGCCCTCTCTCTTTACCTGAAGCCCAGGCTGCTGGTACCCCCGTGGACGTATGTTGTATCCCCTACCCTTGATAGCGTGATCTGCTGGCGGTACACCGAGTCCCCCACCGGACAGTCGGTGCTGTGAAAGTCTGAAAACCATTCCACTTCTGCAGGATCCGGGCCTCCGGGCAAGGCCTCAGCCAGAACCCGGCCCTCCATCCCCGCCACCGGAGGCAGGCCCAGCAATCCAAGGATTGTAGGCGTCAGATCTACGTTGCCGGACGGCACATCTACCACAAGGTTGTCCTTGAAGAGAGGGCCCCGGGCGAAAAGGATGTTGTGCAGTTCGGAGCGTCCCATAGACCCGTGCTGGCCCTGGCCAGGGCCACCGCCGGTTGAAAGGACAGTTCCGGCGTAACCGGAAGGGTTGGTGTCGGGACTCCACCGGAGGGACATGGCGACGTCAGGGCTGCGGGGGCCCTCGCCGCCCACCAGGGCAGCCGGCAACGTGCCTGGGATATCGACCACCCGTTCGGAAACGGTCAGGTTGCCGCACCATGGCTGGGCCATGAGCCATTCGACTAGGCTGACCACGGTATCTCTACTCCAGGGGCTTGAGTAGAAGAGAGCCGCGCCTCCATTGCTGGCAACCACCACACCGCCGGGTTCCCCGCCGACCGGAAAACCTGCCTCCCGCGCCAG
Source organism: Dehalococcoidia bacterium (assembly GCA_034428635.1). GTDB lineage: Bacteria > Chloroflexota > Dehalococcoidia > Lucifugimonadales > UBA3495 > Bin22. The sequence continues at coordinate 1,877 of DAOUHR010000172.1, forward strand.
GGCTTCGACACTAACCGTTTCCCTGATGGTGGAATAGCCGTGGTCGGAAACAACCATAACGCTAGTCTCGCCGGACTTTCCGTTTTCTTCGAGCCAATGAAGGATTGTCCCGAACTGGGCGTCGGCCTCGGCTACCGCGGTGTCCGACAGTTCGGAGCCGACTCCGCTATCGTGTTGGGACTTGTCCGGTTCCGATGACCAGATCAGGGCAACCGACGGGTCCCGTTCAGGGAGTATGTATTCGGTCAGAATGCGAACGGCGTGGGCCATACGGGGAGTGTTGGGACGGGATTCGGCGGGCCAGGGGCCGAAGCGGGCGATAATATCCTCGTGCAGGGCGCGGGGCAAGGCGAAGTCGGGATGAATCGTGGCGCCGCCGCAGGTTGCGGCTTTGGGGTTGTGAAGGTAGGCATTGCCGCTGGTGCCCACGCCGATGGCCACGTATTCCTGCCCGTGCTGGGAAAGGATTTCGGCCAGGCCAGGGGCCAGTTGCACTAGCCCCGTCTTTTGGGCCAGCAGTTCCAGTTGGGGCTCCAAAGCCGGCATGGCGTTGTTAGGGTCGTATTCGGGTACCAGTAGGGTGTTGGCGGAAATGCCGTGGCCGCCGGGGTGACGGCCGGTAACCATGCTGGACGCATTGGCGCGGGTAACGCTGGGATACACGGCGTGGTGGTTGGCAAAGGTTACGCCGGCACCGGCGAAGGCCGCCAGGTTGGGCATCAGCCGCTCAGTCACCTGCGCCGGTTGAAGTCCGTCGAAAACTACCACCAATACTCTTGTCATGCCACCCCCGGATAATGTGGATCAAATGTGAGGACGTTTGCTCCCGTGTGCCTTGGCCGGCAAACTTTTGGCCGACCATGCCTGAGGGGATGCAATTGGCTGCGCAATTCTTCACGTAGATCGGAGACCATTACACGCCCCTCTGACCTCAGGGGCCTCAGCCCTCGCTGCCGTTTGCCGTAAAGTAGTCGTACTTTCTTCCCGCCAGGTCTACTACCTCTGGAATATCCTCTTCCAGAAGGTAGCCCTCATCCGCCAGGTCCGTTGCGGCCTGGGTCACTTTCTCCAGGTAATCCTCCCGGTCGGCATAACGTTCTTCAATGGAAGCCCGCGGGTCGCCGGCGGCTTCCCGGTCGGCCTGGGTAGCCGGCAGGGGCAGGGTCCAGCCCGCCAGGCCCCCGGTGATGCCGATGTATAGGTTGGAATTGCCGATGCTTTCGTCGCGCAGGTTCCAGCCGGTGTAGGTGGCCACGGGCACCGAAAGGTCGGGCAGACGGATGCCGCCCAGTTCATTGAAAGACTCGTCGAGGTCTGCAACCAGGGCCGGAAATTCCTCCCCTTCGATGGCGGGAAGGGTGGTAGTGCGACCCAGATGCGCTTCCGGACCGTAGTCCAGCCTGATGGCCCGGGTGGCCTGGGAAGGGACCCGTACGCCGGGCAATCGGGCGAACCGCTCCAGCAGCGTATGAGATTCCACCGCGGTCCCGTCGTCGAGGCTGGGATGCCGGCTGGGCGGCGGTTCTTCGCCCGTACTCACCCAGCGGTCCAGGTTTTCCAGCACTGCCCGCGACAATGGAGCGTAGTCCACGCTGTTGAAGGGAAGCTGACCCTTGATGCCATCGGCCGTCCGGATTTCCAGGGGAGGAAACTCCCCCGAACCGTGCTGGCAGCCGGCAAAGTGGTAGCGGCGGACCGTCGGGGCCTGCGGCGCGTCGGTCAGGGTCTCCAGGTCCGTATGAATCAGGGCCGCATCGCCGCGCCAGTATTCGGCAGAGGTATTGGTGAACATTATCCTGGGCAATGGGCCACGCCGCTCCATAGCCTCCAACATAGAGCCCTGGTCACCGGTTACCGGATCGGTCTGTACCGTGTCGGTGAAGGGGAACATTTCGGGGATGATGTAGCACACATCTTTGGACGGCTGACCAAAGCGCAAGTTGAACTCGCCGCGCATTCCCCCGGCCACGTGGGGCAGTATACCGTCCAGCGACGGTCGGCCTTCTTCGTCCTGATTGATGCCCACGTGGATGTACTGACGGAGGAAGCGCCCGCTCTGAGAGCGGCCCATGGCGTAGGCGTAGTCGATATCACCGGCGCAGGGGTTTCCGGTGGAAGCGGGGGCGTACTTCAAAAAGGAAACCGCATCCCGCATGGCGGCAAAGCCCAGGCCCACGATGCGGCTGCCGGTAGTGGTGTATACGAGCTGGTAAATCCTGCCAGGCTCAAACCCGGAAGGCATGTAAACGTGGTTGTAATCCGGTTCTACGTCCTCGTCTTCCACCCTTACGAAGGACCATTCGCCCCGGTCCACGGGCGTGGCGGGACTGTTGGGCAGGTCGCGCACTGTCAGAGTGGCTCCCGCTTCTTCGGGGTCGGCGGCCGGATTGGGCAGGTGCTGACGGTCCGCCAACAGGAACACCGGGGTTGGCTGATCGCACTGGAACTGGCACATTATCTGGCCCGTTAAAGGGCCCTCCGGGCCGACTGCCTCGGGGGCGTGCAAGCCAATCAGGCCGGGCGTTGGCGGAACATCGGCCTGCCACCCGGCCCACACCACGGTGTAACCGCGCCGCATCAGGTAACCGTTGCCGGCCTCGAGGGGAGCCGTGGGGTCGGTGGCGGTGGGGACACTATTCAGGGTAAGGGCGGTCTTGCGGCCCCGGTTGACCACGTCAAACAGGATGCGGCGATTGCCCTGGTCGGCGTTTACCGGGCGGAGTACGGCGAAGTCTGCCGAAAATTCAACCTTGCCGGTGGAATTGATGGGCGCCAGGTCAAGGTCGGTAATACCCTGGTTGCTGGCGTGTTGAGGATCTACGGCGTAGTGGGCCGTTCCTTCCAGCAATTCATAGGGGCCCACGTCCCCAAAGCTCTCGCCACTGGCAAAGCTGCTGCGCCTGGTAATTTCCAGTTCAGTAATTGCCACGGGTCCTCCTGTCGGCTTGCAGGATGTGATTAGGCGTCAATGGTCAGGTTCTCGTTGCCATTAGTTTGGGAGGATTTTAACACCTTGAGAAGGGGGCGTGGCGCCACTCCTGCCCAGCCGGTCTGGTGGACGCCGGTTTAGTACAAAACGAACCAGGCAAAGCTGCAACCGTCTTGACGCCCGGGTTGTGCTTCGCAAGCCGTGCCCAGGCGCAGTAAGCTATAATTCAAGCCGCAGCAATAAACCCAACTGAGAGGCACCCATGCGCTTTGGCTCCTTCGTCTTTCCCGTCAGTCATCAGCCTGAGAACGATTCGGTAGTAATTGACAACACCCTCGAAGAAATCTTGCTGGCCGAGGAAATTGGCATGCACTCGGTCTGGC
>DAOUHR010000173.1:0-8317 GCA_034428635.1 Dehalococcoidia bacterium
GCCGTTGAACTGCTCTTGAACCTGCGCCAGCGTCCAACCCTCTGCTTCTTCGGTCATGTACTTCTGGTCGGCCCAAAGGTCGTACTCCTCTACGTTTCCCGAGAGCAGCCCCTGCAGGATTTCGGGTACCCCGCCAGGTGGGGTATAGAGCATGTGGGTGATAACCTCCCGGGCAGACCAGGTCTCCTCATCCGGACGCCAGTCCAGGCTGCTTTCCATACCTTCAAGAATATGGAAAAGTTCCGAACGTATTTCAGTAACGTTGGTCAGATGCTGGTCCCTGGCAATGGTCATGTCATCCTCCGGCAAAAGAACTGGATCCTGTGTCACGGCTTGAACACCATCAGGAACAAGACTATCACCGGGATCAATGTCACGATACCCCCGGCCATGCTCCAGAGCTTGCTGGCCCGCCGGTAGTTGTCACTCTGGTCTACTCCCTCCAGGGTCTCGGCGGCAAGTCGGGCCATGCGCCGCTGCTGGGGCAGAAGTACCGCCAGCCAGAGAATGACCATCACAATCACCAGGACAAAGGAAGCCCCCAGCCAGAGTTCCTGGAACCTGTCCCAACTGGTAAGGCCAGCCATCCAGATTCCGGTGCCCAGCAGGACGACTATTCCGGGCAGGGTGAACGTGAAGTCCGAACGCACCAGCCCCTGGGCAGTGGTAGCGATAGTCTCGGGATTACCCGAACGGTCGGCCCGCGCCTTCCAGAAGGCCGAACTTATCTGGTGGCCCATCAGCCAGACGGCGGAAAATATGTGAAGGGTCAACAACAGGCTAAACATTAACAATCTCCAGTTAAGTGTTCTGCTCCGCAGGGATTGAATTGGCTGTACCCTTCCAGGTAATCAGCCCCGCCACCACCAGCAACCACAGCAGCAGGGCCCCGCCACCAAGACGGTGCAGGGCGGATGCGCCCGGATCCCAGATAAAGAACATTGCGATAGCGGTCACCCAGCCGGCCCAGCCCAGCCACCGAGGCAGGGGCCTGGCAAAGACAAACAGGGCGCTCAACGCGGCTACACCCAGCGCCGCCGCCGTGAATCCCACCCTGCCAGCGATTGCCCGCACTGGTTCTATGGCGAAAAAGGCAAACTCTTGCATATTGCTGGTCAGGACGGCAGTTTCGGGCACTGGCGCTCCGTATATGTCAGCCAGCGCCAGGCCCGCCAGGCTGGAATACAGCGAGAATATTCCCGCGGTGCCCAGAAACACGGCGGTCAGCAAGGACATCGTGCGGTCATGGGCGCGGAAGACCTGGTAAATGGGGACTGCTGCTGCCAGGAGCAGGAAAGCGGCAAACAGGTTGGCGATCTTGCTGGCGAGGTACCAGGAATGATTGGCCGAAATCATCACTATGGAACCGAACGCATCCGGCTGGTCTGCGCCGCTTGCAATCCTGGTTACTATGGTGACTATCTGGGCAATGCTGTAAAGAAGCAATAGAACGGCGGTAAGGCGCTCCAGCGTCCGATGAGACAGGACTTCCCGACGAAGGGTATCGGTAGTAAGGGTATCGGTAGTAAGGGTATCGGTAGGATGGGAGGTCTGCATAGATGATGTCTCTTCCTTCAAGCGTCTGCCAGTTTACTGGACAGGCCAGTGATCAGGGCGGACACGGAATCCCGCGTGTCTTCCCGGGCCAGGCCAAACTCCAGTGAGGCGCGCAGCAGGCCCATGGGTGTACCACCGTCGTACCTGGTGCCCCGGAACTCGTAGGCATAAACATCCCGCTCTTCCAGGAGAAGCTGGATGCCGTCGGTAAGCTGGATTTCACCCTTGGCGCCGGGTGGAGTCTTTTCCAGGCAGCCGAAAATTTCCGCAGGGAGAATGTAGCGGCCTACGATGCTCAAATTTGAAGGAGCGTCCTCCCTGGCGGGTTTCTCAACCAGGCCCTTCACGAAGTGAGTCCGTTCTCCTTTTTCGTCAGCGTCCACGACGCCGTAATTGTGGATCACTTCCCAGGGTACCTGCTCCACGGCGATTACCCCGCCCTCATGCTGGTCGACGACATCCAGCATCTGCGAAATCACGCCCGGGCGGTGGTCAATGATATCGTCAGGGAGAATCACCACGAATGGCTCATAGCCCACCGCGTCCCTGGCAGTCAGGACCGCGTGGCCCAGCCCAAGAGGTTCCTCCTGGATCACGAAGGAAACGTGAGCCAGGCTGGAAACATACCGTATGGATTCGAGAAGATCGGAGGCCCCGGTTTCTTCCAAACGCTGTTCCAGTTCCGGACGGGATTGGAAGTAGGCGGCTATGGATTCCTTCCCCCGGGCGGTTACTACGATCACTTCTTCAACGCCCGCCTCGGCAGCCTCTTCCACCACGTATTGCAGCATGGGCCGGTCCAGGATAGGCAGCAGTTCCTTGGGCACCGATTTGGTGATGGGCAGAAAGCGGGTGCCCAACCCGGCGGCGGGTATAACGGCTTTCTTGACGTGCATGGTAATCACCTATTGATGCAATTCTAACATCCGCCCACTTCCGTTGGCGTAAGGCAAGGTGTCTGGGCGTAATCGATTGCGCTGCTTGTCTTCGTACTTTGTTTGTAAAAACTTGAGCCCAAAACGTAATCCGGGACGGAATTTGCCATTTTCACCCAGTGGAGAAGGCCATTCTGACTCGATAACATTCTCGAAGGTGGACAACCAAATTCCTTTACCACGCGTGGATCGCGGGAGGAATTATATTTGACAGTGTTGCGGGACTACCCTACCATTATTCACGAGACCGTGCTAGACGGGGAGCTAGCGGTGCCCTCTACCCGCAATCCGCTATAGCGGGGTGTAATTCCCCCTTTAGGCCAAACCTGTTGGACCGCTTCCCGGGGTGCGCAGTGTTGATGGCCGGGTCCCACGCGGCGCAGGCTTGTGAACCCCGCCAGGTCCGAGAGGAAGCAACGGTAAACAGGTCCCTGCGGGTGCCGTGGGAACGCCTGGCCTGAGTTGTGGCCCTGGAAATGCCCATAGGGTTTTCGTCAACGGGGGGTGCGCGGTCTCTTATCCGAGGTTCCCGTAATTTGCCGTGACTTCCATATCTTCTGCACCGTCTTTTCCCTCCGCCCGCGCCCGCAAGTCCCTGGGACAGCACTTTCTGGTTGATAGCCGGATTCTGGCCCGGATAGTTGCAGCGGCGCAGCTAAGTGCCGGCGACCTGGTGGTGGAAATAGGCCCCGGCCGAGGCGCGTTGACCCGCCGCCTGCTGTCCCACTCTGCACGGGTGGTGGCGATAGAAATGGACGACGGCCTGGCAAAGTCCCTCCCTGCCCGGCTGGACAATCCTGCCGACTTTTCCGTATTGAGTGCCGACGCCCGCACGGTCGACTTGTCTGAAGTGGTGGTTGCCGGTGAACCCTACAAGGTCGTGGCGAACCTGCCTTACTACGCTGCCAACCCCATCATCCGCCGTTTTCTGGAGGCCGAAAACCGCCCAACCGAAATGGTGGTAATGGTGCAGCGGGAAGTGGCCGAAAGCATGACCGCCGCTCCGGGCAAGATGTCTATCCTCTCTGTAGCCGTCCAGTTTTACGCGACCGCCAATATGGTATGCAGCGTTCCACCATCGGCCTTCCGTCCCGCCCCCAAGGTTACCTCGGCGGTGGTGCGCCTGGACCTCCTGCCCAAACCGGCCCTGGATGCAACCGAGGCGCAGGCGTTTTTTGACCTGGTACGGGCCGGGTTTTCTGCGCCCCGAAAGCAACTGCACAACTCCCTGGGACACGGACTGGGACTGGCCTCGACCGCAACTCATCATATTCTGGAAGGCGCCGGTATTGATGGCTCCAGAAGGGCTGGAACTCTCTCCCTGGACGAGTGGCTGGAAGTCTACCAGGTGTGGGCAGGCGCCGATGTTTGCTAGTGTGAACGGGGGCAAGGGTTGCTAGTCCAGGCCCACGCCAAGCTGAACCTGTGCCTGGAAGCGCTGGGACGCCGCCCGGACGGCTACCACGAGGTCAGGACCGTGATGCAGGCCATTGACCTGGCCGATGATTTGGAGATTGTTCCGTCAACCGGCCTTCGGGTGCGGTGCGACGATCCAGACCTGGAGGGAGAGAAGAACCTGGTGTGGCAGGCGGCCACGGCGCTGGCTGCCAGTTGTAGACGGCTGCCATTGGCGGAAATCACCATTAACAAGCGAATTCCGGTGGGGATGGGCCTGGGAGGCGGAAGCAGCGATGCGGCGGCGGCCCTGCTGGCGCTGAACGATCTCTGGGGCATCAACCTGCCCCTGGAGAAGTTGGTGGAAATCGGCTCACGTCTTGGCTCCGACGTTCCTTATTTCTTTTGGGGTGGCGCCGCCCTTTGCAGCGGGCGGGGTGATATCATTGAACCCGTTCCCGGTCTAACAGCGGTCCCGCTTACAATGATCATTCCGGAATCCACCATCCAGTCCAAGACCGCCCGTATGTACAGCCGCCTGGGTACCTCCGATTTCAGCGATGGCGGCGTGACCCGGCGCTGTTTGCAGAACCTGATGGAAGGCCAGTGGGCGGACGATCTTTCATATAACGTGTTTCAGGATATCGCGATTCGGGAATTTCCCGGGCTGGAGGAGATTTTCGGTGTGGTAACGGCAGCCTGCGGCCGGCGTCCTCACCTCACCGGCGCCGGGCCCGCCATGTTCCTTCTTCCTTCTTCGGAAAGAGAGCACGCTGTCGTCTCTCAGGCCTTGCAACTTTACGGGGCACAGGCGTATTTTGTACGCACGCTGGGCCGGACTCGCGGAAGAGTTGCCGGCGCGGGCATTACCAATCCATAGAGCAGTAATCACTCCCTTAAATCAGAGAGAAACATTAAATGAGCATTCTGGGCGCAATCAACATACCATTTAGTCCCTACATAATTGACTACGGGCCGTTCCTGCTTTCCTGGCACGGATTTTTTACCTTCGTGGCAGTGGCGGCGGCCGTTTTCCTGACCGTCCGCTGGGGCCGCCGGGAAGGAATGGACGGAGACGCGGTCCTCTCCATTTCCATGTTGTGCATCATTGGCGGCATCATCGGGGCGAGGATTCTCCACGTCGTCGACTTCTGGGACATTTACTCCAACGACCCTCTACGAATCATTATGGTGTGGGAGGGCGGCATCGCCATATTTGGGGCCATTATTGGTGGCTTTATCGCCGGGGCGTCCTACATTCTGATCAGAAACTCCGAATGGTTCCTGGCGTTTTGGGGTAAGTTTCTGCCTTTCGCTGGGGAACCTGAGAAGGCGCCCCTGCCGAGAATCGGGCACCTGGCGGACGTGGCCGCTCCCGCCCTGCTGCTGGCGATGGCCATCGGCCGGATTGGCGACATAATCAACGGGGAGCACTTGGCCAAGTTTACGGACCTTCCCTGGGGCGTTGTCTACTCCAACCTGGAAAGTCCCGGGGCATTCCGGGCGGCCAGCCACCCGGCAGTGGGCTACGAGCTTATTATGGACCTGATTATCTTCGCGATAATCTGGCCCTTGCGGCACCGGTTGCGTCCCCATGGAATGGTGTTTGTGCTCTACGGCGCTATGTATTCGATCGGCAGGTTCTTCGTCAGCTTCCTTAGGGTGGAGTCCAACACCTACTTTGGCGGCGCCCTGAACGAAGCGCAGATAGTGTCCCTGATAGTGATACTCATCGCGGTACCCCTGCTGGTTTACAAGGCCCAAATTGTTCGGCCGGCCCGGCGAAATACTCCAACCCCTCAGCGCCGAACGGGGGCTGCGGAGGAATAGCGGCGAAGCGCATGAATTCTCATGCCGGTGGAGAATCGCAGGGCGCAAACGGAGTCGACAGCTTGCCGGCCCGGCCGGTGAGTTACGATGAAGTCTGCCGGGGTCTGGAAACCCTGTGCGAGTTGATAGCTTCCTCGCCAGATGGCTGGCGGCCCGACGCGATAGTAGCCGTGGCGCGCGGGGGCTTGGTTCCTGCCACCCATGTCTGTCATTATTTTGATTGCCCCATCTACTTCATATACAACGACGTGCTGCTGGATACGCTGGACGGCCATCACCGAGTCCTTATAGTAGACGAGATCAATGATACAGGCAGCACCTTCCAGCGCATCCAGAGCGGGATTTTCAGCCAGCCGCCCAATGACAACCTGGACGTAAGGTATGCCGTCCTCTACACCCGCCACACTACGAGCTTTGTGGCCGACTATTATCTGGACTTTGAACCCTATTTCCTGAAGGACTCCACCTGGCAAGATTTCCCATGGGAAAGGCCATAGGTTCCTTGCCAGTGGTTCTGCTTACCGGGTCATTGGTTAGCCAATCCCTTAACCAGAACGGAAATCCTCCACTATCAGGCTAATCTGCCGTCTTCCCTGCCAGGTGTCTTCACTGACCGTGTAGACCAGGTCTACAAGAGCGCTCTGCTGGTCCCATTCCTGTGCCCGATTGAATACCAGGGCGGCAAACTGTTGACTGCCGTCGCTGACCAGCAGTTTCAGGTGCTGTCCAGAGTTTCCCATTGCCCACACATTCTTCACTCTCAGCCCGCGGGACAGGAACAAAGGACGCGGGTTGCCGATTCCAAAGGGCTCCATATCCGCCAGCGCGCCCATGAATCCGGGTGTCAGGTCGGACAGGGAGATTTCTGCATCTATTTCCAGGACGGGTTCGGTTTCCCGGCCCTTAAGCGCTTCCCGTGCCAATGCCGTCAATCTCTCCTCCAACTCGGCAACGTTGTCGGGACATGTGGTGAATCCTGCGGCCTGGGCGTGTCCGCCGTGCCGGACAAACAGGTCGGCACAGGCATCGAATGCCCGGACCAGGTTAAACTCAGGAATGCTGCGGCCGCTGCCCACCAGGGTATTGCCATCCACCTTTGCCAGGGCCACCGCTGGCCGCATGTAAGTTCTGGAAAGCTGCCCGGCCACCAGTCCGGCAATGCCGGGAGTTATAGCCGGGTCCTCAACCAGGATGAATTGCGGAATTTCCGCCTGGCCATCTACGCTGGCGCGGGCTGCGCCGAAGGCCCGGAGGGTCAACTTCTGCCGTTCTCGGTTTTGATCTTCCAGCCGGGCAGCCAATATCTCCGCCTCGTCAGACCTCCGTGTGGTTAGCAGCCGCAGGCTGTCCATGGCGTGGCCCATCCGGCCGGCTGCATTGAGCCGGGGAGCAATTTGAAAAGCAACCGTTTCAGTGGTGACGGGTTTGTCCTCCAGCCTAGCCAAACCGTACAGGGCCCTGAGCCCCGGGCGGCAAGTCTTGGCCAACTCTGCGAGACCTTCCTTCACCAGGTAACGGTTTTCGTCCTGAAGCGGCACCATGTCGGCAATTGTGCCCAGGGCGGCCAGTTCCAGCAGGCGCCGGGGCGCGGGCAGCCCCACTAACTGGTAAAGACCCTGGACCAGTTTTAGCGCCAGTCCGGCGCCGCACAGGTGGGAGAAGGGGTATTCGCTGCCCGGCATTGTGGGATTGATTATTGCAGTGGCCCGGGGAAGTACGGCCGGCGGGGCGTGGTGATCGGTGATTATGACGTCAATGCCCAGGGACCTGGCCAATTCCACTTCGGCGAAAGATGAAACACCGCAGTCTACGGTTACGATTAGTTCCACGCCCTTGTCTGCAAGATAGCGGACGGCCTCCTTCGAAAGGCCGTGACCTTCGGAAATACGGTCGGGCAGGTACGGTATTACTTCAATGCCGTGGTCAGCCAGCCCTTCAACCAGAATGGCGGCTCCGGTGATGCCGTCCACGTCAAAGTCGCCCACTATTCCTGCCCGGCACGGCTGCTGAGGTGACAGCTTGGCAGGCATTGTCCGTCTGAGTCGGCACAGAGCGTCCTCCATACCGGAAAGACGCATGGGACAGTAGGGCAGTCGGTGAGGAGGTTTGAGGAAAAGTCGCAACTGTAGCTCAGTCTCAATACCGCGGCCAATCAGCGTCCTGATCAGGGGAGCAGGCACGGAATCAGGAAAGTCGATACCACCGTCTCTTTCAGGTACTTCTTTCAGCTTCCATTTCTGCATTGCGATTTCGGTTGACCTGCCTTTATTGAAGCCACGCCAGGGCGGGTCGGGCCTGTCAGGCAGTGGCAAGATAGAACGAGTCAGCTGGAAAGGGATGGCAGTCGTGAACAGCGTTGTCTTTGTCCGGCAACTAATCAGTGGGAGGTTAACCCAACGGGCAAGAATCCGCTACGGGCAACTGTCAGTTGACTTAACTGGAGGGGGTGGAAGGGGGCTGCCTGGGGGGGTCGCCGCGTCTACGTTCCTCGCGGCGCCGCTCCCGGAGTTCCTGGCGCAACAGGTTGGCAGCGGTAATCTTGTCCACGAAGTTGCTGATAAAAATATAACGGAAGTCGTAACCCCATGCCGTGTCCCAGG
>DAOUHR010000174.1:0-37332 GCA_034428635.1 Dehalococcoidia bacterium
CCTTCGAGATGCTGGTGCTGGCGCTGGCTGATGTGCTGACGCTGGCTTTCATCGTCATTTTCATGCTGCTGGTGGACTGGCAGCTGGCCCTGGTCTGCTTGAGCATTGTACCGGTGCTGTTCTTCATACTTGGTTACTGGCAGCGATTCGCCCGCCGCTCATTCATGCGGATTCGACGGGCTATAGCCATGGTCAACGGTGAGTACAACCAGAACATCACGGGTGTCCGGGTGGTCCAAAGCCTGAACCGCCAGGATGAGAACCTGGAACACTTCAAGGAACTGAACCAGGAGCACCTGGATGCCAACTTGCAGGCAAGCCGCTTCTCCGGCGGTCTGCAACCCATGGTGGAGTTCCTTATTGGCGTGGGTATGGGCTTCGGCATAGTGCTGGTGGGCGGTATTATGGCCAAGGGGGGCGCCCTGGAGTGGGGCGTGCTGGTAGCCTTCGCCCTGTGGATTCAGCGCTTCTTCGAGCCTGTCCGCCACCTGACCATGCAGTACGGCGTGTTCCAGCGCTCAATGGCCGCCGGCGTCCGTATATTCGAACTGATGGACCTCAAGCCGGAAGTCAATGACAAGGAAGACGCCATTGAGATGCCGCCGGTACGGGGTGAAATCCGGTTCGAAAACGTCAATTTCCACTACGTGGAAGGTGTCGAAGTATTGCAGGACGTCAACCTGCACATCCGCCCCGGCGAGAATGTGGCCCTGGTGGGTTCCACCGGCGCCGGCAAGAGTACCCTGGTAACCCTGATACATCGCTTCGCCGACGTAACCCAGGGCAAGATCACGATTGACGGCTACGACCTGCGGGACGTCAGGCGGGAGTCCCTGGTGGGGCAGATGAGCATGGTGCTGCAGGAACCGTACCTGTTCTCCGGAAACGTAACGGACAACATCCGCTACTGTTACGACGATGCCACCGACGAGGACGTGATAAACGCCGCCAAGGCCGTGGGGGCCCACGATTTCATTATGGCCCTGGAAGACGGTTATGACACGGTGCTGGCGGAACGGGGCGTCAACCTCAGCGTGGGACAGCGGCAGTTAATCAGCTTCGCACGGGCCATTGTCGGGGACCCACGTATCATCGTGCTGGACGAGGCTACGGCCAACATTGATACCCACACCGAGATTCTAATCCAGGAAGCCTTGAGCCACGTGCTCGAGGGCCGCACTTCCATCGTTATTGCGCACCGCCTCTCCACCATTCGCAGTGCCGACAAGATCGTGGTACTGGACCGGGGACGCATCGTAGAGGTAGGCCGTCACGAGGACCTGCTGCGGCAGGGTGGCGTTTATGCCCGCCTGTACGCCATCAACTACGGCCTGACTCAAGAAAACGGGGCTGAACCTGAAGGCGGCGCCCTGATACCGGCTCCGGCGGATAACGATTAAGGCCTCACAGGCTTCAGTCCCTGGCCAAATGTAAGGGGGGGCAGGACTAGAACCTGCCCCCCTTCATTTGCCGAAATTTGCGGCGCTGCCCGCTACCCTTCTCCCAGGAACTCCAGAATAACCGCCGCCAACTCGTCAGGTTTGTGGTAACCAATGTCGTGGATGGTCTCGGGTATCCAGCACACCCGGTTGTCGGGAACAGCTTTGGCCGCCGCATCAACCATCACCGTCTTGGTGAGATTGAAGTTGCTGCCGGCCCGGTCGGGGCGGGGACCTGCCGGAACTATCAGTGTCGGACACTGAATATCGGGCAGAGTAACCGACGGCGGTTCTCCCCACATGGCTTCAAGTACCTGCGCGTGGTTGGGCGGTCGCAGGATATCCTGAATATGTCCGTCTTCGTCCTCGTACACCATGGTTAGCACGATGCGTTCCAGGTCGTCGTCCCAGCAGTCTCCCAATTGCTCGCTGATGCGGCCCAGGAACTCCTGACGGGTGCCCGACACGTTTCTTGGCCCATACCGGTTCTGGAACACTTCCCACGAAGCATCCGGCAACAGGTGTCCGTCCAGAAAGCCCCCGTCAATCATCACCAGCTTGCTGACCCGCTCCGGGAACCTGGCTGCCACATTGATGGCTACGTTCCCGCCCCACGAGTGGCCCAGTACTGCGGCATTGTCTATCCCCAGGTGGTCCAGCACAAGGATGGCGTCCGACGCCAGGGTCTGCCAGTCGTAGCCGCTGGGAGCCTGAGTAGTCTGCCCATGGCCCCGCTGGTCAGGGGCAACAATGCGATGTTTGGAGGACAACCTGGCCGCCAGTCTTTCGTACCAGTTTGCCGAAGACGCCAGACCGTGCAGGGCCAGGATTGGGGTAGCCTGGTGGGCGCTGCCGGGGTGCCACTCCAGGTAACGTACCTGCAGTTCCCCAATCGCGGCATATTCTTCAGTGGGCGCAATGGAATGCTGACCGAAATTTGTCAACGGTGTGACCTCCTGGACAAGGCAATGAGGCAGCAGTAGGGAGCAACGTGAATTTCGGGGATTATAGCATGCAGAGATCGGCCAAAAGTCGGCGGCATCGTTCTATTGTCTTGGCCCCGTGCGAATCTGTATGCTATCTTGTGTCTGTTACTCAAGCGGCAGGAGCGTTGGTGTTCAATTTCCGGTAACTGGAGGGTACCTTGGCTAAAGTCACCCGTGCGGTAGAAACCCTGGGAGACTACCAATCGCTGGTTCAGTCCGCCTTGCATGAACTGGATTCGGCTCACATCGTATCCCGTATATGGGAGGGCGACCACCGGATTTGGAGCCAGGACCCCACCGAAATTGAAGACAGGCTGGGCTGGCTAACGCTGCCACAGAACATGGGCAGTCAAATCGACCTCCTTGCCGATTTCGGTTCGGAAGTCAGGGAAGCCGGGTTCACGAGCGTGGTTTTGCTGGGAATGGGAGGCAGCAGCCTGGGACCGGAAGTGCTGCGCCGCACCCTTGGCAGCATCCCCGGATTTCCCCAATTGAGAGTCCTTGACTCCACCCTTCCGGCCTGGATCAATGCCGTTAACGAAGCCATAGACCCGGCCAAAACCCTCTTCCTGGTATCCTCCAAATCCGGCACTACCATCGAATCCAACACTCTTTTCTCATATTTCAAGCAGCGTGTGTCCGACGCTATTGGAGAAGGGGCAGCCGGCCGAAGTTTCGTCGCAATCACTGACCCGGGGACTCCTCTGGAAGTCCTGGGCTCCAGTGAAGGATTCCGCAGGGTGTTCGCCAATCCGCCGGATATTGGAGGCCGTTATTCGGTCCTTTCTTATTTTGGTATGGTGCCCGCAGCCCTGCTGGGCATCGATCTGGGAGGCTTCCTGCGGCGGGCTGCCCTGATGCAGCAGGATTGCAGGGAGGCCAATGCCAGCGCTAACCCGGGCGCCAGGCTTGGGGCCATAATGGGCTCCCTGGCCCGAAACGGCCAGGACAAGCTCACCCTGATTACCTCGCCTGCCCTGGACGGATTTGGCCTGTGGGTGGAGCAATTGCTGGCTGAGAGCCTGGGCAAATCCGGTCGGGGGATCATTCCAGTGGCCGGTGAACCCTTGCTTCCATTGGAAAAGTACAGTTCCGACCGGCTAATCGTCTACCTGCGGCTACAGGGGGACGATAACTCCGGCCCTGATTCACTGGCCAAGGACCTTTCCAAAGTACATCCCTCTGTGCAGCTTGAACTTACGGACAGGGCTGACCTGGGAGCAGAGTTCTACCGCTGGGAATTCGCCACAGCCGTAGCAGGGTGCATCCTGGGAGTGCATCCCTTCGACCAGCCCAACGTGCAGGGAGCCAAGGACAAGACGGACCTGGTGCTGCAACACCTCGCGGATACCGGGGAACTGCCGCGTGTCGAAGCGATGGATTCCGTGGAACGCCTGATGTCAGTGGCCAGATCCGGCGATTACCTGGCAATACTGGCCTATCTTCCGGACAGCAGGGAAGTGTGCCAGGCCATGACGTACCTCCGTAAGCGGCTCACAGAGAGATATGGTATCCCCACCACGGTGGGATTCGGCCCCCGTTATCTTCACTCGACGGGTCAACTGCATAAGGGTGGCCCCAACTCGGGAATTTTCCTGCAGCTTATCGCCGACCATCCTGCAAGCATGCCTGTCCCGGGCCGGCCTTACTCCTTCGGTTCCCTGGCAGACGCTCAGTCAACGGGCGATTTGCAGGCGCTGCTGGAACTGGGGCGCCGCGCCGGGCGGATAAATCTGGGATCAGACCCCGCATCCTGCATCGAGGAACTGGCTGCCCAGGTTTAATTCACAAACTTCGCCGGAGGACTCCTCTTGGAACTGGGAATTATCGGCTTGGGCCGCATGGGCGGCAATATGGCCCAACGATTGCTGAACGCAGGGCACCGGGTGGTGGCTTACGACACCAGCGCGGATGCGGTATCGGCCAGCGAATCCCAGGGGTCTCACGGCTCGCACTCGCTGCCGGACCTGGTCGGACACCTTTCCCCTCCCAGGCCAGTCTTGCTTATGCTTCCACAAGGCCAGCCCACCCAGGACACGATAGATATCCTCGTGCCGCTGCTTTCTCCCGGAGACGTCATCCTGGACGGCGGCAATGCCAATTACAAGGAAACCCTGAGTCGGGCCGATGCCCTGGCTGAACATGGCATAGTGTTAATGGACGTGGGCATTAGCGGCGGCATATGGGGCCTGTCCGAGGGCTACACCCTCATGGTAGGCGGCAACAAGGAAGCGTTTATAGAGCTGGAACCAATTTTTCAGTCATTGGCCCCGGGTCCGGACCGGGGTTACAGCCACGTAGGGCCCGTGGGCGCCGGCCATTTCGTAAAAATGGTGCATAACGGCGTGGAATATGCTCTGATGGAAGCCTACGCCGAGGGCTTCGAACTCATGGCGGCCAAGGAAGAGTTTAACCTCGATTTAACCGCGATTGCCAACACCTGGCGGCATGGAAGCGTGGTGCGCTCCTGGTTGCTGGACCTGGTGGTATCTGCTCTGGAGGAAGATCCCAGTCTTTCCGACCTTCAGGCATACGTAGAAGACTCGGGTGAAGGGCGCTGGACTGTGCAGGAATCAGTGGATCTGGCCGTACCTGCGCCGGTTATAACTCTTTCCCTGCTGCAGCGGTTCCGGTCCCGCCAGGCACAGCCCTTCGGCGCCAAGCTGCTGGCAGCCTTACGCAACCAGTTCGGCGGTCATCCGGTAAGGAGGTCCGGTGATGGCAATGACTGACTCGGTCCCGTCAACCGGCAATCCCATCACCCTGGTAATTTTCGGCGCCAGTGGCGACCTTACCCGGCGGAAACTGATCCCAGCCCTGGCCAGCCTCCACAGCAAAGGGAGCCTCCCCTCCAACCTGAACATCCTGGGAGTGGCCCGCAGCGATCTGGACGACGAAGGTTTTCGGGCAATCCTGGAGGAGTTTCTTGGTGGCGACGGAATGGCCCAACCCTCGCCTGGACAGTGGGAAGAATTATCTTCACGCATCCACTACACCCACGGCGACGTTACCAGGTCGGAGGACCTGGACCAGGTCAAGGGCAGGCTGGCCGAAATCGAAGGGGAAGCGGCCGGTTGCAGCCGCCTTTACTACCTCTCCCTGGCCCCCCACCTTTACCGCCACGCCATCACACGTCTAGGCGAAACGGACATGGCGGATGACTCCAGTGGTTGGAGACGCCTGGTCGTCGAGAAACCCTTCGGCACTGACCTCCTGTCCGCGCGGGAACTCAACGACATCGCCCACACCGTATTCCGGGAAGACCAGGTTTTTCGTATTGACCACTACCTGGGCAAGGAAACCGTCCAGAACCTTCTGGTCTTCCGCTTCGCCAACGCCATCTTCGAGCCTATCTGGAACCGCAACTACATAGACCACGTTCAAATTACCGTAGCGGAAACCCTCCGCATCGATGAGCGGGGCGACTATTACGACCAGACGGGCGTCCTTCGCGATATGTTCCAGAACCACCTGCTGCAGTTGCTCACTTTGGTTGCCATGGAACCACCGCATGCCTTCGAGGCCGAGGCCCTGCGGAACGAAAAGGTAAAGGTGCTGAACGCCATCCGTCGCATCCACCCCGGGGAAGTTGCCCATCACGCCATACCGGGCCAGTACCGGACATACCGGGATGAAGCCGGGGTTTCTCCCGACTCCGACACTGCCACTTACGCAGCCCTGCGCCTGTACGTGGACAACTGGCGTTGGCAGGGAGTACCGTTTTACCTCCGCTCAGGAAAGGCCCTTGGCAGCAAGTCCACCGAGATCATCATTCAGTTCCGCAACCCTCCCCACATGCTTTTCCCCCTGGCGGAAGACGAGGACATTCCGGCCAACACCCTGGCTATCTTCGTACAACCCGATGAGGGTTTCCACCTGGAGTTCCAGACCAAGACACCCGAGGCCGGCCTCCAAATGCGCAAAGCAGAGTTGGAGTTCCACTATCACGAAGCCTTCAGCGGCCAGGCAATACCGGACGCTTACGAACGACTCCTGCTGGACGCTCTCAATGGCGACGCCTCCCTCTTCACACGGGCCGACGAGATAGAACAGGCCTGGAGCATTGTTGATCCTATCATTGCTGGCTTCAACCGCTCCGAAGCCCCTCGTCCCTATTTTTATTCGGAAGGAAGCTGGGGGCCGGTAGAGGCCAACCGATTTATGGCCACCGACGGACGGGCTTGGCTGCAGGCCGGCAGGTCACGCTGACTCTACCCCTTCCCTTGTCTTCCCCGGTTCCACCGAATCCAGCTAAACGGTAAATCCGGCAAGCCGTTCAAACCGTATGGTAGAATTAGCGCCGTTCCGCGACATCCGATTTCTAAATTTCCTCTTAAGGAGCACACGTATGACAATACCCTCCCCGGGTCGCCCTCCCAGGCTGCGCCGGCCCTTCAAGGGCGTGGCGCTGGGAGCTTCGGCGTTGTTGCTGGCCCTGGCGCTGGCCTGCGGCCCGGCCGAACAGCCAGTGGAGCAGGCTCCCCAGGCGGGCGAGGCCAGCCAGTCAGCGTCCGCTCAACCTGCAACCCAGCCCCAGGCCGCTTCCGAAAACGCTCCCGCTCAGCAAGGTTCCCAGGAAATGACGCAGGATATGGCCAAGGCAGACCAGCCCGCCACCGGCGAATCCGGCAGTCAGCAAGCCGAGCCCACGGCCTCCAGGGAAATGGCCGTTGTACACCCCTCGACAGAACCGATGGCGGAAGCCAAGATGGACCAGGCAACTGAACCGCAGTCCGAACTTATGGCGAAAGCTATGGATTCCCAGCCTGAGTCCGAACCACCCACCGGTCCTACGGAACCCATGGCCTCGCACCAGGATTCCATGGGAGACAAGAAAGGGGAGATGGCCGCTCCCGCAGCGGAAACCGCGCCCCAACCGGCCGCAGAGCCTCAGCCGGCCGCCGAGCCTGAACCGGCTACCGAGCCCCAGGCTACCGAAGCGCCCGCTGTAGTAGAACCCATGGCGGAGGTAGGCAACCAGGTAGGCAACCGCATACCGGACTTTACACTCGACCTGGTGGGCGGAGCTACCGTATCCACCGTTAGTCTGGTTGAGGAGGGCAAGCCCACCTTCCTCTTCTTCACCTCCACAACTTGAGGGCAGTGCGCTGCCGAGTTGCGGCAGTTGAAGACCATTTACCCCGATTACTCCGAGCAGGTTAACTTTTACGCCATCGCCGTATCGAAGAGGTTTGACAACCTCGACCGTCTGGAAAGCCACCGTCAGAAGAACGGGCACCCGTGGCCCGTCGCCAATATAGCCAACGAACAGTCTGCCCTTGCCGACTTGAACGTCGCCTACCAGTCCACCAAGATTGCTTTCGACT
Source organism: Dehalococcoidia bacterium (assembly GCA_034428635.1). Taxonomy (GTDB): domain Bacteria; phylum Chloroflexota; class Dehalococcoidia; order Lucifugimonadales; family UBA3495; genus Bin22. The sequence goes on from DAOUHR010000174.1 coordinate 7,753, forward strand.
CCCAGGGTGTTATCACCTACCGGGACGGGTTTGGCGGCGGCAGTGCCGATGCCTGGCATCAGGTGTTTACAGACCTGGCTAACCAGTAAAATTTGACACCGTAAGGTTCCAGTGTCCCGGATGACGTCAATCTGAGACCAGGACAGCGACCCAGGGCGGCAAGCAAACTGCCCTGGGTCGCTGTCTTGACATACTGTAGAATAATATTGCGTAGCGATGTATTATTGACTGTATATAGGCGACAGTAAATGATAAAGAACGGTTGGATAGGCAAGGTGTTGCTGGGCCTCGGTATATTGTTGCCCCTGGTCGGCTTTGCGATCTCCGCCTACCTGGATTCGTCCGGTCAGTCAGTGTCCATATTTTCAGGGGAAGAAGTCCCGGGCGAAGAGTATGTTTTAAGGGCTGCCGACTTTCCTGAACCTTCGAAAACGGGAAACCAGGAGGGGAATAGGGTACCGGACTTTACCCTGACGCTGGAGGATGGAAGTACGGTTACTTCGGCGAGCCTGGTCGAAGCGGGCAAGCCAACCTTCCTCTTCTTCTGGGCTACTTATTGACCGGTATGTACTGCCGAGTTGCGGCGGATGAAGGAAATTTACCCCGACTACTCCGACGACGTAGCGTTTTATGCCGTCGGATTGCATCCGGGCCTGAAAGAGGAAATGGCAGTCCTGAAGGCCTACAAGGAACAAAACGGCTATCCCTGGACGGTGGCCACGGGCCCAAGCGAGTTAATGGCTGAACTGGGGGTTGTAATCCAGTCCACCAAGATCGCTTTTGATTCCAATGGCACCATAACCTACCGCGAAGGCATGGGCGCCGGGGATGAAGAGACTTGGCATCGGGTATTTACAGACCTGTCCCAGTCACAATAGGTCAGTGGCGCGATTCCAGAAGGTTGCTTCCCACATAACTTCCTCCAACCTCGTTCAGTCAGCCACAACAACACCGCATCGTTTGATTTGGCTTGCAGCATCCCAACTAGAACCTGAATGTGGTATCGCCAGTAATGTGGGAGTGTAACGGAGGACCAGCAGCGGCTGGCCGGTTAGAGTGCTCTTGATACTCGCCTATTCAACGCCTGTCGCGGCAGTGGCGTTGTAGGTTGCCGTTGCGCTAGTGGAGATTCCAATTCCCTTTCTGAGCGGGGCTGAAGGCTCACCGGAAAAAGCCAACTCGGATGACCACTTTTCCATGAAGGTCCGGGCGCGGGCGCCGAAGCCGGCCCAGGCACCCTGGTAGGAAGCTACGCCCCTTATTTCGAGATCGAACTGGAAGACGGATCACTGGTTACCTTGACCGACCTGATTGATGCGAAAAAACCTGCCTTCCTCTATTTCTGAGCCACAACTTGACCCACCTGCTCTGTCGAGTTGCGACAGCTGAAGGAAGTCTACCCCGAGTTTGTGGAAGACGTAGCTTTTTATGCCGTCGGCGCCCACTTTGGCATAGAAGCGGACATTGAAACTCTGACTGAACCCTCTGAAAAGCGGGGATATCCCTGGCCGGTGGCGACCAGTTCCTTCCGAATGCTGGCCGACTTTAAAGTCGCCCGTCATTCCACCAAAATAGCCTTTGACTCCCAGGGAGTGATTGCTTACCGGGGAGAGTTGGGACGGGGCGACGCCGACGAGTGGCGACGGCTTGGCGCGACGGCTCTTCGCGGAACTTGCGGCGAGTGAGCGTCAGGAGCAGCCCAGGGCTATGCCATGAACGAGTTAACAGGCCAGCCTGATTCCGGATCCGTTGGTCTAGACTTTCTCTAACCCCGCGAAACTGAGGAGAAGGCGACGCAGTTCCCCCCCGGCGAAGCAAACGGAAACCTCGTAATCGTTGCCCCACTGTTCGCATTTCACCACCTCGCCCTGGCCAAAGCTGGCGTGCTTGACGGTATCACCCACCCCTGGAACGTACTCCGGACCCTTGGCTTCTTCCGCCACGACGTCTCTGTCCCAGGTTGTCAGGCTGCGGTCGTAACTGGGGCGAGCGGCAACGTTGGCGGCAGGGGTCCTCGTTGGAGAGCCCGCGTAAGATAGCAGCTTCTCCGGGATTTCATCCAGGAACCGGGATGCCAGGGTGGGGGAACTCCGTCCCCACATGCTTCGCTGGAAGGCCCGCAAGAGGTACAGCCGTTCCTTGGCCCGGGTGATTCCTACGTAGCAAAGCCGCCGCTCTTCCTCCAGATCTGCGTTGCTGTCCATGGATCTGCTGTGGGGCAGCAGGCCCTCCTCCAGCCCAACTATGAACACTACCGGAAACTCAAGCCCCTTTGCCTGGTGCAGCGTAATGAGGGTCAGGGTGTCATCCGACTCCTCGTAGCTGTCCACATCAGACACCAGCGAGGCGCGTTCAAGGAAGGCGGACAGGTCATTCTCCGGCGCTTCCGACTCGTACTGGGCGGCCAGCGACACGAACTCCTCGATATTCTCCATCCGCTCTTCCGGGTTGGTATCGGTCCTGCGGATGTGGGCCTCCAGGCCAGCTTCCTTCACCAGCAGTTCTATCAGGTCGGATACTGGCAGTTTGTCCTTCAGTTCCTCCAACCGGACCATCAAATCGCCAAATCGTGCTACTGCGGTGTAGGCACGGCTGGCCAGCGGCGCCGGACAGGGAAGTCCTCCAGCCCGTGCCTGGGCGATCAGCTTGATCCCCTCGTAAATGGGAATGCGCTGGCTCAGGGCCCAGCGGGTCAAGTCCTGGATAGTCTTGTCCCCAATGCTCCGGGGCGGGGTATTAATAGCCCGGGCCAGGTTAACGTCGTCCTGCGGATTATGCAGCACACACAGGTAAGCCAGGACATCACGGATTTCCCGGCGGCGGTAGAACTGGACTCCGCCGATAATGCGGTACTTAATGCCCAGCCGCAGGCAGGTTTCTTCCAGGGCCCTGGACTGGGCATTGATGCGGTACATTACGGCGCAGCTGCCCGGCTTCACATTTTCCCTGCGGGCCAACTCCAGCACCTGCCGGCCCACAAAGTCGGCCTCTTCGTCCTGGGTGTAAGCCTCGTGTACGACCACGTCGGTTCCGGCGGCGTTGTCGGTCTTCAGTTCTTTGGGCACCCGCATGCCGTTGTTGGCAATGAGCGCGCTGGCGGTTTCAAGAATCTTCTGGCTGGAGCGGTAGTTCTGTTCCAGCGAGATTACCCTGGCGTCAGGGTAGTCCTCCTGGAAACTCAGAATGTTTCTGATGTCAGCGTTTCGCCATGAATAAATGGATTGGTCGGGGTCGCCCACCACGCATATATTTTGGTCAGGACCGGTCAGCAGTTTGGCCAGCCGGTATTGGGCCACGTTAGTGTCCTGAAATTCATCCACCATCAAGTAATGGTAACGACGGTGAAAGTCCTCCCGCACATCGCGGTTTTCCTGCAATAGCTGGACTGCCCGCATCAGCAGGTCGTCGAAGTCCACCGCATTGCTGCGGCCAAGAAGTTCCTCGTAATGATGGTAGACACGGGCGGCCAACTCCACGTGATAGTCGCCCTCGTTCTGGGCGCGCCCTGCCAGCCCCACCGAATCCATCAGCATGCTCTTGGCCCGGGAAATAGTCCCCTGGACCGCCCGCGGCGGGTTACGCTTCTCGTCCACCTCGGCCAGTTGCATAGCCTGCTTGATGAGGCCCAGCTGGTCGTCGGCATCGTAGATGGTGTAATTGGAGTCCAGTCCCACCCCTTCGCCATAGCGGCGAAGCATCCGGGCGCAGAAAGCATGGAAAGTGCCGGCAAAGATGGAATCGGAGTCGGGAACTTCCAGTCCCTGGATTCGGTCGCGCATTTCCCTGGCCGCCCTGTTGGTGAAGGTAACTGCGGCAATGCGATAGGGACTCACGTTGTTATTTCTGACCAGGCAGGCAATGCGGTGGGTTACCACGCGGGTCTTCCCGCTGCCTGGGCCCGCCACAATCAGCAGCGGCCCTTCGGTAGTAATCACCGCTTCGTGCTGCGCATCGTTTAAGCCGGACAGGATGTCGGGAGGTTGAGTTGACATAGCCAACAGATTATAGCGCGGCCAGGGATTGGGGGAAAGCTGAAACTTCTTGCATTCAATTGACCATAGAACATTGTATCTGACCGGAGGGTAGCTCTTCGGAATCGGAGGGAATGCCCTCAACTTTGAACAGGTACACCAATATCGGCCACTTGCGAAACCCTGCCGCCTTGGGTAAAATCGTTGAGTTTGCGGGTGATATGGTATAAACTCCTGTTTACTCTCTCATAAACGCCTTTTCAAGGGTGAACGCGTAACAAATAACTGGTAACAGCTTCAACCAAATGCGGTCTGTCAAGGCCCGGACAGCTCGGCGGATTCACAGCAGGGCGACCCTTTTGTCCCCTATTTGCTCGGTAGCGCTGGCTTATCGGACTCCCCCAATTCCTCAAGCCCATGGCATATCACCGCCAACTGAAGCTTTATATACCCATGTGCTGGGGGGCGAAGAAAGGCCATGTTTCACATAAGTAGTAGATCGAGAGTTCGAGTAGTCCTGGCGCTGATGGTCTGTTGCCTGCTGGCGGTGTCGTTGGCTTGCGCCGAGGAGCCGGTACCAGTGCTCAAAGTTGGCGGAATCCCCGACCAGGATGTTGCCAGGCTGACCAGACGGTACCAGATATTCTCCGACTATTTGGCAACGACTTTGGGCGTTGACGTAGAATACGTTCCGAGCGCCAACTATGCTGCGGTCGTTACTTCCTTCGGCCAGAAGGATCTTCACCTCGCATTCTTCGGCGCGCTGACCGGAGTGCAGGCAAGGCTGCAGAACCCCGGCGCAATTGCCATCGCCCAAAGGGAAAATGACGGCAAGTTTCACTCGAAGCTTATTGCTCGGGCCGACCTGGGCATTACCTCGCTGGAGGACCTGAAGGAACAGGCCTCCGACCTCTCCATCACTTTTGGCAGCGAAAGTTCCACATCCGGCCACCTGATGCCCCGCTATTTCCTAACGGAAGCGGGAATCAACCCGGATGAGGCCTTTCGGATTCCCCCCAGCTATTCCGGATCCCACGACAACACCTGGGTCCTGGTTCAGTCGGGCGCCTACGACATTGGCGCATTGAGTGAAAAGGTCTGGGGAAGGGCAGTGCAAGAGGAAACCGCAAATCCGGACCTCGTCAATGAGTTCTACACGACGCCACCCTACTTTAATTACAACTGGACGGCGCAGGGCGACCTGGACGAAACCTACGGCGAAGGTTTTACGGACAAGGTGCGGGTTGCGCTGCTCGCGCTCAACCCCGAGGAACACGGCGACATCCTGGAGTTGTTCAGCACCGGAGGGTTCATCGAAACCAACAACGCGAATTATGCCGCCATTGAGAAAGTTGCCCGCGACCTTGACTTGGTCCGGTAAAACCTTTGAGGGACGGATTGGACGACTTGTTGCGAAATGGCCATGGAAGCACGGCAGGACTGCTTGATCCCGCCCCCCTGGCAGTGGTGGACCAGGTTACGAAGGCTTATCCAAGGGTAACCGCCCTGTCCTCTGTGAGTGTGACGATTTACCCGGAGGAGCGGGTCGCTCTGGTCGGTCCCAGCGGTGGCGGCAAGACCACCCTGCTCAGCCTGCTTGCCGCAGATCTGCAACCCGACTCAGGGTCCCTTACCGTGGCGGGAAGAACGCTGGCCCAGAAACTGTCGAGGCGGGAACTGTCCTCTATGGTTGGAATCATCCACCAACAGCTTGACCTGGTACCCCAGTTGCCCGTGGTCCACAACGTGCTGGCCGGCCGTTTCGGGCAGTGGGGCATGTTCCGGTCTTTCCTGTCCATGGTGTGGCCCCAGGACTACACTATGGCTGCAATGGCGCTGGAGCAGATGGGCATTCAGGACAAGATCAGGGAGAGAACTTCTCACCTTTCCGGGGGGGAACAGCAACGGGTGGCCATTGCCCGTACCATGGTGCAAGCCCCCAGACTGGTGCTGGCTGACGAGCCAGTATCCTCGGTGGACCCCGGTCGGGCCCAGGATATCCTGCAACTACTCACCTCGCTTACGGAAGGTTCGGGACGGGCGCTGGTGGCCAGCATGCATACGCCATACCTGGTGCAGCAATACTTCAGCCGGGCCATTGGGTTACGGGACGGGCAAGTGCAGTTCGACATTCCTGCCGCCGAACTGACCCCGGCCATTCAATCCGACCTGTATAGCCTAAGCCACCCAGAATCCGACCCTCCCTGGCATTAGACGGGACCTGGTTCCATGAGACCGGCCCGACTGTTTTTGGAAAGTCCCCACTTCCTCACTATCCTCCTGCTATTGGCGGTGGCCTGGAGTGTCACCAACATTAATTGGGGCGGCCCTTTGCTGCACACCAATGGATGGCAGTCCGCGCTGAACCTCGTGCTCGCCGGCTTCATGCCGGACCTCTCTCCCACGTTTCTCCTGGTGTGCCTGCGCGCGGCCTGGCAGACGCTGGCAATCGCCCTGACCAGCATGACCGTGGCAGTCCTCATCGGATTCCCCCTGGGAATCCTCGCTTCTGGTGGGCTGGCAACACCCGGTTCCCGATTCCAAATGCCCGCAAAGGTGGGTGCGCGGTTCATTCTTGGGGCGCTGCGTTCCATCCACGAACTGGTCTGGGCTGTCCTGCTGGTGGCAGCCATCGGCCTGTCGCCTTTAGCGGCAATTATCGCCCTGGGCTTGCCCTATGCGGGAATACTGGGCCGCATTTACGCCGAGTTCCTGGAGGATGTCCAGGGGGAACCGCTGGATGCGCTGCGGTCTTCCGGAGCCTCCAACGTGCAGACTCTCCTTTATGGGCGGTTGCCCATGTGCCTGCCGGATCTGGTCAGCTACACCTTCTACCGCTTCGAGTGTTCCATCCGTTCGGCGGCAATCCTGAGCTTCGTGGGAATACGGGGTATTGGCTACGAGATCCAGATCTCCCTGGGAGACCTGCTGTTCGGGCAGGTGTGGACCCTGCTTTTCGTACTGCTTGCCATCGTCGCCCTGGTCGACTTCTGGAGCGGGCGGGTCCGGCACAGCCTGTTGACGTCATGACTGAACACGACCGGCAGGTACAGTCAATGGTGAGAGCAAGGCGGACGCCCACCTTTGCCCGGGTGTCTCTCTACATCTTCGCCGGTCTGCTGGTCGTGGCCTGGGTCTTCATATTCGTCGAGGGCGACAGCGGCTTCACCGACCTGCTCAGAGGACGGACCTGGGACAACGCCGGCAGCTTCCTGTTCCGAATGGCGGGAATGGGGCTGGAAGAGACGCCCGCCTTTCTGCAGCCGGAACAGTGGTGGGCCACCGGAAATCTGGCCTACAAAACCCTGGCGATGAGTGTGCTGGCTATCGGCATTGCCGGGGCGGGGGCCTTCTTAACCTTCATGTTCGCGGCGCGCACCCTCAGCAACGGCGATCTGGGTGGGAAGCCCTCCCGGGCCGGCGCTGCCCTGTACTTCATCCTTCGCATCTTCTATGCATTTACCAGGGCAGTACCGGAGCTGGTATGGGCCTTGCTGATCGTCTTCTTCCTGTCGCCGGGTATTCTGCCCGGGGCCATTGCGCTGGGCATCCACAACCTGGGGATTGTGGGCCGTTTGGCCGCGGAGGTAGTGGAAGACATGGATCCGGCGCCTTCGCGTGCCCTCCGCTCATCGGGCGCCGGGATGTTCCAGGTGTTCCTTTACGCGGTGCTGCCCCAGACCCTGCCCCACTTCATCACCTACCTGCTCTACCGGTGGGAGGTTGTTATCCGCACCACGGTGGTGGTGGGGTTTGTGGGCGCCGGGGGACTGGGACAGGAGTTCCGCCTCAGTCTCAGCTTCTTCCACTACGACCAGGTGACGCTGATCATCCTGTGGTACCTGGCGCTGGTGCTGAGCGTAGACCTTTTGAGCGCGTGGCTAAGGAAATTGGCCCGGTTTGAATAGGAGGTTGAGGCACGGCGTTCCGCTTCCTGGAATTCGCCGACCAAGAGGTCCTGCGACAAGCTAAGGATGAGCGGCGGGGTGTCCCGCTTCCTGGCCATCCCTGTCCGTGTGGCGGTCGTCAGAACTGGACGGGGTAGACCACCTGGATGACGCGGCCGTCGCGGAGGGCATCGAAGTAGTCGTGGGAGCCCCCGGGGTTCTGGAGCCAGCGGCGGGTGAAATAGGCGCAGATGTTGGACAACTGGACGCAGACAGACTCACCGGGGGAGGTGTAGCAAAGGTCCTCCATGACGATGGGGGTGGGAATCTCCACCTCGGCGTGAAGGAACCGGGTCATGTACTCGGGCTGAACAGACTTGCCGGACTGGGCCACCACCAGGGCGTAGTCCTGGATCGGGCCGGTGGCCTCCATAATGTGATCGGGGGGAACGTCGGCGACGGCGACTTCATCCATGTACATGTTGAGCGCAAAAAGGAACTTGCTGGTTATGGCCTCGGGGGGAGAGGCCCAATCGCTGACGATCTCATTGCCGTTGTCGCGCGCCTCGGCCAGCTGGACCTTGTCCACGAAGGTTATAATGACCGGTGCCTCGCGTCGGATCAGGATGTTGAGACAGTCCTGGATAAGCTCGGCGCGCTTGTCCGGGGACCAGGAGCGAAAGAAGCCTCGCCCCTGGTAAATGTCGGCAGGCCGCAGGTGGGCAGGGCTGTTTCCCGTTCCCAGTGGGTCACCGAAATGGCGACGGCAGAGAGCGTTGAACTCGCCGTTGATGGCAACATACTGGTTTTCGTGGACGATGAGCCCCGAGTACACCTGGTGCCGCTGGTTGGAATCGCTCAGGCTGTTGCCAGTATTCCCGGATTCACCGACATATACCAGATACATTTCGCTGCCTCCGCTGAAATTGGGGCGCCAGGGCCCTTGCCCTTTCCAGGATGGACCGCCCTGCAGCGGTCACCCTGTCCGTAAATCCGCCAGCTATTCTTCGGTTTCTGGGTCGCTGGCCGATTCATCCTGGGCCGATTCATCAGCCTCGGCAGCTTCACCGGCTTCCTGCTGGCGACCGAGGGCCATCCGACCGGCATCCACTCTTACCACCATGGCATCCGGATCCGTCAACATGGTCACATTGCCTTCCAGGGGCAGATCACCGGCGCGAATAACCGAGTTGGTGTCCACCAATACGGAAAGGTCGATTACGATTTCGTTGGGAATCTCCAGGGGAAGGGCTTCCACTTCCAGGGCGTAGAGAGCCTGGGCCACGGAACCGCCGGTCTCCCTGGCGCCGGGGGATTCGCCCACCGTGTTTATGGGGACCTGGGCGGTAATCTTCTCGGTGGCCGAGACGGCGAGAAAGTCCACGTGGAGCAACTGGCTGCGAACGGGGCTCCACTGGATTTCCCGGGCGAAGGCCAGGCTTTCACCGGCTTCCCCTTTGACTGAAAGGGTAACGGGATTGGTGCTGCCGGCCTGGGCCAGCACCCGAAGCAACTGCCGGTTCTCACACTGCAATGGGCGGGATTCCAGGCCCGGCCCGTAAAGATGCACGGGAATGGTACCGGTGCGGCGCAACTGCTTGACCTTCTTGCCCAGAACGGTACGGGGTTCCAATTCCAGGTTAATTGACTCCGTGGTCATTTCTTCCTATCTCCTTGGCTCTCGGGCAACTCCGAAGGTTGCCCCATGGTTTCCGAAATACCCTTCGCCCGGCGGCGCCCCCGGGGGCACGGCCTTGAGCGTAACCCTCTAATGATATCACCCACGCTAAGTAAATGGAAATTGAATCCTGGTGCTGTGGAAGGGGCAATCGTATTATGCTCCATACCGTTTCACGATTCCGCCTTCCCTCTCCATCCTGCTGACACTTGCCCGTTGCCCACCTGGCAATCCCTTCCTTACGATAAGGACAGGCAGGCTCTGAACCCTCGAAGAGCTCGGCATACCCTTGTTTATTCGTGCCATATCCCAGACTGGTCTAATGAAAGCGATTCCGCCATTGAGTCGCCATTCCCAACTATCAACCACCGGTATTCAGATATAAAACAAGTGGCTTTGAGCGAAAATGGCCGGAAAAATCAATTTTTTGCCGACTGTAATATTATTCGTAAGGCGATAAGAGACATCATCAGACCGTTTTCTTGTCATCAATGGCAACATTCCCTTTGGATTGCTTTACCCGGAAATAGCCCACGGCAAATCCCGAAGGTGCGCAGGGCAGGGATCATTCTTGCCGCTGTGCATGTTCAGTCAATTGAATGACTTCGTTGCCCGCCTCCTCGAGCGTTGCGTCTTAGGAATTGCCGCCTTAGACTGTCAGCATTCGAGCTTTGGCTTTGCCAGGTATGGAGGTAAGCTATGACTGAACTGGATGACCGTTACGAACGCGGCAGAGAAACCCGAAGAATGTTCGGTGGCGGCGAAATCACGGGCGGGTCCGCTCCAGGGGCATGGGAGATTGCGCCGGACCTGGAAAGAATACTGGGCGAGGCGCTGTTCGGCACCATCTGGCGGCGTCCCGCCCTGTCGCCGGTCCAACGGGAAATGATCACGCTGTCCTGCCTCATCGTCACCAATCGGGAAGTCCAGTTGAAGCGGCACCTGGGCAACGCCCTGAACATTGGCCTGACGCCGGAACAGGTCGTGGAGTTGATCATCCACGACACCTGGTACAGCGGGGCGCCCGCCGGCATACAAGCGCTGGCCTTGTGCGGGCAGGTTTTTGAGGAGCGCGGCATAGACTTCACGCCGACCCGTATACATGATACGAACGAGGACCCGGAAAGCCTGTTCCAGCGGGGCGACGAGTACCGCCGAAACTACATGGGAGGCGGCGCCACCTCCAGACCGACGCCTCCTACTGAAGCCGAAAGTGAACTGGGGCGCACCACCGGAGAATACTACTGGGGCGCGACCTGGACTCGCCCGGGCCTGGATGTTACCAGCCGCTGCATCTGCACCATGACCTGCCTGGCAACCCTGGGCCGCCACGGCCCTCTGCGGGGCCACATTCGGGGCGCCCTGAACATTGGCCTGACCAAAGACCAGGTAATAGAGGTGTTCGGCCACATGACCCTTTATGCCGGCATACCCTTCGCCCGGGAGGCCATGGACATCGCCAACGAGATTTTCACCAGCGCGTAGGGTTGCAGCCGAGGACGCTTGAGCTGCCAAAGGGGCCCGACAACCAGCGCCGAGCCACCCCGGAGTTGACGCCACAACTGCTGCGGAGAAGTGTCGAGTACGGTTGACGGCAGACAGGCGCCGGACACGGCAGGGCAACCATCGCTGCCCACGGGCCCTCAACCTGTCTGCTATAATCGGGGGCTAGTGTGACATATCTGCCCGGCCCGTTGTGACGGCCGGAGCGTTAAAGGGGGAATCCTGAATGGACCTGGAACTGAAGGGCAAGGTAGCCATCATTGGCGGCGCCAGCGCGGGTCTGGGGCGCGCCTGCGCCGACGTGCTGGCCGAGGAAGGCGCACGGCTGGCCATCTGCAGCCGCACCGCCGCTAATCTGGAGCAGGCGGCAGCGGAAATACGGGACACAACCGGCGCCGAGGTGCTGCCCATACCCGCAGACCTGGAGAGCTACGACAACATCAAGGACCTGGTAGCCCAGACCGTCAGCCACTATGGCCAACTGGACATCATGATCAACAACTCGGGCGGGCCGCCCCTGGCCCGTTCGGAAACGGCCACCGAGGAGCAGTGGGAGACGGCCGTGCAGCGGTCCCTTTACTTCTTCTCCCGCATGTCCCGCGAGGCCATACCCCACCTGAAGGCCCAGGGCAGCGGGCGCATCGTCAACATCCTGGCCAGCACCGTGTACCAACCCATCCCCAACCTGGCCCTTTCCGGCGCCACCCGCATGGGCGTGGTGGCCTACATGAAGAGCCTGGCCGACGAGGTGGGCCGCGACGGCATCCTGGTCAACAACATTGCCCCGGGTTCCATCCTTAGCGAACGGATGCTCTCCAACGTAACCAACCGGGCCCAGGAACTGGGAATCTCGGTGGAAGATGGCCTGGCGGAACGGGCCAAGGAAACCGCAGTTGGCCGCATCGGCGAACCCAAGGAACTGGCCTACCTGGCCGCCTTCCTGGCCTCGGGCAAGTCCAGCTACATAACCGGCACCACGATATTGGTTGACGGGGGGTTGGTCAGGTCGGTTATGTAGGGCCTCCGTCCGCTGACCAGACGCCGTAGACCAGATTCGAGAAAGGACCCGGGTGAAGCCTTTAGCATGAGACCAAACCTAACCCCGCCGGAAGAACCCACCGACGCCGAGGGCTTTAACCGGCGGGGCAACCAGTACAGCCGCAACGGCGCCTACGAGCAGGCGATAGCCGACTACACCCGGGCCCTGGAGCTAGACGACACCCTGGCCGACGCCTGGTTCAACCGGGGCTGCTCCCTCTATGAAATGGGCATGTACAACGAGGCCATTGAGGACCTGACCCGGGCCATTGAGATTGACCCGGACGACGACAACTTCTACGGCCGCCGCTCCCTGGCCTACCTCTTCAGCGACCGCCTGGAAGAAGCGCAGGTGGATCAAGATATGTGCGACGAAATAAGGAACCGGGCGTAGTTCATCCACGAATAGACACGAATCTTCACTAATGGGGAATCCATATCAGTAGTCAATTCGTGAGCATTCGTGCTTATTCGTGGATAAAAAACAAGCCCTCCCACCGAGTTAGCTCCGGCAGGAAGGTTCTTTGCTGGCTAATATGCAGGGCTTTACTGGCTGGATGGCTTGAAATAAGGCACAGTTATTTGGTCATTAGCCCTCACAAACGTCACTTCCACGGGCATGCCGATGGTTACCTCGCGGGGGTTGCAGTCAACAATATTGGTGAACATCTTGACCCCCTCTTCCAGTTCAACCACCGCCAGCACGTAGGGGACGTCTTCGGCAAAGCCGGGGGTGCGGTTCTGGTAGGTTACGGTGTAGGTCCACACCGTCCCCTTGCCGCTGGCCTGGACCCAGCGAATGCCGTCGTCAGACCAGCAGTTGGCGCAGATGCCCCGGGGGTAGAACTGGTACTCCCCGCACTTTTCGCACCTCTGGATCAGCAACTCGCCCCGTCGGCACGATTCCCAGTAGGGCCTGGTCTCCCCGACCACAGTGGGCAGGGGCTTGTTCCACTCTTGTCTGGTAGTCATTGTTAGTCCCTCCCCAAAATGGCGGTGCCGCCGCTGTGCCGCGCGCCCAGAGAACCGCCGGTGCCGTGGCACAGGGCAATCTGGCAGTTGGCCACCTGGCGCGGGGTGCCCTCGAACTGGTGGCGTAGCTGGCGGGTGGCTTCCAGCAGCAGGAAGATGCCCCGCATGCCCGGGTGGTTGGATGACAGTCCGCCGCCGTCGGTGTTGATGGGGAACTTGTCCGTCCTCTCCGAGTCCACCTGCAGGCGGCCGCCGGATACGAACTGGCCGCCCTCGCCCTTCTCGCAGAAGCCCAGATCCTCCAGCGTCTCCACCACCGTGATGGTGAAGGAGTCGTAGATCATGGCCATGTCGATGTCCTTCTGGGTTACGCCGGCCATAGCGAAGGCGGGCTCGTGGCTCTGCTTGGCGGCGATGTACATCAGGTCCCGCTTGCCGGCCCCCTGGTGGGCAATGGCCTCGCCCACGCCCAGCACCCAGACGGGAGTGTGGCGGCAGTTGCGGGCCACCTCGGGCGACGCCACCACCACCGCGCCGCCGCCGTCGGTGATGACGCAGCAGTCGGGCAGGTGCAGGGGCGAGGAAATTACCCGGGAGTTGACGATGTCCTCGACGGTTACGGGGTCGCGGAACAGGGCCTCGGGATTCATGGAGGCGTGCTTGCGCATGGCCACGGCCACCTCGGCAAGCTGCTCGGAGGTGGTGCCGTAGAGGTGCATGTGCCGCTGGGCGATCATGGCGTAAAGGCCCACGGTGGTGAGCCCGTAGAGTTCCTCAAAGCTGTCGGGGGACGGGTCGAGACGGGGATGGCCGTAACGGCCCACGCCGCCGGTGCCCACGGAGACGCCGCCTGAGCGGGCCAGGCTGCTGTAGGTGATGACAGCGACGTTGATGCGTCCCGCGGCGATGGCGGTGAGGGCGTGGGACAGGTGGAACTCGAAGGAACCGCCGCCCACGGTGGTGTTGTCGACGTACCTGGGGTACATGTTCAGGTAGTCGGCCAGGTTCATGCCGCTGTTGCGGATGCTGCTGGAGGCGGTAAACAGGCCGTCGACGTCCTGCTTGGACAGGCCTGCGTCGGCCAGGGCCTTGATGACGCTCTCCCCCTGGATCTGCAACTCGCTCTTGTCCGGCGCGTAGCGGGTGACGTGCTCGTGAATACCCACGATGGCCGCGCCATGCTTAAGGTCAACCATAAGTGGAAAGCCTCCCTTTAGTAGGGGTGTGAAAAGGTGGGGCCATTATGCCATAGAGAGGGGAGTGGGGGTAGCGGGGGAGTCCTTATCTCAGCCCAAAACAAACAACCGTGAGCGACTTGGTTTTGGAAATGTCGGTCACGGTCAGTCCTGAACCCCATCCGTATCCCGTAGGACATCCCGGCAGTAGCGGCGGTTACTCTTGCGGAAAGCTTTGCGAATCAGGCGTTGGCCTACTCTTGACCATCGGCAGCAAGGATACCGGGTGCCACCACAGACGGGAGAAGGTAGTTCACGGGCAGGGGGAATGGGTTCGGAGTGTTTCATCGGACTGGTCACCATGCTCAACGGTAATTGGAACACTGGCGATGGGGCGCACTCTTCGTACAATGGAATAGTCGGTCCGAGTCTCAGGGAGTTTACCCTGTCAACTCTACAGGAAATAAGTTCTCGAAGAATTACTTGGTCAGAAAAGGGGACGGTCACCGAGCCAGATTCGGAGTAGCGGATGCGTCTCCCGTTTCAGGAGAACAATAGCCACATTGCGTAAACCATCAAGGACAAAAACAAGGAAAAGACGATTCCTGGCAGGAATTGTTCAATAGCGGATAACAGCAAGAACCTAGGGCTCAACAATTCCCACTCGCGGGAGTAGCTACCAAAAGGCAGGCCTTTCTCTATCTCCCCTATTACCTGAAACCTGGCACTGTTTAAGTGACGGTAGGACCTGATAGTAACAAACCAGGTGGCCGATAATGCCACCCCCAGCAGGCCGCTGGCCAAGAGGACTACGGGTAAAAATGCATCGGAGTTTTTCTCTCCGTCCAGCCAGAAGCGCGCCAACACTGCGAGAATGGCCGGACCCGCCAGCAGTGTAATGAAAAACTGGTTCGACCTCTCACGGCGTTGACTCACCCTGTCCGTCATCTCAACATAGAGCTTGTATTGCTCCAGGAGATGGTCGGAGTACTTGTCTCCGTATTCTTCAGGTTTCATCGGCGAGGGTCTTGATATTCTGTTCTATCGAATCAGCTGTCCAGGCAGCCATTGTTGTTGCAACTCTCCGGACTTCCATCGAAGAAGCCACGGTTCCTCCTGGTTCTACTCCAATAATGGGCTTGTCTAATTCCCGGGCAACATTTAACTCATACCGGATCCATCTACTACAATTGAGGTTCTTGCCAGATATCACCAATACTGCGTCCGCCTGGTAAATCCTGCGGGCTAGAGCTTCTTGAATTCCCAATAGGCCTCTGGCGATTACCGGAGCGCTCCGTGGCACACTGAGATTGCGCCATTCTAGAGATAACCCATTTCCAAGCAGACCTATCAGCCCATGGTAATCAGCATCGCCTTCCCATGAGTGGCTGATGAAAAGGTCATATGTCAGCGGTGGTGGCAAGTCCAAGCCTCAACAGGATCACAAGAATGAGTGGACGAAATTCACTATTTCCATTTTAACATTCCCCGCTATCCCTTCCCCAGCAACGCTTCCGGCACCCCGGACAGCAGCGACTCCACCCTCGGCAGCATTTCCTGGTGGGAGAGGTTCAGGTGCAGGGGGGTTATGGAGATGCGGTTGTTCTTGGTGGCGTTCATGTCGGTGCCCTCGCCGTTGTCAGCCATTACCGGGCGGTTGCGGGCGATCCAGTACCGCTTCTGGTGGCCCGTGCCCTCCTCCCGCACCGACTCGCCGTAGGAGCGGCCGCCGGGACGGGTTATCTCCAGGCCGTTAATCTGGTCCGGGGCCAGGCTGGGCACGTTGACGTTGAGCAGAAAGGCGTCGCGACGACCATCATGGGTCGTCTCCTGGTCCAGCTTTTGGGCCATGAGGCGCAGCAGGGAAGCGGCGCCGTCGAAGCGGGGGTTCTGCACCGACCCCACGGATATGGCGATGGTGGGGTAGCCACGGAAGTAGCCCTGGAAGGCCGCGCCCACGGTGCCGGACACCATCACGTCCCAGCCCAGGTTGGATCCCCGGTTGATGCCGGAGACCACCAGGTCCACCGGCCCTACCAGCTTTTCCAGGGCCAGAATGCAGCTGTCGCCCGGGGTGCCCTCCACCGAGAATGCCGTAACCCGGTGGCGTATTTCCGCCTGGGGTTCATCGGGGGAAGCGGCCTCCTCGTTGGCGGCGGCGCTCAACCGCTCCAGGGCGGGAATCTCCAGGGACCGGGCCACCACCGGGGCGTGCAGGGTCAGGGAAGCTCCCACACCGCTCTGCTCCCGGTCTGGGGCCACCACGCAGACCTCGCCCACCTGGGACAGGGCCTGGGCCGCCGCCCACAGGCCGGGTGCGTGGATGCCATCGTCGTTGGTGAGTAGTATTTTCAGAAGGGGCCGTCCTTACGTTGGAATTAGGGGCAACAGGATCGGATACCGGTTCGGGGTGAGCGATAGCAGAAGGAGTACAGGGGCCGAATTACACCTCTTCCCCCTCAACCTCCACACCGCCCAGGCCCTCTTCCTTGAAGAGTTGGGCCTTGCGGGCGTAGCTTTCGGCGGTGCGGCGAATCATGGCCTGGTGGCGATCGTTGGTGGGAGCCTCGCGAGCCGACGCCGGAACGCCCAGGACAAAGGAGTTGGGGCTGAATTCCTGCCGTTCCAGCACCACCGAACCGCTGGCGATGACGGAGTTTTCGCCCAGGATTACGCCGTCATTCAGTGTCGCGCCGTTGCCGATCAGGCAGTGGGTCTTGATGTGCTTGGCGTGGCTGATGACGCCGTGGCCCAGGGTAACATAGTCCTCATAGGTGGCGTCGCTGTCGGCGTGAAGGACGCAGTTGTCCTGGATGTTGACGTGCTCGCCAATAGTGATCTTGATGGTGTCGGCGCGGATTACGGTGCCTGGCCAGACGCTGGAGTAGGCGCCGATCTCCACGTCGCCCACCACGTAGGCGGCCTCGCTGACCCAGGCGGTGGGGTGAATCTTGGGGGTCATGCCCCGGTAGCTGCGGATCATGTTCACTTCCTCGTAATTGTGGTCGTCTTGCTCAGTTCGATATTCCAGCAATGAGCCGGATTTCAGGTTAGCTGATTTCTGGCCACCTGCCGCAGGGCGTGGGCCCCTGGATAACGGCCTTCGCAGGTTTGACGGCGCTGGTTGTGTGGCTGACTTCCTTTGTGTGAGTTCGACTAAACACCGCCCCGGGCGGCAAGCCACTTTTCCTTCTGGCGCTGGCGGGTGGCTTCGTCGGTGGGGCGGTATGAATCGTGAAAGTCACGGCGGAATGACTCGAAACGGTCTTCCAGTATGGACTGGCGCATGCCCTCCATCAACCGCAGGATGAAGTGCAGGTTGTGGACGCTGGCCAGGCGCAGGCCCAGCACCTCCTTGGCCTTGAACAGGTGCCATAAGTAGGCGGCGGTGAAATTCTCGCATGCATAACAAGTACAGTCCTCTTCCAGGGGCGCGTCCTGCTCGGCGAAGCGGCGATTGGCGATGTTGACCCGTCCGGTGCGCGTGAACAGGGCCCCGTTGCGGGCCACCCGGGTGGGCAGCACGCAGTCAAACATGTCCACGCCCTGGGATACCCCCTCCACCAGGTCTTCCGGCGACCCCACGCCCATCAGGTAGCGGGGCTTGTCTCCTGGAAGAAGTTCAGTTACCTGCTGGGTGGTCTCGTACATCTGGGCCTTGGACTCCCCCACCGCCAGACCGCCAATGGCGTACCCGGGGAAGGGGATGGACGCGATGAACTCGGCGGACCTCTGGCGCAGGTCTGGGAAGGTGCCGCCCTGCACAATGCCGAACAGGGCCTGCCTTCGGGCGTTGTCAGCATAGGTGGGTTCAGGCTCGTTGTAGTGGGCGTCGTAACAGAGCCTGGCCCAGCGGTGCGTGCGGTCCATGGCCTTTTCTACTTCGGGCCGCTCCGCGCCATACTCAATGCACTGGTCCAGGCACATAATGATGTCGGCGCCCAGGCCTTGCTGGTTGGATATGGCCAGTTCCGGGGTGAAGATGTGCTCGCTGCCGTCGATGTGGGAGCGGAAGCG
Source organism: Dehalococcoidia bacterium (assembly GCA_034428635.1). Taxonomy (GTDB): domain Bacteria; phylum Chloroflexota; class Dehalococcoidia; order Lucifugimonadales; family UBA3495; genus Bin22. Next base: position 25,994 of record DAOUHR010000174.1, read on the forward strand.
GATGTGGTCATCGTCCACCCGCCGGAAGGCGCCCATGCTGAAGGCCTGGAATCCACCACTGTCGGTGAGAATCGGACGAGGCCACCGCATAAACTGGTGCAGGCCGCCCAGTCTATTGACCGTTTCCACCCCGGGGCGCAGGTACAGGTGATAGGCGTTGCCCAGGACAATCTGGGCGCCCAGGTCCATCACCTCGTGGGGCGTCAGGGTCTTGATGGTGGCCTGGGTGGCCACGGGCATGAATATGGGGGTTTCTACGGCGCCGTGGTGCGTGGCGAATCGGCCGGCTCTTGCCCCGCCGTCCCGATGTTGGACCTGGAAGGTAAAGTCTGGGGAAGTCATGATGCCTCGCTGGCCGGCTGGCGACGCCGGACGGCTTCCAGGATCATTAATACCGTAATCACGATGCACATGAACCCTGGCACTCCCAGCAGCACCCAGTCGTCGATGCGGCCCAGGAAGGCAAGGCCCTCGATGACCTTGCCCAGTTGGCCCATGCCGATGGCCAGGGCGCCGCTGAGCACGGTAATGCCGTAAAGGATGCGGATGCGGCCCGGATCCACGAAGCGGGTGGCAGTGGCCCCGATCTGGGAACCCACCGATGCCGCCGCCAGTATAATCAGGGCCATCAAGGGGTCCACGTTGTTGCCTAATGCGTAAAGCAGGGTGCCCCAGGAGCCGGTGATGATGACCTGAAACAGGTCGGTGCCGATGGCTACCGTGGTGGGAATGCCCATCACGAACACCAGCACCGGCATCAGGATGAAGCCGCCGCCGGCCCCCAGCAGGCCCGCAAAAAAACCGATGCCGAAGCCTACCAGGATGGGTACAAAGATGGAAATTCGCTCGATTCCGGATACCTTCAGGGCAATGTAGGTGGAGCGGGCGGGCAACCCCGGCAGCTTGATGGTATGGGGAGGAATGCGCAGGGATTGGACTCGCTGGGTCAGACCTGCTGTGGACACTGCTTCACCCTGGTTGCCGGCCTGCGCGGCACGACGGCGAGTCTTGAAGTAGTCGTAGACCAGGAAGGAACCCAGGAGCAGCAGCACTGCCACGTAGATGTATGGGATGACGTTGCCCACCTGACCCGCCTCCTCCAGCGCGCTGTTCAGGGATTCAGCGATGAATACCGCGGGCATGGCGCCCAGCACCATGGGGATGCCCAGCTTGAAGTCCACGTTGCCCAGGCCCCGGTGCTTGAGCATGTTGATGATCGACGAACCCATGATCAGGGTAAGGCCGGTGCCAATGGCGTAGATTTCAGGGACGCCGAAGACGATCAGGCCGCCCGTAATCAGGAAGCCGCCGCCCACGCCAAAAAACCCGCCCAGGGTTCCCACGATAACACCCAGCAGAACCAGCAGGACGGGATTGACTACCACATCGGCGTTGGGAAACAGCATTGTGGTACCTAATGGCCCCCGGGTCCTGAACCGTGGCCGTGGCCACCGTTACCGCCGCCAAAAACCATCCCCACGCCCCGCAGGACAATCTCCCAAAACCCGTAAAGGGCCAGACCTGCCACGGCGATTATCACCATGACGAGCAATGCCCAAAGGAAGGGGGATTCGGCGCTGAAGGTTTTCAGGAAATGGGTCAGGGATTCGTACATAGGGGGTAGTATAGCGGATTTGGCGGGGTGGGGGGTGGGGAGGTTAGTCTTCCGGAGTGCTAGCTATTGATCTACGGAGTGCCGTATTTCAAAGAGATTAGCGTATAAGTCCGGGACGGCTTCCTGGATGATGGTCCAGACTACCTGATTGTCGATCCCTATATAGTCGTGCATCATAACGTTTCGCGCGGCGATTATCGCTCTCCAGGGAATTTCAGGGTGGTTTTCCCGAATATAGCTTGGGACATGGGTTGCCGCCTCGCCGATAAGTGTCAAATTGCGAAGGCTTGCGTCATACATAACGCGAGCTGACAGAAACGTATCTCGGTCAAGACCAGCACTATAATCCATGACTCGAGAACAGAATTCGATCATATCTTGGATATACAATCGCCAGGGGCGTGACGTTGCGTTAGGGTCATACATAGATTGACTCGGCCTTTATGTATGGTCGCAGCTGTTCTCGAAGGCCCTTTTCCGTAACTAAGACTACGTCCCCCTCCACCAAGTCTTCTATGAAAAATTGCACATCGAAGAATCTCTTCCAATCGAGTTCGCCATCAAAGTCCACCAATACCTCAATCTTGGAATTTCCCACAGCCTCATCACGCGCAAGTGACCCAAATATAGCAAGGGAATTCACCCCAAACTGTTTCTCCAGCTCCGGCTTGTGTTTCCGCAGTTGGTTCAGTACCTCTTCTCGAGTCAGCGTCTTCTTTGCCATCTCAACATCCCAAGAGGTATGGACAGGGTTTGCGGGACATTGTGTACCTGTACCGCTTGCCCGGTCCATCCATAGTTATCCGATGGAGAATGACCGGGACTAGGGGTTTGCCGGGGCGCCGGCAATTACCATGGCGCCAAACTCCCGGTCGATGCCCCGGGGCCATTCGCGGCCCTCGGCGTCGCTGATGTGGATTACCAGTGACGGCCCCAGTTCCGCAATTTCCATGCGGATGGTGTCGCCGTCCTGCACCGGACCGATTTCCTGGTGGTTGACCCCGGTGGCAACCACGTCCCCGGGTTCCAGGGTTGTTACCTTGGAAAACTCGGAGATCAGCTCACGGATGGGGTGAGCCATGTCGCTGGTGGGGAAGTTGTGACGAGGTTCGTCGTTGTTCCACAGGCGTATCTGCAGGTTCTGCGGGTCGGGGATTTCGTCCGCAGTAACCAATGCCGGGCCCATGGGCGCAAAGGTGTCCCAGCACTTGCCCAGGAAAAAGCTGTTGCCCAGAGCGCCGGGGATTCCCCGAGCGGACATATCCAGGAAGTTGGTGTAGCCGAAGACGTAGTCCAGCGCCTCCTCCTGGCTGACGTTGGTGGCCGTCTTGCCGATAACAAAGGCCAGTTCCGGCTCGTGGTGGAAGATGGAGGCCGGTGCCGGGGGCAGGACACAGGTGTCGCCGTTGCCGATGATGGCCGTAGGGGACTTCAGAAAAGCGTCCAGCCTGGCGGCCTGGCGCTGGCCGTACTCCAGGTAGTTGACGGCGGCACAGATGAGCTTGGTGGGTTTGGGCACCGGCGCCCGCAGCCGTACGCTGTCCAGGGCCACGCCGTCCTTGCCTGCGACGGCGGCTTCAATTTTGGGGCGCATAGCGTCCCAGTTGGTGATAACCTCGTCAATCAGGTCGTGGGGACGCCGGAAGGCCATTCCTGCCACCACGGCCATGGCGTCCACCACGTTGCCGTTTTGAAGAACGCCCAGTTGGTAGTCATTATAGAGAACCAGTTTCATTGTCGTTACGCTCCTTATCGTGGTTGTATCGAAATTTCTGATTTCAGTTCCATATTGATGGATTACTCGAAAAGCGACCTGGGGAGGCCTGACTGCCTGATTATAGACAGAAGTGTTCCAGTCCTTAATTCCCGGTGGTCTGGGATGGGAACGGTTCTGGTTCCTCCAGGAATGGATTGCTGCATATTGATGTGGCTGCCGCGTCGTCTAATCTGAACGAATCCCTGCCCCGCCATGATGTCGCAAACTGCCAGCCCTGAAAGCACCCGCAGCCTAGCCAGCGGCCACCTCAACCTGGGTGACATATACCTCGCTGTGCAACCGTTCCTCAATTTCGGCTGCAGAAGCCGTTTCAAAGAACAACTCCAGTGCCTCCTTCAAGTTATCACGGGCCCCGGACACTGTCTCTCCCTGGCTGGCGATGTCCAATTCCGGGCACAGAGCTACGTAACCGTCCCCTTCACGTTCAATTATGGCCGTCAATTGCCTGGGCATTGCTGCTCCCCGCTTCCTGGTTTAACTTGAAAATCTGGCGGAATGTACAGTACGAAAGGCGCCTGGGCCGTTCCTGATACCGAAAATAGTAGCACCAACACCCCTGCGGGTCTATGCTCAATCATCCCTCCCAGGCGCCAGATAGGTGAAGCCGATGTCCCATTCATTCTGGGTGGCAATGATAGAATGAAAGCACGCTATTGACTGGCAACTTTAGGCGCTCAAATCTCCAGCTGAAAAGGTGAATGTTATGGAACGCCACATTCCCAGCAAGGACGAGGTTCTGGCCTACCTGAAGGAGGACCGCAACTGGGGTCGGTGGGGCGACGACGACCAGATGGGTGCGATGAACATGGTCACCCGGGAAAAGCGGGTGGCCGCCGCCCGGCTGGTGCAGACGGGCCGAGCAGTATCCTTGAGCCGCGTCTATCCCAAGACACCGGCAGCCAACAACCCCAATCCCGCGCAGCATTTCATGCGCCGCAACCCCCGGGAACCAGGCGGAGGGTCGGCGGTCGACTACTACGGCGTCTCATATCACGGGCAGGCCAACACCCATCTGGACGCCCTTTGCCACGTGTGGGACGAGAACGGCATGTGGAACGGACGCCGCCCCGAGGACGTCATCACCTACGATGGGGCTACCTGGGGTTCCGTAGAACACTGGAAGGAAGGGATTATTACCCGGGGAGTGCTGCTTGACGTACCAATGTATCGCGGCGAACCTTTCGTAACCTGGGATAAGCCCATCCACGGCTGGGAACTGGAAGACGTCGCCAAGGCCGAGGGCATCACCCTGGAACCCGGGGACGCATTGGTGGTGTACGGCGGGCGCGGGAAGTGGGACGAGGTCAACCCAATCTGGGGCGGCGACCCGTCGGGCCGCGCGGGGCTGCACGCTTCCTGCCTCAAGTTCCTGCGCGAGTCGGACTGCTGCCTGCTGGTGTGGGACATGATGGACTTCATGCCCAACGGCTACGACCTTCCCTGGAGCGTGCATGGGGCCATCTTTGCCTACGGCATCGGCCTGCTGGACAATGCCCTTCTGGAACCCCTGGCGGAAGCTTGCGCGGAGGAAGGCCGCTATGAGTTCATGCTGACGGTCAACCCACTGCGGGTGGTTGGCGGCACAGGCTCGCCGGTAAACCCCATAGCCCTGTTTTAGTCCGGACCGGGCGCATTCTTGCGGTCAAGCGCCGCTTGCCTCCCTGAGTGCGGCGACTGCGGCAATCGATATGAACGGAACAGGCACTCATACTCTGGAGACAAGCCCATGAGCACTCAAAGACAACCAGGCGGTTTGGGGCAGGTATTATCAATAGTCGCACTGTCCCTTTCCGCTGTTGCTGTTGCTTTGTCCGTAGTGGCCCTGGTACTGGCCAGTGTTTCCCTCGAATCGGACGAAGACGGGGAACTGCGCTTGACGGACCGTTACGAGTTCACCGTGGACTTCGTGCAGGACGCGCTGGACCGGTACGATGAAGAGGGCAGGGAAGCTACCGTAGATTATTACAACGATCCATCGAACGCCCTGGGAGACTACTATATTTTTATATTCGATGAGGAAGCCCGGTTAGTTTCCCACATCAATCCGGACCTGCTGGGGCGAGACCTGCGCGGCAGCCTGGGACTGGACTCGCACGGTTACCGGTTCGGCGACGTGATGCTGGGCGCCACGGAAGAGGGTTTATGGGTGGACTACGTTTTCCAGAACCCCACCACCGGCAACCAGGAATTCAAGCATTCCTGGGTGGTCGAGCATGATGGCCTGCTCTTTGGTTCGGGCTGATACCAGGTTCTACCCGCTTCGCCGCTAGCCGCCAGCAAATCCGATCCGGCAGACTACACCGTGGCCCTGGTGGAACGGGCCATCCGGTACTACAAGGCCCACGGGCGGGAGGCCGCCGCCCAGCACTTCAGTTCCCCGGAAAGCGTGGACGGTCAGTGGTACGTGTTCATGTTCGACGAGAATAACATCCGCATTGCCCATCCTACCCGGCTGGACTTAATAGGCCAACCGGTAGACGGCCCGACCGGAGTTTACATTAGCGGCTTTGCTTACGGGCCCCAATTTGCCCAAACCGACGAACAGGGGCAATGGGTAAGTTACTTTTCCCTCAATCCGGCTACGGGGGCGCCATCGCAGAAGCACACATGGCTGCAGCGATATGACGGGGTTGTGTTCGCTTCGGGGTGGTACGAGTAAGAGAGGGAATTGGACAGGAGTGAGTCGGGCATTTAAGGGCGCAGGACCTGCACCGGCTTTTCCCATTCATCCCGCACCAACCCATAGAGTAGGGTATCCCACCAGCGACCCTTGAAGTGTTCGTTGCGGCGCAGCCGGCCCTCCTGACGAAAGCCCAACCGCTCCAGCACCCGGGCCGAGGCTGCGTTGTCAGCGATGCACCAGGATGAAATCCGGTCCAGGCCCAGTTCCCGAAATCCGAAGCTCACCATGGCCGAAGCTGCCTCGGTGGCATACCCCCGGCCCCAGTACCGCGGGTCCAGCTCATAGCCGATGTCAGCTTCCCAGTCATTGTCAGGCTTCCGGCGCAGACCGCAGTTGCCAATGAGCCCTCCATCCTCTTTCCGGGTGATGGCCAACTGGAACCGCCGGCGGGGTTCCTCGCGCTGCCACTCAAGAAACATGTCAACGAAAACACGGGCGTCGGCCGGGGTGCGGTCGATCCAGGGGTAATAACAGAGGTAGAGGGGGTCTCGTTGGTAGGCCAGCACTGCGGGCCAGTCCGCCTCAACGAATTCCCTCAGGACCAGTCGTTCGGTCACCAGCCTCAATTAGCTATTCCATCCGACCGGGGGTCACGGCGTTACCTCGAACTCTACCTGCGCCACCTTGCGTCCTTCATGGTGCACGTAGACCCAGTGGCGTCCAGGAGCCCAGTCCTGGCCCGGACCGGGCCCGACCGACAGCCATTGGATGCCACCGGAGTACAGGCGGCTGGCCTCAATGGTCAGGGCATCGCGCCGGTAGGGGAAGCCGTCCTGGTAGTATTCCACCACCTCAAAGGTCAGTTTCGTGGGCGGGCCGGCGTAGTCGTGGGAATATTCCAGGGTCAGCCATACCCAGTCTCCCGCCTCGGCGGCGGTAAAGCTCTTGACTGGCTCGCCTTCCTCCTCCATGGAAATATAGGCGCGGTTGATCCAACCGTTGACTTCCGGCAATTCGGCCACTACAGGGCGGTTGTCGGGCCCATACGAGCTTCCGATTCCTTGCCCTGTGTACCAGCGGTTAATGGCGCTGGCTTCAACCGTACCCGCAAAGGCCTGCCGAAGTTCGTCTATTCCGGCCAACTGGGACTCCTGGCTGATACCCACAGCCGAAACCATGTCGTAAAGACGGCGAAATCCCTGCAGGAATGGAGACCGTCCCGGCGAACGGTCCAAGTCCAGAAACAGTCGTTCCCCTAAAGCGTAGTTGCAGGCGTAGCCGGCATCGTATTCCTGCAATCCCTGCCGCTCCAGCTGGCTAATGGTTGCCGTGGAGGGGCATGGGTAGTTGACCGGCTCCAGGGGATGACCCGTACGGATTTGTTCTACCAAGGCTGCCGTGAACTCTGCCGCCCCTTCGTCCAGCCACGGCTCCGAGTGCCGCCAGTAGTAGTGGGCCACTTCGTGGGCAATAACCCGCCCGGCGGTGGCTGCTTCGTAGCTTCCGTCATCCACGTCGTAGTCGGGAATTATGGTCAGGTTAAGGCCGTTGTGGGTACCGTCGAAATGCCCGGGAACGGCGTTCTCAAAGAGCAATGCCACGTACTCGGAGGGAAAGGGGCGGTCGATAATTGTCTCGGTAGTCCTTACTGCTTCCTCCAGCAGGTCCATGCTGCGGGCAGCCCCGGGGCTGGTACGGGTGATGGCCAGGGTAACCGGCCCCGACAATGGCAAATTCACGGTCTTCTGTTCCGTATGAGTCCTGGACGGGTCCAGCAATACACCCACCAGCGCCGAATCAAATTGGGCCACGCCGTCCAGAAAAGCAACCACTCGGGCTTCCGCGTCATCGATACCGTCCAGAACTGCCGGGTGTCTCATTACCCTTCTGAATACCGGCATGTCTCGAAAAGCCAGGTAGGAAAGGGACTCCACTGCCAGTGGATCGGCTGGCCCCAGTATGTCCAGGAAAGGCATGTTTATCAGCCTCTCGGCGGCCTCCGGGGCTTCCTCGGCAAGGTAGCTGAGGGCGACGATCGTCGGCGCTCCCCGGGATATATCACCGACATCAATCCAGGGCTTTTCAGAAAGATCATCGAAAAGTTCGTCTTGGGTTGCCGCCAGGTAAACCAGCGACTCGGCAGATTCCTGCTCGGAGTCGTCAATACCATCGGAGACCCAGGGCAATGTCCGAATGGCGCGGGCCGCGGGCCGGTTACGCTGTTCCAGCGCCCTGGAGTTTTGCAATAAATAGAATCCTGGGGAATTGGTCGAACGCCTGGTGGCACGGGGAAGTTCAGGTGGCACGGCTGTGGCAAATGGAGTGGGAGAGGACGTCCTTCGCTCGATTGCGGTGGCAGCCGGCGAAGATCCGCCCTGGGGGCTGGAGGACGCCGACGGCAGGCACTCAGTCGCAACGAACCAGATGGCCCCAATGCCCAGGCCGATCAGCAGATAAGGAATGAGTACCTTCAGTAGCGGTCGCATGGGGATACTATACCCCGAAATGGGGAGAGAATCCCCTGTTGCTGCCCGTGAAAGCTAAAGTATCTGCGACAAGAAAAGCTGGGCCCGCTCGTTCCTGGGGTTGGTAAAGAACTCTTCGGGGGGAGCTTCCTCGACGATACTGCCCTCGTCCATCATTATGACGCGGTCCGCCACCTCTCGGGCGAAGCCGATTTCGTGGCTGACCGTCAACATGGTCATGCCCGTGCTGGCCAGTTCGCGCATCACGTCCAGCACCTCTCTGACCATCTCCGGGTCCAGGGCCGACGTGGGTTCGTCGAAGAGCATAATCTTGGGCTGCATGGCTAGGGCGCGGGCGATGGCCACCCGCTGCTGCTGGCCGCCGGAAAGCTCGGCCGGAAACTTGGCGGCCTGCTCGGGGATGCCCACCCGGGTCAGCAGCTCCATGGCCACTTCTTCGGCCTGGGACTTGCTCCAATGGCGGACCTTGGTTGGGGCGAGAGTTATGTTCTGTATGACACTGAGGTGGGGGAAAAGGTTGAAGGACTGGAAGACCATCCCAACCTCCCTGCGGATGGCGTCGATGTTGCGAGTGTCGCCGCTAAGCTCGATTCCGTCAACGATAATGTCGCCCCGCTGGTGCTGCTCCAGGCGGTTGATGGTGCGAATGAAGGTGGACTTGCCGGAACCCGAGGGCCCCAGGATGACCACAACCTCGCCGGGCCTTACCGTGGTGGACACCCCCTTGAGGGCGTGGAAGTTGCCGTACCACTTGTGAACGTCGCGGCAGATGATTATGTCTTCAACTTCCTGCTGGGGGTTCATTTCCTCAACCGCCATGGGTGCCTCCCAATTAGTAACCCGGAGTAACGCCGGATTTTCTCTGTGGCCCAACTATTCGGTTTTCCGAAAGAAGAAGCTGCGTGGTTCAAGACAAACAGGCTCGAGCGACCCAGGGACCTGGTCACAACGCCCTAACGCCGGCCCACCCCCAGGTGTTCTTCCACCTTCCCGCTGACGTAGGACATTCCGTAGGTGAAAATCCAGAACACGACGGCCAGGAACACAAACAGTTCGCGGGCGTTGGGCAGGAATTCGGGGTTGCTCTGGATGAAGGACCGGCCAATGGCCACCACGTCCAGCATGCCGATTATATAGACCAGGCTGGTGTCTTTGAACAGGCCGATGAACTGCCCCACGATGGCCGGTATCACGTTGCGAATGGCCTGGGGCAGGGAGATGAGCAGCGTGGTCTGCCAGCCGGGCAAGCCCAGGGCCCGGGCCGCCTCCGCCTGGCCGGGGTGCAGTGCCTGCAAGCCGCCGCGAATGTTCTCGGCCATATAGGCCGAACTGAACAGGGTGATGACCACGGCAGCGCGGAACAGCGAGTTCTGCGGCATGTCCTCGGGGAAGGCCAGGGGCACCAGGGTTTGGGACATGAAAAGGAGGGTAATGAGGGGAACCCCTCGGAACACCTCAATGAAAAATACACACAAGACCTTGACTATCGGCAGGTTGCTTCGCCGGCCCAGGGCAAGGGAGACGCCAATGGGAAGGCTAAGGGTAATGCCGCCCACGGCCAGGATGAGGTTCAGAAACAGTCCACCCCAATAGACCACGGAAACCGGCTGCAGAAAGGGTATTCCGGGCACACCCCGCAGCAGCACCAGGGTCAAGAAGAAGATGGCCACGCCCAGCATGGTAACGCGCGTGCCGGTGCCCATGGGAGTGTAACGGGCCAGCGCCCAACCCAAGGGGACGGCAGGCAGGTTAAGCAAGAGAAGGACGCGGACATCCAATCCCATGGTTTCAAAGTTGTAGGGGAGGAAGGCGAAGGCCGCTGCCACGCCGGCCACAAGCCAGGCCAGGGTGCGGGCCACCCGGTTGCCATGCAGGCCCCAGGCTGCGCCCATCAATACACTCACCATTATCAACGCCGCCTGGGGCCGCCAGAAGCAGTTCTGGCCGGCGCAGGCAGCCTCGGTGTTGTAGCGGCCCAGCAGGAAGCGGCCGCCCAGTTCTGAGATGACCGTCCATTCGGCGATCAGGAAAACCCACTTGATGCCGAACCACAAGCCCAGGGCGAGGACAACGCCCGATGCTAGCGTCAGAATGGTATTGAACCAACTGCTGAAAAGGTTGGCGTGCAACCAACCGATGAAGCCCACTTCGGTGCGGGGCGGGAGCATGGGATCCGGTGTACCGGCGGGTTGGGAAGCCATCTTCTACCCCCCCACGAACCGGATTTGACGGTTATAAAGGTTCCCGATCACGGACCACGTGAGGCTCATGGCCAGGTAAGACGCCATGATCAGCATGAAAATGGACACGGCAGGGGCGGTCTGGGTCATGGTGACGGCAATGTTGGTCAAGTCACTGTAGGCCACGGCGCCGCCCAGGCTGCTGTTCTTGGTCAGATTGAGGTACTGGCTGATCAGGGGCGGGATGATGACCCGCAGGGCCTGGGGGAATGTAATGCTGCGCAGGGTGTTCATGGGAGACAGGCCCAGGGCGCGAGCCGCCTCGGTCTGGCCCCGCCCCACCGACTGGATTCCGGCGCGAACGATCTCGGCGATAAAGCTGGCAGTGTACATCACCAGCCCGATGAGCAGCACCAGTAGCCCAGCCCGGGCTGTGAATCCACCGACAATGTTGCCGAACCGGCCCTGGGGTTCGGGGATCGACATGAAGAAGGGCGAATTACCGGAGGCAAAACTTAATATCAGCCAGGGGGCTGCGCCGATGGCGACCGCCACGACTGAACCGCATATCAGGGGGTAACCGGACTGACCCGTCCGTTCCTCCATGCGATTGCGCCAGCGATAGACCAGCGCCCCTGCCACGATGGCCACCACCGCC
>DAOUHR010000175.1:0-26022 GCA_034428635.1 Dehalococcoidia bacterium
GTGGCCGGCTGGATGGTCCTGACCTACGGCTGGGAGATAGCCGTCCGCATCTCCGGCGTGGTCATCATCCTGCTGGTCGTCCCCCTCTCCTTCCTGGTCAAGCGCTCCCCCGAGTCTATGGGCCTCCTGCCCGACGGCGACCTGGCCCAGGACACAGCCGGGGTAGATGGACAGGACAAGGGATCGCAGGCCAATGGCCGTGCCCGGGGCCGCGCCCGGTGGGCCCTGCCCGAGAACGACTTCACCGCCCGGGAGGCCATGCGCACCCCGTCCTACTGGATGCTGGTGCTGGCGGCGGGATTGCGCAACACCGCCCACTCCGGCCTGTCCTTCCTGCTCGCTCCGGTAATGGTCTGGTTCCTGCAGCAGGGAGGAAGAGAGCAGATAGAAAGCCTGCAGATCGCCGCCTTCTTCGTCGGCCTGGTTGCCTTCTCGACGGTCTTCTTCAATCCGATGATTGGCTGGCTGGGCGACCGGTTCCCCCGCCAGCGGCTGAGCGCCCTGTGCATGGCTTCCGGCGCCATTGCCCTTTGCCTGCTTTTCAACACCGGAGGCAGCTTGTGGATACTGGCCGCCTTTGCCATCCTGCAGGCCCTGTCGGAGAGCGCCAACTCCCTGAACTGGGCCCTGATGGGGGAGTTCTTCGGACGGCGCAGCTTCGCCACTCTCCGGGGCTGGCAGCACCTGCCCGACCAGCTGATCTCCATGTGGACTGCCGTGTGGATGGGCATGATCTACGACTCCACGGGCAGTTACTACCTGGCCTTGTTCCCCCTGATAGGTATCCTGGCCCTGTCCGCGCTGACCTTCCTGCTCTTGCCCCGTCCCCGGCTGCCAGAGCGGTTGCGGGTAAGACAGACGGCCGAGTCCGTGTCCCCCGCCGATTAGCGCGGGACAGTTGCCGGGTAGCAAGCCGCATTCTAGAATACCCACCACCGGACAGGAAGCAGGTTTGGCCTTGACTACAGGAACCGACAGCATGTCATTGCGATTAACCCGTCTGCTGGCGCAGGACCTGTCCTTCACGGGCGGAGACCGGCCCCATCCGCTGCACGCCATTCACGCCTTCGCCGCCAAGTTCCCCGCCCAGTTGCCCCGCTACTTCATCGAAGGACTGTCCGAGCCGGGCGAAACGGTGCTGGACCCCATGGCCGGTTCCGGGTCCACCCTTCTGGAAGGCTGGCTGCTGGGCCGCAAGGTGGTGGGTGTGGACCTGGACCCGCTGGCCGCCCGCCAGTGCCGGGCCAAGACTACGTGGGTTGATCCCCAGTTGGTTGAGGAGACGGGGCAAAGTGCGCTGGCCGATGCCCGGCGCAGGGTTGAAGTCGACCATCCCCTGGAGACTCTTCGGGGGAATCTGGACGACGCCACAAACGCCTTCCTGGACTACTGGTTCCTACCCGAAACCCAGGTGGAACTCGCTGCCCTGGCCCTGGAGATCAGGAAAGAGACCGACCCTGTCCTGCGGAACCTGCTGGAGGTGTTGTTCTCAGCCACCATCGTTACCAAATCCGGTGGCGTATCCCGTGCCCGCGACCTGGCCCACTCCCGTCCCCACCGGGTCTCCGACAAGCAGCCCCGCAGTCCCTTCCGAATGTTTGAGGCGCAGATACGGCAGGCGGCAAAGGCTTTCGCCCAAGTGCCGGATGTGAGCGATGCTAGGGGCAACTTCATCGCCGCCGACTCGCGCAGGCTGCCCCTTTCCGACAACTCGGTTGACCTGATCGTTACGTCGCCCCCCTACGCCAACGCGCTGGATTACATGCGGGCCCACAAGTTCTCCCTGGTGTGGCTGGGTCAGCAGGTCAGGGAACTGGGCAACCTGCGGGGCAAATACATCGGCGCCGAACGGCAGGACGCCGGGGAGTCCGTTCCGCTGCCGGACAATGCCCAGCGTACCATTGCCGCCCTGTCCGAGGTGGACCGGCCCAAGTCTCGCGTCCTTGCCCGGTACCTGCGGGAGATGCGCCAGGCCATTGAGGAGATGCACCGGGTCACCCGCCCCGGCCGGGCGGTAATCATCGTGGTGGGGCCGTCAACCATGCGGGGACAACGCATTGCCACCCAGGACTACCTGTCGGGGATTGCGGAAGAGGCGGGGTTTGGGGTGGTTGGTCCTTTAGAAAGGCCTTTGGACAGGAATCGGAGGATGTTGCCGGCTAGATGGGGAAACAGGGGTAATGGTAGTAACGTGGGAATAGAGTTGAGGCTGCACCAGGAGCATGTAATCGGGCTGGTGAAGCGGCGACCTTGAACCGACTAAAATAGTGTATTCTTTCCCTAACACCAATCATCGAACATTACAACTACCCAACCAGGAGTAACAACCATGGTTCTTGAATCGGGCAGGATTACCCAGGAAGGTATCGACCGGCTGCGGACGCGGCTGGGCAGTTACAACCGTCCCCGGCAGTACGGTGTGGGTCTCTTCAACGAGGATGCCTCCCGCAGCGCCATCCGCCACTTTTGCCAGGGCATCGGCGACAGCAACCCCCTGTACTGGGACGTGAGCTATGGACAGCAGAGCAAGTTCGGCACCATTATCGCCCCGCCTTGCTTCCTGTACAGCGTCTACTGGTGCTCGGGGCGCACCGGCGGCCTGCCCGGCGTCCACGGCTTCCACGCGGGCAACGACTGGGAATGGTTCCGTCCCATTTACATGGACGACAAGATTTCCGTCCAGGAGCAGTTCACAGGCCTGGAGGAGAAGGAAAGCGAGTTCGCGGGCCGCATCCTGATCCAGTCCAGCGTAACCCACTACTTCAACCAGCGGGGCGAGGTGCTGGGCAAGACCCGGGGCTGGCAGATCCGCGCCGAACGCACCGCCGCCCGGGAACGGCAAAAGTATACCTTCGAACCCTACCAGTACTCCCGCGACGAAATCCTGGCGATCCAGGAGGCAGTGCTGGGTGAGGAAATACGGGGCAGCAACCCCCGCTGGTGGGAGGATGTCCAGGTGGGCGACGCCCTGAAGCCGGTGGTCAAGGGCCCCATGAGCCATGGCGACATCACCGCCTTCGTGGCCGGCTGCATCGGCGGCATATCCCACGGCATCCAGCTTCGGGAGATGCAACGGCACCCCTCCTGGGGCTTCACCGACCCCAACACCGGCGCCCAGGAGGCCATCATCCGCGTCCACGATATCCAGGAGGCCGCCGAGAGCGCCGGTCTGCCCGGGGCCTACGACTATGGCTGCCAGCGCTGCTGCTGGATGGGCCACCTGCTGACCAACTGGATGGGCGACGACGGCTTCCTGAAGAAGATGTACGTGGAACTGCGCCGCTTCAACGTGGTGGGCGACACCACCTGGTGCATGGGCAACGTCACCGGCAAGCGCGAGGAAAACGGGGAGAAACTGGTGGACCTGGAAATCTGGGGCGAAAACCAGCGCCAGCAGATAACCACCAAGGGCACCGCCACCATCCGTCTGCCCTCCAAGGAAGCGGGGTGGTAGGGGCCACTCGTTGCGCGAAACATACAATGCAAATGTGAGGTTCGAGTTCTAATGGGCCAAAGCTGGTTGGAAGCGCCTGTCAGGGTTCAAACCTCAGCGCCCATCGGGGCGGTTGCTGGATTCAGGGCTCGGCATTCCGCCTAGTGAAGCGATCAACGTTTCTGCCTGGGAAGGGTTGCGCAACTCTATCACCCGCAAATGTGGATAATCGCCGTTGTCCAGGGTCCGCCGATAATCTTCTCGTCGACGTCGGTAGCTGGATATCACCCACAGGATAATGGACTCCCGGCTAAAGAAGGATTTCCGGAAACTTTCACGGTTGCCGGAAAACAATTCCTCCCGGGTAGCTGCCCGCTTCACGGACCGACACAGGGCGCGCCATAGCACTACACGGAGGGGATAGTTGAGCCAAATGATGGTCGTGCCTCGCGTCCACACGATATCCCTTGCGTGGCTGTAGTTTCCGTCGATCACCCACCGCTCCCCGGCCACAACGTCACTTACTATTTGCCGGAATTCCTCCGCGGGACGAGGTTGCCATTCGGGTTTCCAGTGGATGGAGTCCAATTCTATGCAGGGCGCCCTCAAGATTCGGGATAGTTCCCGGGCTAGAGTTGTTTTGCCCGAGCAACTTGTCCCGACAACTATCAGCCGTTCCTTGTCCAAGCCAGCTGCCCTGTCAGCTATTGCAATGTCGGAAGGTTGCTCCATAAGACATCTTGAATCAGGACTTTTGGTGCGAGGCCGTCTTCCCCATCATCGGGGAAGGGACTTGCTAGAAGGTCTCTAGGGCGAAAGCCTGGCTACTGCAGCTCGCCATACCTCGGGGTCGCCGATGCGCACGGCCTGGTCAACGCCAACGTTTTCCAGGAGAAGGGCAAGCATAGTTAGACGTTCCTCGTCAGACCAGAATAACTTCCCGCCTATCATCTCCATCTTCTCTGGGGTCAATTGATAGCGGGCCATCGCCTCAGGTCCCTGCCAGACTCGTCCCTCGGGGCGCAAGTCCCATTGGACCTCTTCCATTTCACTTGACCTCCCGTCTTGGCGCTTA
The DNA here is from genome assembly GCA_034428635.1 of Dehalococcoidia bacterium. GTDB lineage: Bacteria > Chloroflexota > Dehalococcoidia > Lucifugimonadales > UBA3495 > Bin22. Next base: position 4,509 of record DAOUHR010000175.1, read on the forward strand.
CAACCCAAACCGCTCCGCCGCCTGGGCGAAGCCTTCAATCGCCCCTTCCAGAACCCAGTCTTCCACGCAGTAGGAGATTCGGAAGTGGCCTGGCGTGCCGAAGCCCCTGCCGGGCACCACCAGCACGTTCCACTCCTGCAGCGCGTCTACGAAGGCTACGTCATCCTCCAGGGGCGACTCGGGGAACAGGTAGAAGGCCCCCTGGGGCTTGACCATGGAGTAGCCCAGTTCTGCCAGGTGGGAGTAGAGAAAGTCCCGCTTGCGCTGGTACTCGCCCACGTCTACGCTGACGCCCTGAAGCTCTTTTACCACATGCTGCATCAGGGCGGGGGCGTTTACGAACCCCAGGGTGCGGGTGCAGAAGACCATGCCGTCCACCAGTTCCCCCTTTTTGGGGTAGTCGGGGTGAACCGCTATGTAGCCGATGCGCTCCCCGGGCAGGCCCAGGTCCTTGGCGTGGGAGTTGACCACAATGGTGTGGTCGTACCGGTTGAACACCTGCGGGTAGGTGAGACCGTCGTAGATCAGGTGCCGGTAGGGTTCGTCGCTGATCACGTAGATTTCCGTGCCAAACTCTGCCTGTTTGCGCTCCAGCAGGGCCGCCAGTTCGCCGATATTCTCCGCGGAATAAACAACCCCGGAAGGGTTGTTGGGCGAGTTGATGATGAGGCCGCGCGTGCGGGGCGTGATGGCCGCCTCGATGGCCGCCAGGTCCAGGTCAAACTCGTCGGTGGTGGGGACGATCACCGGTACGCCGTTGTGATTGTCGATGTAATAGACGTACTCGCCAAAGAAGGGCGACAGGATGATAACTTCGTCCCCCGGGTTGAGGGTGGCCCGCAGCACTACGTTGATGGCCCCCGCTGCGCCGCAGCTCATAACGATGTCGGCTACTGAGAAGGACAGGCCTGTTTCGGTGGAGAGGGTCTGGGCCACGGCGGCGCGGGTTTCCGGGTAGCCGGCGTTGGGCATATAGCGGTGCATGCCCCTGACGGGACTCTCTGCCAGCCGTCGCAGTTCCTCGTTGAACTGCCTGGGCGGTTCCACCACCGGGTTGCCCAGGGAAAGGTCGAACACCTTGTCGTCACCGTACTGGGCCTTCAGGGCGATTCCAACTTCGAACATGCGGCGGATCCAGCTGCCCTCTTCCATGGAGCGGCGTACATTGTCGGAAATAGTCATGCCTCATCGTCCATCATCAAGTTTGGGCAAGGATACTCCCCGCAGGCTGGGCAGGTAAAGGGCACGAACGGCCCATCCCGGGGCTATCGCATTTGGAAATGGTTGACCGGCTCGCCCTTTCCTGGATAGCTGAGACGGGTCTTTCCCAGACCATTCGTGCGGTAACCCTGATCACCAACTGGGGAGCGCTGGACTTCCGGACTTCGGCGAGAACCGGCATGACGATTGTTCGGACTACCCAACTTTGGCACATCGCTCCTACCTGCCGACGTTCAGAGGCCAAGGATTTTTTGATTTCCTGTCCCATTTTGTCCCATTTTGTGCCGTTTCGTATCTGACAACAGAGTCGGAATGGCACCGGATTGCGCCCCGGTGGATCACATCCCAGATAGGGAAAGGTCCCGAAGGTGGCCTGAAGTGGCCCACAATGGCCCAGACCGGGCCACGGCCGAAAGGAGAGGCAAAGCCACCGCTGGCTATGTCCGTGCTCCCGATTCCCAAGAAAGGGAGAAGGTCCACCTGAAAATTATGGTAGGGATGTGTATTCCCTGATATCAAGGGGCCAGTGTCATGCGGCGGAGTTGTGTTTCCGGGGCAATCGTGCACTTCAGCCTAAGGAACTCCCGGGGATTTCATGAAGGCTGCTTTGCCAGTCGCGAAGGGCAGGGTTCCCGTCTTCACGGGAACGACTGACTTACCCTAAACGGACCTTCCCCAAGCTGAAACGCAATTGCCCTGCTCCCCCTCCAGGGCGTTCCATCCCTATTTGGGGGGAAGTGAGCCGGCGAAGGTCACCGCCGAATTGACCCAGTCCCTAAGCGTAGAGTCCTCTGACAGTCCCTGGCCCTCGACGTACACGAAGCCGCGCATGGGACGGCCGGTGAAGTCGAAAACCCGGGCATGGGGTTTGGCCAGAGCTTCGTCGTATGCATCGGGGCCGGTTCTAACCATCAGGTTGTCCTTTTCAACACCGCAGCACATGTTACCGTTGAGCATGAAGGCGAGGCCGCCGAACATCTTGCGTTCATGGACATTGTGCAGGGGGCCCAGCAACCGCCTTACCCGCTGGGCCAGTATCTCGTCATAAGCCATAGTTAACCTCTTGCCGGCAAATGTTGGGATTGAATCAGGATTCTTATATCCAATACTTTCGGTCGGCCATCGCAGGCCTAGAGCGATAAAAATCTTACCATTTCAGAAACCGGGACTTGGCCCAAATGGGCATATATCGGAAGCCGATGTAATTGTCTGTCGGTACCCGGTTCATATATAATGAAGTATATCGGTATGAATAGCGAGACAGACGGTAACGGCCGTGTTGTGAGGAGAGAATTATGGCAGATAACGGATTGGACAAGTTTGTAACCGGAATGATCTTCGGCGCCGCGCTGGGCGCCGCTATTGGGTTGCTGATTGCTCCCAAACCCGGCAGCGAGACCCGGCAACTGGTACGTGAACGTGCCGGGGAATACATGGATGTCGCCCGGGAACGCGCCGGTGAGTATGCCGGTCCGGTGCGGGAGCGCGCCGGTGAGGTCATCGGCACTGCCAGGGAGCGGGTAACCAGCGTTCGCCGTCGCGGCAACCGGAATGAGGCTGAAGAACAGGACTCGGCGCCGGTGCTGGAAGACGAATAAGCCTTTGTCCATGGGGCCCGAAAATTTTCAGGCCAGTGTCAGGTAACCGCGGTTGACTCAGGGGAGGAATCAAGTCCCTCCCCTTTCTTTTGCGCTTGACCGGTGTTTGTCCGGATGGCCGGGTTCCCACTTGAGCGCCATTTCCCGGCAGAAGCCTGCTGGATGAGGCAAGGGCAGGCATCAAACCCGCCCCTGGATGCCACAATGCGCCTGAACCCCGTGGCACTGTCCAGTTCGGGAAGACAGCGTGGAGGGACAGCAGCAGCCTAAAGCCCCAGCCGGCGTACCAGTTCCTCGGCGGTGACGACGGCCCCGCTCAGGCCACTGGCATCCTGGCCCGCCAGGAATACGGCCGCCTTGACCATATCCTCCGGCGTGGCCCAGGTGGAATAGTCGGCATCGGGTCGCTGGGCCTGGAAACCTTCGGTCAACACCGGCCGCAGGGGGCGCAGCACGTTGACGGCAATGTTGTGCCGCCCCAGTTCCGCAGACAAACCCCAGCTGAACCGTTCCACCGCCGCCTTGGAGACACCGTAGGCCTGCCCCATAAGGGCAATGCCCTCGGCGGAGTCGGCGGAGAGGGTAGAGGAGAAGATGTTGTCGGCGGCGTGGGAGGATATGTTGATAATGCTGCCCCCGCCCTGTTCCACCATTACCGGCGCCACGGCGCGGCAGCCAATGAAGGTGGCCCGCAGGTTGATATCCATAACCAGGTCCCACTCCCGCAGGGTGGACTCCAGGAAGGGGCGGTAGGTGCCAATGCCGGCGTTGTTGATCAGAACGTCCACGGCGCCAAAAACGTCCAGTGTCCGGTCCACCATGGCACGGATGCTTTCCTCTTCCCGCACGTTGCAGGGCACGGGCAGGGCCTTGCTTCCCAGGGCCTCTATTTCGCTGGCAGTGGCGTAGATAGTCCCAGGAGCCAGGTCGCGCTCCGTTTCCGAGCGGGCGGCCACCACCACGGAGGCCCCTTCCCGCGCCAGTCCCAGGGCCATGGCCTTGCCAATGCCCCGGCTGGAACCGGTTACGATGGCTACCTTGCCTTCCAGCGTCACGGATGGCCGTCCTCTTCCGCCAAAAGCGTCAATTTCCCAGCAGGCCGCGCGGGCGCATCCTGTAGTGGCGGTCCATCTCGGAAGCATAGGCGGCGCCCAGCTTTGCGCCGTTGGCCGCCATCCATTCGCTGAACAGGGTGGCGGCTCGCGGCTCTTCCGTGGAAATCAGCAGATTTGCGGTCAGGCCGACCAGTTCATCACGGGTGAGCACCACGTCCCGCACGAAGTATCCCACGATGCGGGACAGGTATAGAGCCAATGACGGGGGCATGTGGGTCAGCTTCGCCCGGCTGCCAACATACTTTTCCGTCAAGAGCACAAGCTCGTCGAAGGTATAGATTTCCGGGCCCACGGCATCAAGGATTATGTTTTCAGGTTCTTCCGCCGCCGAGACCGCCAGGGCTGCCAGGTCTTCCACGTAAACAGGCTGGGCCCGGTAATGGCCGTCGCCTGCTACGGGGAAGAAGGGGAAGCGGCGCAGGGCCCAGGCGACGTTGTTGAGGAGTATGTCGCCCTCTCCAAAGACCAAGGCCGGCCGGATAATGGCGTATGAGAGGCCGGAATCCCGGATGGCTTCCTCCACCAGGGCCTTGCCGCGGAAGTAGGGCAGGTGCGAGTCAACGGACGGATTGGTGATGCTGATGTGCACCAGCCGGCGGACCCCGGCCTCCCGGGCTGCCCTGACGAGGTTGCGGGAGTTTTCCACTGCTTGGTCGAAGGTAACTTCCCCGCTGGCAAACCGTACCCAGTAGGTGTTGTATAGGGTGTCAATGCCACTGAGGGAATCCGCCAGGGCCACGGGGCTGTCAAAGTTGAAGGGGACAGCCCCCACCCGACCTCCGAATGGGTCAGCGGGGGTGCCCTGAATGTGCATGCGCCCAGTCAGGGTGCGCACCGTCCTGCCGGTGTCCAGCAGCCGACGGGCAATGTGCCTGCCGGTAAAGCCGAAGGCCCCGGTAACAACGTCGAGTCCTGGGGTTTTGTTACTCATCGTAGTCTCATTGAACGGGCATGCGAACTATTCCCAGGAAAGGGTTCACGCCCTGGCCAGCAGGTCAACAGTTTCCTCAGAGCTAACGCAGCTTGCTGGCGAACTTCTGCCGGACCTTGGACACCTTGGGGTCGATAACTATCTGGCAGTACATGCTGCCCGGGTTTCTTTCATAAAAGAGGTGGTGCTCCCGTTCCGCCGGATAGAAAACGTCCAGGGGGGCTATCTCCGTTACCACCGGCCCATTTTCCGTGCCCGACTCGTCCAGGGCCTTGATGAAGTCCGCCGCCTGGGACTTCTGGTCGTCGGAGGAGTAGAGGATAACCGAGCGGTACTGGGTGCCCACGTCGTGGCCCTGGCGGTTCAGCGTGGTGGGATCGTGGCTGGCGAAGAAGACCTCCAGCACTTCGGGGAAGGTGACTCGCTCGGGGTCGAACTCAACCCGCACCACCTCAGCGTGGCCCGTCCGCCCGCTGCACACCTCGTAATAGGTGGGGTTGTCCTTCTGTCCGCCGGCATAACCGGAGATTACCGACTCTACGCCATCAATCATGTTGAAGACGGCTTCAATGCACCAAAAACACCCGCCGCCCAGGACTGCAACCTCGTTATTGTTCTCAACCACGGTGTTTTCTCTCCTGCCTCATTGGCAATTTAGACTGGAAATGAGCGTTTGCCCTTGAAGCTATTGTGCCATTGGCGGCAGGGGATGGCAAACGAAGGGGGACGGGCCCAGGGCCAACGCATCTTAATTGACTGTCATTCTGAACGGAGTGAAGAATCTAAACTCCAACCCAAAGAGTGGATTTGGGACCCGTGGACGTCTTGAGGGTAAGGATTTCAGGCCCTTCGGGAAGTTCCGGCGGCATGAGTTAATGACTGCGGCGGCGTCCGAAGTTAAGGAACTGGTGCCCATAGCCACTACCCTACCCCTGATGTAAAATTGCCCCGTACCCAGGCCATTTAACGCAAAGGAGTTTCCCCATGATCAAGGTATCTTTCCTTTACCCCAATGAAGAGGGCAAGAAGTTCGACATGGACTACTACACCGGCACCCACATGCCCCTGGTGCACCAGCGGCTGGACTCCATGGGCCTGCTGCGTAGCGAAACTGAGAGCGGTGTAAGTTCCGCCGATCCCAACGCGCCGGCCCCCTTCGTAGCCGTGGGCAACCTGTACTTCAACACCGCCGACGAGGTCCACGAAGGCTTCAAGACCCACGGCCGCGAACTCATGGGCGACACCCCCAACTACACCGACATCCGCCCCCAGATCCAGATCAGCGAACTGGTTTAACTGCCAATCCACGAAGGACACGAAGGAGCACGAAGAGGGATTTATCCACGAATAGGCACGAATGTTCACTAATGGGCTGACTAGGACTTTAGGGAGCATTTGAACAAGTCCCTTCCCCCTTGATGGGGGAAGGTTAGGATGGGGGTGATGGCCTCCAGATTGAACGGCTCCATTGACCCCACAACTCCCTGGCATGAAGCCAATAAACAACCTTCGCGCTTCTTCGTGTTCCTTCGTGGACCAAAGAGAAAAAGAAATGAACGCTGCTTTTGATAACCTGGCCCAGCGACTGGTTAAGGAACACTGGGACTTCTACCCCACCGCAGGTTCCCGCATCGGCCGGCACGAGTACGACGGGCAATTGCCCGACCTCTCGTCCCACCGCACAACCCGCCGCGTGGAGGAACTGCGCCGGGGCCTGGCCCAGCTTTCCGGCCTGGCCGACGGCAACGGTAACGGGGCGGAACCGGAGGAACGCCTGACTCACCGCCTGCTGGAACTGTTCCTGCGGCGGGAGTTATTCAATCTTGAGGATATGCGGCCCCTGGAGAACAACCCCATGCGGCAGGTGGGCTACCTGAACGTGGGCGGCTACGTCAAGCGGGACTATGCCCCCCTGGTGGACCGCCTGCGCAGCGCCACCCAGGCTATGGAGCAGGTCCCCGATTTTCTCAACGTGCTGGACGCGGCCCTGGCTAAGGAATTGAGCCGCCCCGTGCTGGAGATGAGCATCGAAAGCTACCGGGGTATGGCCCGTTTTTACCGGGTGGATTTGGACCAGTCGGACAGCGACATTGGCGACTCGGAAACGCTGACCCGGTTTGACCGGGCCCGGGCGCGGGCGGCTCATGCCCTGGACGGCTTTGTGGTCAATCTGGAAGAACGGCTGGCCTACCTGCCTGAAGGAACGGAGGGTGACTTTGCCATCGGCTCTCGCCTGTATTCGGAGATGCTGGCCCATGGCGAGGGTGTGACGGCCCCACTGAATGACATCATCTCATTGGGGCAGGCCAACCTGGAACGCAACCTGGAAAGGCTGGCGGAAGCCACGGCGGCCGTTGCTCCAGGTCGGGCCATCCGCGAGATTGTGGGCGACATTGGCCGCAACCACCCGGCCGCCGACGCCCTGATACCCGAAACCCGTGCCATGCTGGAGGATATCCGCCAGTCCCTGCTGGACTTCGACATCATCTCCCTGCCAGCAGAGGACCGCTGCCAGGTTATCGAGACGCCCACCTACATGCGCTACGCCTTCGCCGCCATGGACAGCCCCGGCTCCCTGGAAACCCGGGCCACCGAGTCCTACTACTACGTCACGCCGGTGGAGGAGACGTGGACGGCCACCCAGGCGGAGGAATGGTTGACCAACTTCAACTATGACACCCTGCGCATCATCTCCATCCACGAGGTCTATCCTGGTCACTTCGTGCACCACCTGCACAACAGCTACGGGCGCCCACTGCCCCTGGTAAACCGGGTGGCATCGTCCTACGCCTTCACCGAGGGGTGGGCACACTACACCGAGGAGATGATGCTGGAGACGGAATACGCCCGGGGCCAGACGCGGTTGCAGGTGACCCAGTTGCTGGAGGCCCTGGTGCGGAACTGCCGCTACCTGTGCGCCCTGGGTATGCACACCCAGGGGATGACGGTGGATGAGGCAACCCGCTTCTTCATGGACAACGCCTACATGGAGGAACTGCCGGCTCGCCGCGAGGCCCTGCGCGGCACCTTCGATCCCGGCTACCTGAACTACACCTTGGGCAAGCTGATGATTCTGAAGCTGCGGGAGGACTACCGCCGGGAGCAGGGCGCCGCCTATTCCCTGAAAGGTTTCCACGACAAGCTGCTCTCCTACGGCGCGCCGCCCCTACCCCTGCTGCGTGAAGTAATGCTTGCTGTTCCGGGGGACGGGGCGTTGTAGGTCGATAGATGAATCCAAGAATATTCATTAATTTATGGCTGGTCAAACTGAAGAAGTGGCTTGCAAATGCAAGCCACTCCTTGATCAAACCTGTCCAAAGATCCATTCGTGATCATTCGTGCTTATTCGTGGATAAACTCCCCTACCTCGTGCGGAAGTTGACGCGGCGGAAGGCTTCGGCGTATTCGCAGTCGCCCAGGGCGCCGGCGTCGCGGGCGCGGCTGTACACGTAGTCCACCACCTCGCGCTCCGGATGGTCGGCCACCTGGCTCTGGTGGGCCTGGACTGCAGCAAGCTTAACCTCCATGGTCTCGCCAATGTCGATGAAGGTGTTGGCCTGCTCCGTGCCCCAGAAAAGGATTGTGCCCGTCTTGTGGGGTTCCAGCCCCTCATCGCTCCACAGTTCGCCGAAGTGAAGGTGGTCGCGGGCGTAGGGAAAGACGGCGTCCAGGGCCACCTGGCCGGCTATGCGGTGGTCCCGGTGCCACACCATGCTGCGCACGTAGGGTTCGGTGACCATCACCACCTCGGGCTGCACCCGCCGGACCTGCCGCACCAGTTGCTTGCGGAAGTCAGCCGTGTCATCCAGTTCACCGTCGGCGTAGCCCAGTTTGACAATCTCGCTGACCCCCAGCACTTCGGCGGCAGCCATTTGTTCCCTCTCCCTGGTCGCGGCCAGCTCCTCGGTGGTAATTCCGGGCTTGTCGGTACCCTTCCCGCCGTCGGTGCAAACCACGTAGACCACTTCGGCGCCCTGACCAATCCACCGGGCCAGGGTGCCGCCGCACCAGATTTCCGCATCGTCAGGATGTGGGGTGACTACCAGAACGCGCTGAGGGGTTTCTTCCATTTATGAACTCCTTGGTGGGGACCTGTATCCGTGAACGGGTCCGACTATGGCTCAGCCGGTGGGGCAAGGATTTGCATTCGGGCCAGGTATCCTTCCATCCGTACCCGACCCTTTTCCACCCCTGCCAAGCGACTCTCAACACCTGACAAACGATTCTCGACCACGTTGATTCGCCGGCTGGCGTCCTTGTTGAGCTTTAGCCCGAGGCCTGAAAAGGCTGCACCAACCGCCTGAATCGTTACTATTGCACCCATAAAGCCAGGAAGCGAGTTATCCAAATGGCTCACACCGACTCCTTGATCAAGATATGAGGGAAAGGAGCGCCGATTGACCTAATCATACCTGCCAATGGTGGCAGGGACAAGCTGACTGGCCTACGCCACCACGCCGAAGTGGCTGGCCCATCCGGCTTTTCACCATTTAATTCAGGGCGGCCTGCCCGGGCAGTCAGTCAGGCCGCCTTGCTAGCATACCTGGGCAAGAAAGACCCTTTGTGGGCTTACATCCCTGGACGTCTAGCCCAGTTGGGGTATCTCCCCCGGCATGTACCAGGAACACCGGAAGACCCGGTTGTCTTCGTAGCCGTCGGTGCCCTGGGGGAAATAGGGGTTGATGTATTCCCACACAACCTCGCCTTGCGGTGTGACCTGGAACATCCGGCCAAACATACCCTCGGTTACGATGGTATTGCCGTTGGGCATTCTGCGGGCGCCGGATATGCGGGAGCTATAGAAGTTGAAGTAGGGATTGTCCCGGTACTCCCAGACTATTTCGTTGGTGCTGGGGTCAATCTCCACAACGCGGGAGAATATGCGCACGTCGTTCTTGCGCCGTTCTCCGTTGTCGAACAGCAGGATGTTGCCGTTGGGCAGCAGGCTGGGGTCATGCTGGCGGGAGATCACGTCCCAACCCACCTTCCAGGTAATCTCACCGGACTGCTTGTCGATCATCAACACCGTGGAAATGTTGCGGAAGCTGGCCAGCACCCGGTCGCCCAGGGGCACGATGGTGTTGCCGTGGCTCCACTCGTGGCGGGGTTCGCCGGGGGTGATAATGTCCTCTTCCAGATCGAGGTGCTCCCAGGCGTGCCAGTTCCACACCTGGTTGCCCTGGTCGTCTATCTCGATGAGGTGGTCGGCCCACATGTGAGTGGTGGCTTCCTGCCCCCCCTCGTGGTCCGCTTCCATGCCGCTGCCCGGCTGGCCGCCCTTGACCTGGTCGGCAATTTCGGAAGGGATGGTCTCCAGGGTCAGGAACATTGCCCCGCCCGACTCGGTGCGGCGGGCGTCGTGGTGCTGGGCCGGATTGACGTGCTCCCAGACGATGTTGCTGTCCCAGTCCAGTTCCACGAGCCAGCCGCCGACAAAATTGGTGGCGGGCATAGCCCGGGGGTTGGTCTGCTCGGCCTTGGCCATGTAGAAGAGGTTGCCGTTGGGCAGCAGGTAGCCCCAGGAACCCGGAGGGGTGGGCGGGTGCCACCGGTGCAACTCGTTGCCTTCCATGTCCAGCAGGAAAGTCACACCATTGCCATTCCCGTCCCCGTTGTAGGGCGAATAAACAAAATTACCCGGGCAGGCCTTGTCCCGGTCCAGCCCGGTCAGTCCCGTACGGGCAACGCGACGCCAAGTCTGTTGATCAACGCTCATTACATCCTCCACTGTTCCCAGGAAGTCGGCTCCAAGGGGGTAGGGCCATTATGCGTGTGGCAGCAATTGAAGTAAACCCGGATTCGACCCGCGGGTTGGCAACACGGTCGGCTAGGAATGAGGAAATTCTTACGGGAGTATCAGTCGTGGTCGTGTTCGTCGAGTTCGGGGACGTTCAGGTCTGATTGACCCAACAGCGAGCCGGCCAGCAGGCCGCCCGAGATGATTATCTTCATGGCGTCGTCCACGCTGATCTGGGTGAAGGTTAATTCGGCGTAGGGCACGACGATCAGGAACCCGGACGATGGGACCGGGGTGGTGGGCACATATACCGCCACCATTTCTTCCCCGTCGGATTCGCCCAGGTACGATGTAACCAGTCCGATGGACCTGGAACCCTTGCGGGGAAATTCCACCAGAACTACGCCCCGGTAGGGCTGGTCTTCGGAAGAGCTGATGGTCTGCATGGCGGTGCGCAACGGGCTGTAGATGGTGCGAATACCGGGGATCCTCTCCAGCAACCAGTGGACCCCGTTAATCATCCTTCGGCCCAGACCGTGGGTGGTGAACCATCCGGCGATGTAGAGCAGCACCACCATTATGGCCACACCCATGCCAGGGTAATGAGGGCCGGGGAGGTACCTGATCAGTATTTCCTGGATAACCGGATCCACCAGGTCGAAGATAAACTTGAGAATCCAGATGGTTATAAAAAGGGGCAATATGACCAGGAAACCAGCCGCCAGCGTGGTCTCAAAATGGACCAGCATCTTGCCTGGGAAAAACCTGGGCTGTCGCTTGGGCCTGGCCATGACTATATACCGTTCCTCCCGGACCGGGGCGGCGGCCGGAGTGGAAAGGGCCTGCCACCCGGGTCTACAGATACCGCAACAACAGGACCGGAACTGTCTGCGAAGGACACGCACCATCATTGCGGAGCAATGTTCCCTTTGGAACAAGCCCCACGAGAAATAGAGGGAATCGGCGCGGAGTTTGGGGAAGCTACAGCGCCCGGAATTGTTCCCGAAATTAGGTCAGGTCGCGTTGGCAGCGGCCCGTTCGCCGACCAGAATGTCGTAGATTCCGGCGATCTGCTCGGCTACCTTGTCCCAGCTCATGTCCTCGGCGCGCCTTCGGGCGGCCAGGCCCATGCTGTGCTGAAGGCTCTTGCTTGATATTAGCATTTCCACGGAGTTGGCGAAAGCTTCCGGACACCGCCAGGCCTTCAGGTAGCCGGTGCTGCCATGCTGCACCACGGTGGACAGTCCGCCCACTCTCGATGCCACTACCGGCGTGCCGCAGGCCATGGACTCCAGGGCAGCCAGGCCGAAACTTTCGTAGAAGGACGGCACGATGCAAACGTCGGCGGCGCTGTAGTAAACGGGCAACTCGTCCTGGGCAACCCGGCCCACGAAGTCGATGTTGTCGCCTACCTCCAGCGTCTCCGCCAGTTCCCGCAGACGGTCCACCTCCCGGTCCTGCCCGTTGTCGTCGCCTACCACCAGCACCTTTACCGGTTCGCAGGTATCCAGCTGGGCTGTGGTACGGACCAGCAACTCCACGCCTTTCAGGGACTCGATGCGGCCCACGTACAGCAGGACCTTGTCGCCGTTAAGGCCCAACTGCTTGCGCGATTCCTCCCGGTCCAGGGGCCGGAAGGTGCCCAGATCCACCCCGCAGGGCGCCAGACGAATGCGTCCGGCGTCGCCGCCGTACAGGCGGACCATGGCGTCCCGCTCGTGGGGGCTGAAAGCGACGATACGGTCGGCGGAGGCGATCAGGTCCTCTTCCACCTCCTGGCGTTGCAGGGGTTCCCGCTCGCCAGGCCGCGACTGCATCTTGATTCGGGAAAGGGTGTGGAAGGTAATGACCTGGGGAATATCCAGCCACCGGCCGAAGGCCTGGCCCAGCCAGCCCGACAGCCAATAGTGGGAATGGACGGCCCGGTATGTCAGTTTGTTCTCGACCGTAAATGCCTGCATTGCCGCCAGGAAATCGGGCAGCAGGCCGAAAAACTCGTCCATCGGGGTATCCGGCGCGCCGGCGGGCAGGTGAATGACCCTGGTATTGCCGGAAATATTCTGGATCATATCCGCGGGTGTGGCGCCGGGGCGATACTCCCGGGTAAATACGTCCACGGGTATGCCGACGTTGTCCAGGGACCGGGCCAACTGGCGGACGTAAACGTTCATTCCCCCGGCCTTGCCCTCGCCTGGCGCCGCCAGGGGGCTGGCATGGAAGGATACAAAGGCTACTCTTGCTTCGCTCAACTGTGGTCCACCATTTAAGGTTTGGTAACCACCATGTGGTATATGGTCCGGTCAAGGCCGCCGAGGTGGTACTTGTAAGGTTCCGGGCCCCGCAGGAAATCAAAGTAGGTCTTGCCCTGCTCGATGGCCTCCCTGAGACACAGAGCATTGAGCAGCAGGCCAACGCTGTAGTACCCGTACTCGGGATTATAACCGCTGTTGTAAAGGAACCGGGTGCCGTTATAGTCAAAGCACAGGGCGGCGGCCACGTCCTGACCGTCCATTTCCAGGAAGAACAGCCGCAGCATATCCAGTTCCGCCGTCCGCCGGGTAATACTGCGGAAAAAGGTCTCCCGCTCACCGGTCATATAAGCGGCCTTTTCCGGTGCGCTCTGGCGCATCAGGGTAAGGAAATCGTCCAGGCGGTCGGACACCGCTTCCGGCCCCTGGACGCAGTACCACCGCCAGCCTTCGGCCGATTCCAGCCTGCGCAGCTTGCGCCGCAGTTCGTGGCGGTTTTTCTTGGACAGGCTGGCCAGGTAGGTGTCCCAGTTATCCGGCAGTGACAGGCCCGGCGTCACGTCCTCCTCGGTGATTTCCACCGAGTAACCTCGCTGGCGGGCCAGGTCGGGCAGGTACTCCAGGGTGGGCGAGTTCTCGATCAGGGAGGGCAGTTCCAGGGCTTTGAAGTTTTCCTGTTCCAGCCAGCTCATCAGGGCGGCGAAGAAGTCATCTTCCGAGCCCGACCGGACCATGAAGTCGTTGTAATCAAAGGTTTCGGTGTTTCCCACGAAAGACAGATCGTCGCCCTGGCGGGCCAGGGAAGCGATAGCGGTTACCCCCTCGGGCCCCTGCAGGTAGAAACCGGCCAGCTCCCTACGTTCTCTGAAGGCCTCCCACCAAATTTCCTGCCACTGGGGCATCAGGAAGAAGGTATTGACGGGACACTTATCCAGCAGGTCCAGCCATTCGCTGCGAATCTCGTGGAAGGAATTAAGCGGAGTTGCCGCCGTGCCCTGGGTCATATCAGGCGTCCCTCCGCAGTAGTGACAAGAGGCTGTCCCGGTCCCACCGGCCGTCGGCGAAGTCGCCGCGTACCGCGGTGGTTACCATCCTGATTCCGGGCTTCTGCACGCCCCGCATGGCCATGCACAGGTGCTCCGCCGCCAGTTCCACCACCACACCCTGGGGGTTCAGGGCCGAAAAGATGGCGTCGGCAACCTGTCCCGTAAGCCGTTCCTGCACCTGGGGCCTCCGGCAGGCCAGGTCCAGGGCGCGGGACAACTTGCTGACTCCGGCAATTCTGCCGTTGGGAACATAGGCCAGGCTGGCGGAACCGAAGAAGGGGAGCAGGTGATGCTCGCACATGGAGTAGAAGGGGACGTGGCGCAGAACCACGGGGTCGGCGCTTTCCTCGTCAAAGACGGCGTCAATAGCCTCCTGGGGATCGACGCCCACCCCGGAAAAAAGCTCCTGGTACATGCGGGCCACCCGCTGGGGCGTTTCCCGCAGGCCTTGCCGGTGAGGATCTTCGCCAATGGTAATAAGAAGATCCGCTACGAAACTTTCGATGTTGGACTGAATGGTAATACCCGCCCTCTGGGAGAAAAATGGGCGCCCTACCCCGCTGGGGCCAGGGCTGCCGCCTCCACCGCTGCCATGGTCGGTTCTACCTCTATGGTCTGGGCAGTTACGCTGCTGACCGCCAGGTCCGGATCCTTCAGGCCCGACCCGGTTATGATACATACTACACGCTGGTCGGACAGATTCAACCCCTGCTGCACCTGCTTGATCAGGCCCGCCACCGATGCCGCTGATGCCGGTTCGCCGAACAGTCCCTCGCGGGAAGCCAGCAGCCGGTAGGCCTCCAGGATTTCGTCGTCGCTGACCATGTCGATGGTCCCGCCCGACTCGTCCCGTGCTTTCAGGGCGGGCTGCCAGCTGGCCGGGTTGCCGATACGAATTGCTGATGCGATGGTCTGGGGGTTGTTGATGGGGTGGCCGTGGACGATGGGCGCGGCGCCGGCGGCCTGGAAACCCATCATGTGGGGCAGGGTGCGGGAGCGTTCCAGCTGGTTGTATTCGACGAAGCCCTTCCAGTAGGCGGTGATGTTGCCAGCGTTCCCCACGGGGATGAACAGGTAGTCGGGGGCATCGCCCAGAACGTCTACGATCTCGAAGGCGGCGGTCTTCTGGCCTTCAATGCGGTGGGGATTGACGGAGTTGACCAGGGTGATGGGGTGGTTGCGGGTGAACTCCCGGACCAGGCTGAGGGCGGCGTCAAAGTTGCCGTCCACCATTATGATCCTGGCGCCATAGGCCATAGCCTGGGCGAGTTTGCCCAGCGCCACCTCCCCCTTGGGGATCAGGACAAAGGCCTGCAGATCAAGGTACGCGCTGTAGGCCGCCGCCGAGGCGCTGGTGTTGCCGGTGGAAGCGCACATAATACCCACCGCGCCCTCCTCCACGGCCTTGGCGATGGCCACAACCATGCCCCGGTCCTTGAAGGAGCCGGTGGGGTTGCACCCCTCCAGCTTAAAGTAAAGTTCCTTGCACCCCAGTTCTTTGCCCAGGTGGTTGGACTTGACCAGGGGGGTCTCCCCCTCACCCAGGGAAAAGATGGGGGTATCCTCCGTTAAAGGAAGGAACTCTCCATATTTTTTCAGTACGCCAATTCCCATGCTATTGCTGCTTTGGCAACCTTAAAGTGGGGCCCAGATACCTGACGTCTTAACGTCGTTCTCGCGAAGGCGGGAACCTCGAATTGTCCTTACACCCAAACCCTTCCGGGTTCCGGTTTTCGCCGTAATAACAATTCTGCCCTGGAGGTGACTGGAGTGGTACTCAGATTCCAGCCTAGTCCTCAATGCGCAGCAGGCTGCTGATTTCCTGGACAACTTCCAGTTCTGCCGCCAGTCCCAGGGCCTTCTGTACCCACGACTCCCTTGCGGGGTGGGTGGTAATGACAATCTCCGCCGTTTGCGCCTCCGGGTTGGCGTCCTTCTGCAACACCGAGGCGATGCTGATGTTCTGCTCGCCCAGGATGCGGGCTATCTGGGCCAGAACCCCGGGCCGGTCGGCGATGTTCAGCCGCAGGAAATACTGGCACTCCAGGTCGTCTATGGAACGGATGCCGCCCGAATCTTCCGGTGTAATCGAAGGCAGGGGATTCGATCCGGATGCCAGGTTCCGGGCAATTTCGATGAGGTCTCCCACGACGGCGCTGGTGGTGGGGCCGCGACCGGCGCCCCGTCCGTGAATCAGCACCCTGCCACAGAGGCTGCCCTCCACTTCCACCGCATTATACACCCCATCTACCTTGGCTAACATATTATCCTGGGGAACCAGGGCCGGATACACCCGGGCCTGTATGCCGCCATCTTCCAGGGTGGCGATGGCCAAAGACTTGATGGCGTAGCCCAGTTCGTGGGCGTAGCGGAAGTCCTGGGGCTGCAGGCTGGTAATGCCCTCACGGTGGATGCTCTCCGGTGGGACACGGCGGTGAAAGGCCAGGCCGGCCAGGATGGACAGCTTGTAGACGGCGTCGAAGCCCTCAATGTCGTTGGTGGGGTCGGCCTCGGCATAACCCTGCTCCTGGGCCTCGGCCAGGGCCAGGGCAAAGTCGGTGTGGTCGTTGGCCATGCGGGTCAGGATGTAGTTGGTGGTGCCGTTGATAATGCTGCGGACCGACCGGAACCGGTTGGCGGCCAGTTCCTTGACCAGGCAGCCGATGATGGGGATGCCGCCGCCCACGCTGGCTTCATACAGGAGGTTGACGTTGTGCCGCTGGGCCAGGGAAAGCAGTTCCGGCCCCCGCTTGGCCATAACTTCCTTGTTGGCGGTGACGACGTGCTTTCCGGCTTTCAGGGCGTCCTGCAGGTACTGGGCGGCGGGGTTTTCGCCACCGATAACCTCCACCACCAGGGAAATTTGCGGGTCGGCCAGGATGTCCTCAGGGTTTGTGGTGATCACGCCGTCGGGAAGGCTGACATCTCGCGGCCGGGAAGCGTCGCGCACCAGGACCTTTTTCAGGTTTACGGGGCGGCCCGTCTGGGCGGCAATGGTCTGGGGCTGTTCCAGCAGGGCTGCGGCCACGCCGCCGCCCACCACGCCCAGGCCCAGCAGGCCAATGTTGATTGGGCTATTGTCGGATAAATCGCTCATAAATTGTCTAGGGGAAGCCGGGACCGCCCACCGGCGGGCCCTGGGGTATTCGCGGGGCCGACAGTTGCACCTGGTCGGCAACCCAGGCATACACTTCGCTGTTGAAGTTGATGGTCAGCCAGTCTTCATCGGAACCTCGGGAAACCTGGTCTTCGAACCATTCTTCCGTTCTTTGCTGCGACAGCTTGTTACGAATGGTCAACTCCCGCCGCAGGCCGACCCGATCCTCATCCGACATACTGTTGAAGGTGGCCTCGTCTATATCCGCCAGGTGCTGGAAGCCCCGCAGGGGCCGCACCTCGGGCCCGGAAATCTTGTGGATGATGTAAACGCCATCCTGGGAGAAGTAGGGTTCGCTGATTTCGCCCACCGGCAAGGCCTCTCGGTCGCGGTCAGGGTTGCCGTATAAGAAGTCGTCAAGCTCGGGAAAGGCCCCCTGGGGCACCCAGCCTACGTAGCCCTCCGGATCGGTAAAGCCGTCGGGAACGTTGACCTCGGCGGCCACCACCCCGAAGTCCTCCCGCACCAGGCGGTTGCGGACCTCCTGGGGGTCGACGGGGCCGTCCTGCTCCATGCGCATCCACTCCACCTCCACCTGCTCAATTTCGGCGGGAATGCCCGTATCTATGAGCAGGGAAAGCTGCTGGCGCAGCAGTTCCTCCTCCACCAGTCGCCGGTATTCATCCTCCGACAGCTTGGTTGCGGTCAGGAAGCCAGTCAGGGCGTTTTCATATTCCTGGTCCAGTTGCCCTTCATCCACCAACTCGTTGGGGTTTTGGACCGGCCGGAAGCGGCGGCGGAGTTCCGAGTCAATATCATCGTCGGTAACGCTGAAGCCCAGGCCGGGGGCTGCCTGCCGGACAATCTCCGCCTGGATCATGTCCTGCAGGTATTCGAAGGGCACGGTGCTCAGGTCAACCCTTCCTCCCTGGTAGCGGTTGATGCCCTGCAGCACACGGATACGGTCCACCAGGTCGCCCATGGTAAAGCGGACGTCCCGCACCTGGCCGGCCAGTTCCCGGGGCGGGCGGAAGAATTCCAGGTAATAGCCGACGCCTACGATGCCCATGACCACCAGGATCAGGGCCACGCCGATGCCAAGGGCTATCTTCTGCCGGCGGGTGTCCCGGGCGCGGCGTTCGGACTGTCTTTCGGCGTCCTCCGCCGAAGGGCGGCGACGGCGTCGCCGCCGGTTGCCGGGAGTCTGGGGTATAGATTCTTCGGGAGACCGGGGAAACACCATCCTTGACCTCTGGGGGAATCGGGTGGATTTTGCCTGCTCACCGGGCTATACGCACGGGCCCGGGGAGCGGACTCCATTATCTAACAAAAGCCGAGCTTTCCGAAGGGAAAGCTCAGCCGTCTTGCGGGAAATAACCGGACACGTTTCCGGGAGTTAGCGGCGAATGCCGCTGCGCATGGTCTGCATGGGAACGAAGGGCAGCAGGGCCAGGTGCCGGGCGCGCTTGATTGCGTTGCTCAGGGCGCGCTGGTGCTTGGCGCACACACCGCTCTTGCGGCGGGGCTCAATCTTCGCGCGATCGGAGACGTAGCGGCGCAGGCGCTCGTAGTCCTTGTAGTCAATGTGCTTTACGTGCTCCACGCAGAAGGAACAGACGCGCCGGCGCGGGGCGTAGCGTCCCCGGGGTCGGCCGCCGGGCCTGGGCCCACCCTGCGGACGGGGGCCGCGCTGCTGGTAGCCGCCGGGGCCACCGGGGCGGGGTCCCTGGCCTCCCGGAGCGGGAGCGGGCCTGTCCTGGGCAGGTTGCGCCGGGGCTGTGGGTGTTGCCGGTGCGGGTGTCGTCATTCTTCTACTCTTCCTTCGCTATAGATCGGGACTGTCGCCAGGCCCTGGGTCTTAACACCGGGGCTAAAAGGGCAGGTCGTCAATATCGTCGGGCTGGTTGCCGTAGCCGCCGCCCATACCGCGACCGCCACCCATGCCTCCGGAGTTGTTGTAGTCTTCCATGCCGCCCCGCCCCATGTCCCCCGCGTAAGGGGCGCGTTCCTCGTCCATGCCGCCGTCGCGGGGACCACCAAGCATCTGCATCTCCGTCATACGAACATCATTAGACACTCGGGGCTGCCCGTCGTTGCCAGTGAAAATCCGGGTGGTCAATGTACCTTCGATGTACACTTGCCGCCCCCTGGTAAGGTACTGGTTGCAGATTTCCGCTTGTCGCCCCCAAGCATTGATGTTGAACCACATGGTCTCCTCCCGCTGCTCTCCGTCAGCGGTGCGATAGCGGCGAGAAGAAGCCACGCTGAAAGAAGTTACACCTTGTCCGCTGGGGGTGTAACGCATTTCCGGGTCGCGGCCCAGGTTGCCTATTATGACTATTTTGTGCAAAGAAACCTGCCTTAGGCCTCAGACTCTTCCTCGGCGGCCGGGGTCTCATCGGCCTCGGCGGGGGCTTCCGCCTCGGCAGCGGGGCTTTCCTCCGCCTCGGCGGCCGGGGGCTCTGTTTCCGTTGCCGTCTCCGCTTCTGCGGTTGCCTCTGCCTCAGGCGCGGCGGCCTCGGCTGCCGTTTCAGCCTCGGCGGTTGCCTCTGCCTCGGCGGGAACTTCTTCAGTTGCAGTCTCTGCGGCTGCTTCCTGGGCTGCCTCAGTGGTTGCCACAGCGCTGGCGCCGGCCTCGGCCGTTGCCTCCGTGGCATCGCCCGCAGGAGCGGCTTCGGCTGGGGCTTCCCCGCCCTCGGAGGGTGCGGTCGCCGCGGCGGCCGGAGCCGGCCTGGCTGCCACCGGATCGGGCAGAATCTCCCGGTCCGGTATGGAAATTACCAGGGAGCGCAAGACCCTCTCGTCAAATTTCAGGAAATTCTCCAGGGCCTGGTTGAAGGGCCTTTCCGTGGAGAACCGGATCAGGCGGTAATTGCCTTCCAGGAAGTGGTAGGAACCCTGGTGAATGGGATAGGCCAACCGGCGGGTGCCCCAGGGCTGTTCCTGGAATATATCCCCCTCGCGGTTGGTAATGAAGTCGTTGATCTGTCCCCACGCCTCGTTAGCCTGATCCTGGCTGAGCATGGGGCTAAGGATGGTAACAAGCTCGTAATGACGCAAAAAACACTCCTGACTATGGGCCCGTTTGAAACTGTCCGCCGATTATAACATTGGCGGGTTGGCCGCTCAACTAGGAATCCAGCCCCGGAACGGGGAAACCTGACGTTATTTCCTTTACCTTTCCCTTCACCTCGTCCATAACCTGTTCGTTTTCCATATTGTTCAGGACGCGGGTTATCAGGCGGGAGACCTCCCTGGTCTCTGCCTCCCCGAAGCCCCGGCTGGTGATGGCCGGGGTGCCCAGGCGCATGCCGCTGGCGACGCGGGGCGGCCTGGGGTCGAAGGGAATGGCGTTCTTGTTAGTGATGATGCCCACCGACTCCAGGGCGGTCTCGGCCTGCTGGCCGGTAATGTCCATCGGCGTCAGGTCCACCAGGATCAGGTGATTCTCGGTGCCGCCCGAGACCAGCCTTAGTCCCGCCTCCGATACCTCGGTGGCCATGGTAGCGGCGTTGGCCACCACCTGCTGGGCGTAGCGGGCGAACTCGGGGCGCAGGGCCTCGCCGAAGCAGACGGCCTTGGCAGCGATGATGTGCATCAGCGGCCCCCCCTGCGTATAGGGGAAGACGGCAAAGTCGATCTTGCGGGCCAGGTCGGCGTTGGACAGGATGAACCCTCCCCGGGGCCCGCGCAGGCTCTTCTGGGTGGTGGACGTTACCACGTGGGCGTGGGGGAAAGGCGACGGGTGCGCTCCACCGGCAATCAGCCCGGCGATGTGGGCCATGTCCACCATAAGGTACGCTCCCGCCTCGTCGGCAATGGCCCGGAAGCGGGGAAAGTCGAGAATCTTGGCGTAGGCGCTGCAACCGGCCACGATGAGCTTGGGCTGATTTTCCTTCGCCAGCCTTTCCACCTCGTCGTAGTCGATAAGCTCGCTGTCCTTGTCCACACCGTAGGGGACGAAGTTGTAGAGCTTGCCGGAGAAGTTGACGTTGGCGCCGTGAGTGAGGTGCCCGCCGTGGGACAGTTCCATGCCCATGACCGTGTCGCCCGGCTCCAGCAGGGCGAAGTAGACGGCCATGTTGGCCTGGGCCCCGCTGTGGGGCTGGACGTTGGCGTGTTCGGCGCCGAACAGCTCCTTGGCGCGGTCAATGGCCAGGGACTCCACCACGTCCACGTGTTCGCAGCCGCCATAGTAGCGGCGGCCGGGGTAGCCCTCGGCGTACTTGTTGTTCATCACGCTGGTCTGGGCTTCCAGCACCGCCATGCTGGCGTAGTTTTCGGAAGCGATAAGGACGACGCAGTCGCGCTGGCGGGCGTCCTCCATTTCAATGGCGCGAAAGACATCCGGGTCTTGCTGGCAAAGCAGGGACATAACAAAAGCCTACCTTTTTCAGAGCAAATAAAAAGCCGGGCCACCGGCGCAACCGAGGGGGAAGGCCACAAAAACCAACCCGTCGGGCCGCTGCCGCGCCACGGCCAAGCATCAACTCAAGTATAACGGCGGGGGGGGTGGGGGG
>DAOUHR010000176.1:0-5263 GCA_034428635.1 Dehalococcoidia bacterium
CATCGTAAGGGCATGCCTCCACGCACAAGCCACAGAACATGCACCTTTGCAATTCAATATCAAAGACTTCCAGGCGGTATTTGTCCCCCTGCGGTATGGCGCTGCCGCTGGGCGACGTTTCGATCCTGATGATACCCAACGGGCAGTACTTCGCGCAGGACGCGCAACCGGTACAACGTTCCTCGTACCAGACGAATTCCTCGCCACGGAACCTGGGATGCTGCCGGGCGCGCTCCTCCGGGTACTGGATCGTAAAGGGTTTCTTGGTCAGATTCTTCAGGGTCACCATCAAGCCCTTGACCATCGCCAATCCGTACATGCTAGCTCACCTCGATGGTGGGCACGCCCGGCACTGCCACATCCTGGGGCTGACGAGTCCGGAAAGTTACCCGGTCCCGAATCAGGCCGCCGAACACCCATACTGATATAAGCATAACTACCACGTTGATAGCGGTCATAATTGCCAGATCTGCCGTTGTCAGGGAACCGTCGCCTCCCCGCAGGAAGAATACTTCCAGGGTTACCACCGCCAAATTGATCATGCTCAGGGGCAGCAGGAACTTCCACGAGAAAGCCATTATCTGGTCAATGCGCAGGCGGGGATAGGTGGCCCGGAACCAGATGAACAGGAAAACCACTATGCCTGTCTTCAACAGGAACCACAGCCAGCCCAGGTATTCGGACCAGGGGCCGGACCAGCCCCCCAGGAACAGTGTCGCCGCAATAGCCGACACCACGCCCACACCGCCAAACTCGGCCGCCTGGATCAGGGCAAACTTTACGCCGCTGTACTCGGTGTGGTAACCGGCGATAATCTCGGATTCCGCTTCCGCAACGTCGAAGGGCGACCGGTTTAATTCCGCGGACATACCCGCCAGGAACACAAAGAAGGCCATGGGCATCACGATAATGAAGGGCAGGTTCTGGGCTTCTACGATGTTGCCCAGGGACATGGAAGCCGCCACCATAACCACGCCCAGCAGGGACAATACCACGGGCACTTCGTAGCTGATCAGCACCGCCACGGCCCGGGCGGCCCCGAACATGGCATAACGGTTGTTGGAAGACCACCCGGCCATAAATATGGCCACGGAAGATACGGAACTGACCGCCAGGATGTAGAGGACACCCACATTCAGGCTGGCCAGGGCCGTATTCTTGGCGAAGGGTATCACCGCCGTCAGCAGGATCAGGGGCGCCACCATCAGGATGGGAACCAAGGCAAACACGATTCTGTCCGCACCCTGCGGTCTCAGGTCTTCCTTGGTAAGGAGTTTCAGCAGGTCAGCTATGGGCTGGAACATTCCAAAGGGACCCCACCGATTTGGACCCACCCGGTTCTGGAACCGTCCCAGCACCCGACGCTCGCCCCAGGTGATTACCGCCGCTCCCAGCAGCACGGCATTGACCAGGATGAATACGATAACCAGGCCAGCGATGACGTATGCCAGCCAGCACGGCAGGAAGCTACCGGCCAAGTTGTAGATAACACGATACAACCCGTTGGCGTACAGGGCGCTGTCGGATGCCAACTGGCAGTTCACCGGTCAACCTCGCCCATATTGATGTCAATGCTGCCCAGGGAAACGATCATATCTGCCAGCTTCCAGCCCACCAGCAGGTGTTCGATAATGGTCAGGTTTATCAAGGATGGTGACCTTATCTTACAGCGGTATGGCGAAATGCCGCCATCACTGACCAGGTAAAATGCCAACTCCCCCTTGGACGCCTCCACACGGCCGTAGGATTCTCGACCGGCTTCCGGCCTCAGCACCAGGGGCAGGTCCAGCCGCACGGGACCCGGCTCAATCTGGGCGATGCACTGCCTGACAATTCGCAGGCTCTGGTGTACCTCCTGCATCCGCACCCAGAAACGGTCGTAATTGTCCCCATTGGAACCAATGGGGACATCGAACTGCACCTGGTCGTAGGCGTCGTAGGGTTCCTGCTTGCGCCAGTCCCAGTTGATGCCGCTGGCCCTCAGCACGGGACCGCTGACAGAACAGTTAATAGCGACGTCAGCGGATATGGGGCTCACTCCCCTGGTACGCACCATCAGGATTTCGTTTTCCAGCAGCAACCGCTCTATCTCTTCCAGTTCTTCCTCGAAATCCTCAAGAAATCGGTCCAGGGCCGGCCAGAAATCCCTTGGCGCGTCGGCAAAAACGCCACCAGGCCGCATGTAGCTGACGGTGATGCGGGCGCCGCAGAGCATTTCGAAAAGGTCCAGTATGCGTTCGCGGCTGCGGAAGCTGTACATCAGGGGCGTGCCAAAGGCCCCAAGTTCCTGCACGAAGAAACCGACCGCGATCAGGTGGCTGGCAATGCGCTGGAGTTCGGCCGTAAGGGTGCGAAGGTATTTGGCCCGGGGCGGTGGTTCCACTCCCAGCAGTTTTTCAACGGCCAGGCAGTAGGCCTGGTTGTTGATCATCGATGAAGTGTAGTCCAGCCGGTCAGTAAGGGTAACCACCTGCACGTAGTTGCGTTCCTCGGCCAGCTTTTCCGAACCCCGGTGCAGGTACCCGAAGACCGGCTCGACTTCGACGATGTCCTCGCCGTCAAAGGTAATGCGTACCCGAAACACCCCATGCGTACTGGGATGCTGGGGACCCACATTGACGGTCATTGGTTCAGTGCGGATGGTCATAAGAGATGGTTGCTGGTCAACTTCGGCAATGCTCGGAGCTTGGTTACATTTCTATCTTTGTCGCCGCGTAATGGAGAAAAAACACTCACAATCACAGGAAATCCTTACGCAAGGGGTGGCCCTCAAAGCCCTCCCACAACATAATACGTTTCATATTTGGGTGGCCGTTGAAATAGATGCCCATCAAATCCCAGATTTCCCGTTCCTGGAAGTCCGCCCCTCTCCATATCCCGTACACTGACGGTACACTTAGCTCTTCACGTCCGTAGATCCTGGCCTTGAAAACTGCGGTGCTGAGTTGGCGCAGGGAAGTAAGGTGGTACACCAGGTCAAAGTACTCAACGTAATCAACGGCGCTGATGGAGTTGAGAAACTGGAAGTCGTAAGAAGGGTCATCACGGAGATATTCGGCCACCACATTGACCCGTGACGGCTGCACTGAAACAACACCTGTGTTGAAACCCTGCACCGTGCCTGGCAGGGCACTGTTCAGGCCGTCGGCAAGTTCCTGTCCCGAAACCTCGCGCAAAGCCATTAGCCAGTGCCCGCCTCTCCGGTCTTGCGCAGGTGGTGGTACTTCTTAATCTTGTCGTGCAGTTCCATTATCCCGTACAACAGCGCGTCGGGGCGCGGGGGGCACCCGGGCACATAGACGTCCACCGGAATGATGTGGTCGACACCGGGCACCACGCTGTAGGAACCAAAGTAAGGGCCTCCGCTGGTGGCGCATACGCCCATGGAAATCACCCACTTGGGTTCCGCCATCTGGTCGTAGATTCGGCGAATGGGCGGGGCCATCTTCCAGGTAACGGTCCCGGCAACGATCATTAAGTCTGCCTGCCGGGGCGACGCGCGGAAGGCCTCCATGCCGAACCGGGCAATGTCAAACCGGCCCATGGCGGTGGCCATCATCTCAAATGCGCAGCAGGCCAAGCCGAAGGAAACTGGCCACAGGGCCGACTTTCTGCCCCAGTTCACCAGGGCGTCTACTGACGTAACCAGGAGATTGTTCTTCAGGTCGTCGGGAACTTCGATGAAGGGGACTTCAATTGGTTCGCCGGAAACGGAAATGAGGTCATTGACAATCTGACCCTCTTCCCGATCAATGCCCCACGTGCGGTCGTGCAGCGGACCCTGTCCTCCCGAAAGTTGCATAACCTAGTTCCCCCACTCCAGGTCGCGCTTGCGCCAGGCGTAGGCAAGCCCCACCATTAGTATGGCCACGAAGATGGCCATCTCAATCATGGCAAACAGTTCAAAGCTGATAAACTTGGTGGCCCAGGGATAGAGGAACACAACCTCTACGTCAAAGATCACGAAGAGGATTGCGTAGAGGTAATAGCGGAAGTTGAACTGGTTCCAGGGGCCGCCGATGGTCTGTACGCCGCATTCGTAGGGTTCCAGTTTCACAGGTGTGGGATTGTTGGGGCGAATCCGGAAGCGGGAAAGGAGCCAGGATACGACAATGAGGCTGGTTGGAACCGCAAAGGCCACCACAGCGAAAATGGCAATCAACCCGTATTGCCGAAAGTAGTCGTCAAGCATAGAGCTTAGCGGGACCTCGAATCTAGCCGTCCCGGCGATTATAGCATACCGCTGGCAGGGCCGATAGTGAAAATCTGCACAATCGAGATTTCGTGCTTCCTCTGATAGCCTGGCGAGAAGTGGATAAGCCAGGTAACTGCCGCTAGAATAGCCCCAGTAATGCCACGGCTGGACTTGAGACAGTTCTTGGGTTTAGCCAAACGGCCTGGGATAAGGGTTTTGAAGCACGGCGACCGCTACGTTAATGCAAACGGAATCACTCACCATTACCTCGAATGGGGTGATTGCAGCAAGCCTCCCCTGGTCATGGTGCACGCCACCGGGTTGTCTTCTCACACCTGGCTGCCCATCGCCAACGGACTGGCCGCCGATTACCACGTCATGGCGTTTGACCAGCGAGGCCACGGCGATACCGACGTTTCGGACTGTGGTTACTCCTTCGAACTTGTCGGCCAGGACCTGGCCGCGTCCATCGAGGCACTGGGCCTGAGGGAGGT
Organism: Dehalococcoidia bacterium; assembly: GCA_034428635.1. Classification (GTDB taxonomy): domain Bacteria; phylum Chloroflexota; class Dehalococcoidia; order Lucifugimonadales; family UBA3495; genus Bin22. Next base: position 4,690 of record DAOUHR010000176.1, read on the forward strand.
CAGTGTGGTCGGCCACTCCTCGGGCGGCCTGGCTACAATGATCGCGGCTTCGCTGTTGCCGGGTCTCATTCGCCAGGCCTGCCTCGTGGAAACCAGGATTGGCGAAAGACCATCCAACGCTCCACCCGGCGAACTTCGCCAGCGAGCCCAGCGCACCAGGCAGAAGCGACGAATATGGGAGAACCGGGAGGCCATGTACCATGCCTACCGCCAGCGGGGCGCCTTCCGCGACTGGGACGAAAGGGCATTCGGAGCCTTCATAGACGGAGCGACCAGGCTGCTTCCCGATGGAAGGGCGGAGCTGAAGTGCCCGCCCGAAGTGGAGGCTATATTCTACGAGGTAAGGGAAACGCTCCAGGTATCGCCGTACCTTGAGGGCCTGACCGGAAGATACCTGCTGCTCCTGGGCAGTTACCAGGAAGCGCAGACACTGCAGGACACGGGGGTTCGTCGGTTCCTTGAGTTGGTCAGGGGGGCGAAGGTGAAGCCTCTGGGCGTGGGATCCCACTTCCTGCCCATGGAACACCCCGAACTGGTGCTGCGCGAAATACGATCCTTCTTCCAGGATGAATGA
>DAOUHR010000177.1:0-3986 GCA_034428635.1 Dehalococcoidia bacterium
CGTCGCGAAGGCAACCAGGCCGACGAAGAAGGCGGCGATCTGCAGGCTCTCTATCTGCTCTCTTCCTCCCTGCTGCAGGAACCAGACCATCACCGGGGCGAGCAGGAAGGATAGGCCGGAGTGGGCGGTGTTGCGCAATCCCGCAGCCAGCACCAACATCCAGTAGGACGGGGTGCGCATGGCCTCCCGGGCAGTGAAGTCGTTCTCGGGCAGGGCCCACCGTGCGTGGCCCCGGGCACGGCCATTGGCCCGCGTGCCATTATCCTGTCCCTCTACCCCGGCTGTGTCCTGGGCCAGGTCGCCGTCGGGCAGGAGGCCCATGGACTCGGGGGAGCGCTTGACCAGGAAGGAGAGGGGGACGACCAGCAAGATGATGGCCACGCCGGAGATGCGGACGGCTATCTCCCAGCCGTAGGTCAGGACCATCCAGCCGGCCACGGGGGCGATGGCGCCGCCGAAGCCATGGCCCATGGATACCAGGGACATGGCCAGCCCGCGGCGGCGGCGGAACCAGTTGTTGATGGCGGCGATGGAGGCGTTGTTGTAGCCGGAGCGGAAGCCCACGGACATGAGGCCCACGAAGACCAGCAGGAAGGAGAGGTAGTTGCCGGTGTAGGACAGGAGGATGAAGCCCAGGCCGGAGGTGATGCCGCCGAAGGCCAGCATAAAGCCGGGGCCGAGGCGGTCGGTCATGTAGCCCATGAAGGGGCCCTGGATGCCGCCCATGAGGCGGCCCAGGGTATCGGCCCAACCGATGGCGGCGGCGCTGAGGCCGAGGCTGTTCTGGATGGGGATGATGTAGACGGTGAAGCCACGGTTGAAGCTGCCCTGCTTCACGCCGTCGGTGATCAGGCTGACCAGCACGACCCACCAGCCGTAGAACAGCCGGGGGAAGGCCGGGAAGGGCCGTTGCGGTGAGGAAGGATTGTCCAAGGGCTGACTCGATGGTTGGAGTGGCGACAACCACCGGAAGGCCGCTTCCCATATCTCACGGGGTCAAAAGATAACGAAACCGGCGGCCGCATTCCGGCGCCGGCGGGGGCGGGACTCCAGTGTTTGTCTGCCCCCATACTTTAGCAGATGAAGGGGCCATCCGTAAGGTTTGCGGGTCTGCCGGCCGATCGCCACGGCGAAAGATGCGGTCCAGGACGGTTTGTGCCAGGAGACCGCGGGCGCCCAATCTGCTTCGCGTTCGAGGTTCCCGCCGGCGCGGGAACGACGGAGTATGCCCAATGATGACTTGCGATAACCACCACTCCCATTTCTTCGGCAGATTCAGGACAGGCTCTGACCTTCTCCCATCGAGGGGGAAGGAACTATTGAAATGGCTCACGGGATGACCGGGCCCAGCGGGCGAGGGCCTTGTCGGGGGCGGTTATTTCGGCGACGGAGGTGTAGTAGTAGTCCTGCCAGTCCTGCTCGGGGATGCCGGTGAAGAGCATCAGGTTGAGAGGGTACTCCTCGCTGTCGGTGGCGCGGCGGAAGTCGTCGCGGAAGAGGAAGGTGGGCTTGGACAGAGCGATGGCCATGCCCAGTTCCACCATCACGCCCTCGTCGGGGGGCACGCCGTTGACCACGGCAAAAATGGCGTCGGCGTCGACCACGTCGCGGAAGTCGGCCTGGCCCACCTGGTAGGCCCAGCCGGGCTGGGAGAAGTCGACCTGGTTATTGCGGTCGAAGGGCTCCCAGACCTCCAGCCCCAGCTGTTCCAGGGCGGCGATGATGGGCGGGAGCAAGAGCGCCCGCTGCTGGGCGGAGAAGCCGTAGTGGTTGGCGAGGTAGATGGTTTTGGGCATGGGCGCTCCGGGGGTTGAACATGGATGGACAGGATGCACAGAATTGTATCACCACCATTCCTTCGGCAGGCTCAGGACAGGCTCTAACCTCAGGGCGATTGCATTTCAGCATAGGGGAGGTCGAGTTTCCCGCTAAGGCGGGAGCCGCTAACTTCGCGCCCAGCGAAGCAGCCTTCATGAAATCCCCGGGAATCCTGCTGGCGCCCGGGGAGTCCTGCTTGTGGTAGAACACGATTACCCTGGAAACACAACGCCGCCCCATGACATTGGATCCTTGATATCAGGGAATTCACGTCCCTACCATAATTCTCAGGTGCACCTGCTCTCCTTCTTTGGAATAGGGAGCGCGGACAAAGCCGGAGGCGCCTTTGCCCCTCCTGCCGCCCGTGGCCCAGCGCGGGCCATTTTGGGCCACCTCCAGGGCCATTCCCTATCTGGGATGTGGCGCACCGGTGTGCCATCCGGTGCCATCCCGACTTTGTTGTCAGATACGAAACGGCACAAAATGGCACAAAATGGGACAGGAAATTAAAAAATTCTTGACCTCTGAGTGCCGTCAGATAGGAGCGATGTCCCACAGTTGAGTGGTCCGAACAATCGTCACACCGGTTTTCGCCGGTCTTCGGTTTTGGCTGGCCTATGGAAGTCCAGCGCTCTCCCGATGATGGTCAGGGCTACCCCATGAATGGTCTGGGAAGGACCCGTCTATCTTGCGAAGGCGGGAACCTCGAACTCGGGGCACACCCGTCTCGGCTGGCTGGCAAATGTTAGTAGCAACCTTAAAATGTGCAAAATCAGCAAGTTGGAATTGACCCACCTGAAATAAATGGCATCATCCGGGCAGACCGCTTGGAGGTGACTGGAGGATTGTTAAAGGTGGGAGACGTGAAAGAGATTTACGAGTTGAAGGGAGCGGGGCGCGGCATACGCGGGATTTCCCGGGAGTTGAACATGGCTCGGAATACGGTACGCCGCTACCTGAAGTCACCGGAGGCGATGCGGCCCAAGCCGAGACCTCAAAGAGGGTCGAAGCTGGACCCCTATACCGGACATATCGACCGGCGGATGGCGGAAGGGCTGGACAACTGTCGGGTACTGGATCGGGAGATCCGGGCTTTGGGCTACGAAGGCAGCTACTCCACATTGGTTCAGTATGTGCGGCCCCGGCGAAGAAGGCTTCAACCGGAGGCAACGATGCGCTTTGAGACGGCTCCGGGGGAACAGGCCCAGGTAGACTGGGGGAGTCTGTCCTATCTGAGGTTTGATGGCAAGCGCCGGATCTGGTCTTCGTGATAACCCTGGGCTGGTCCAGGGCCTGTTACGTGGAACTGGTGCGCCGGGCGGACACGGCCAGCTTCATCCAGTGCCACGTTAACGCCTTCGAGTATTTTGGCGGGGTGCCCCGGCGCTGCTTGTATGACAACGCCAAGGTGGTGACCCTGGGCAAGGATGAGCACGGCCAGGTGTCGTGGAACCTGAGGATGCTGGACTTCGCCCTGAGGCTGGGCTTTGAGTTGAAGCTGTGCCAGCCTTACCGTGCCCAGACCAAGGGGAAAGTCGAAAGCGGGGTCAAGTACGTCCGTCGCAACCTGTGGCCCAGCCTTCGCTTCACCGATGACGCCGATCTCGACCGGCAAGCTGTTGAGTGGTGCGACACCGTGGCCAACTGGCGGATCCACGGAACTACCCACCGGATTCCCGGGGAGATGCTCGTCCAGGAGCAGCCTCACCTGGCGAAGCTGCCCGAGCGGTCCGCCCTGGCGCCATACCTTAGGGAGGACTGGACGGTGGCCCGGGACGGCTATGTCAGATGGGAAGGGTCCCGCTACGGCGTTCACTGGCGATGGGTCGGTTCCACGGTGCAGGTGGGCCAGAGACTGGGCACCGTGGAGATCTGGGCGGGAGACCAGCGTCTGGCCATTCATCCCAGGGCCCAGAGCGCCGGTCGGCGCTTCACCATGCCCGGCCAGTGGGAGGGCCTGCCCAGGGCCGACGGCCGTCCCCAGCAGGAGGCCCTGGCAGTGCAGGTGCTCATGGGTGACGTGGAACGCCGTTCCCTGGAGGTATACGACCTGGTGACCGCGGGAGGTGTGCGATGACGACCATCGCCCTGGAACAGGCCCGCCAGCACCTGGAGACCCTGGGCCTCAAGCAGGCGGTGGAAGCCCTGGACAACTCCCTGGACGCCGC
>DAOUHR010000178.1:0-7301 GCA_034428635.1 Dehalococcoidia bacterium
TAAGAAACCGCCACTTCTGCACCAGGTTTCGCTCAATGGTGCGATCCTCGCTGTTGTTCCGCATATTCGCCTCCAGATCGGTACTTCCTTTTTATACCCATCTGTCAACGAATTACCTGACACATACAATTCTGAACGGAGTGAAGAATCTAAACTCCATCCCACAGGCCGACTGGGGTACCCGTGACCTGGCTGACATGCAGGATTTCAGGCCTTCGTCAAGCTCAGAGCGACTTGTCCTATGCCTGGCGGATGTCTGCCACTTATAGTCTGAATCTAGAACGCGATTGCCCTGTGACCTTCCTTCCCCCAGTGGCATCAGGGGTGGGGTTAGTGTAGGATTTGGCCGGCAACAATGAAAGCCCCGCAGGTCTGCCTTGAAGAACGCACTGATCATACGCCACGCCGCTCCCGAAACCTTGGGAGCCAACTATATTTCAATACTGGAGGGAGAGGGCTTCCGACTTGACTCGCTAAACTTGTTCGAACTCGCCCCCAGCTACGGGCCCTTCCTCCAACCGGACTTGGGTCAGATTTACTTGATCGTAACCCTGGGTGGCCCACTCTCCGCCAACGACGATTTCCCTGCCCTGGAGCAGGAACGGGAACTTTTCATCGAGGCTAGCCGCCGTGAGATACCCATATTCGCGGTCTGCCTGGGCGCCCAGTTGCTGTGCCGGGCGCTGGGCGGGCAGGTGCAGCCTACCGGAGGGTACCAGTTCGGGTTGCGTAAAATCTCTGTAACCGAAGCCGGAGACGCTGATCCGGTGTTCAGTAAAATCTGTGTTCCCCTGGTCCCGACCCTCCACGGCGAGTGTTTCTCCATTCCCGATGGCGCCACGGCCCTGGCTGAGGGCCACATACTGCTGCGTAACGGCGGCTACGCCAAAATAGACATGGCTTTCCGCGCCGGCAATTGCTACGCCTTCCAGTTCGAACCCCAACTGACCTATGACGAACTGGTTGTGTGGAACCGGGAACTCTACGACGACTATCTGCTCATGGGCGAGAATTTCGACCCCGCCGAAGAGGCTGCCCGCAACCTGAGGGAGTTTGCAAAGTTCGCATCGGTCCACGAGGCCCAGATGGGGGATATGCTGCGCGCCTTTCTGCTCAACGCCGGCCTTTCCCCGTCGGCACAGGCGGTCACGCCTCAGGAGGCGGGACAATGACACAAATGTCCGGCGCCCGCGCCTTCCTCGAGATGCTTCGCGCCGAGGGCGTAGAAGTCATCTTTGGCAACCCCGGCACCAGCGAAAGCGCCATCATGGCCCTGATGCCCGAATACCCCGACTTCCGCTACATGCTTGCCACCCAGGAGGGCGTGGCTATGGGCATGGCCGACGGGTATGCCGTGGCCGGCAACCGTCCTGCCCTGGTCAATCTCCACATTGAAACCGGGCTGGCCAACGGCATCAGCCTCCTGCACCACGCCATGGACGGCGGCGTACCCCTGGTCCTCACCGCCGGCAACAAGGACGTCCGCAAACTCACCGAATACCGTACCGACCTGGCCGAAATGGTACGCCAGTTCACCAAGTGGAGCATTGAAGTAACTCACCCTGAACAGGTTCCCGGAGTGATGCGGAGGGCCTTCCAGGAGGCAAAAAATTTACCCTCCGGCCCCGTATTCGTGGGCTTTTCCGCCAACGCGCTGGACGGCATTGCTGAGGTAGACGTCGTCCCGTCCCGCCCACCCATTCTCCCGCCGCCACCCGCCCAGCCCGAACTGCGGGCGGCGGCTGCGTTGCTGTCCAACGCCGCCAATCCGGTGATGGTGGTAGGGGACCGCCTGGCCCAGTCCGAGGGCATGGCGGCAGCTGTCGCCCTGGCCGAAAAGTGCGGCGTCGGCGTGTATGCCGCTTCCATAGCCCGCAACAATTTCCCCACCGGCCATCCCCAGTTCCTGGGCCGCATCAATCCCACACTCCCCGCGGGTCGGAGATTGCTTGCCGGCGCCGACGTAGTCCTGGCAGTCGGTGCCAATGTCTTCTCCGGCTTCTTCTATCTACCCGGCCGCAGCCTCGCCCCAGGCACGAAACTCATCCACCTCGACTCCGCCCAGCGCGAAATCGGCAAAACGGAACCAGTCGACGTACCCCTTTTCGGCGACCCTCGGGCCGGCCTGAAATTACTGTCTGAAGCGCTTGACGAGGCTATGGACTCGAAAGCCCGCGAAAGAGCCTCAGCCAGGCGCACTGCCTTGCACACCCATACTTCCCATGCCCGTTCCGCCTGGAATCAGCGGCTCAACGACCACTGGGAAGCCAGGCCCATGGCTCCCGAAAGAATGATGCACGAAATAGCCCAGGCCCTGCCGGACAACGCGGTTGTTGTGGACGACTCCCTCAGCTCCAAGGATGCCCTGCACTCCGCCCTGAAGTTCAACGACCCCGGCACCCTCTACGGCGAGCGAATCGGTGCCATCGGCTGGGGTATGGGCGCCGCCCTTGGAGTAAAACTTGCTCAACCCCACCGTCCCGTGGTGGCCGTCGTCGGCGACGGGAGCGCAATGATGACCGTCCAGGCCCTGTGGACCGCCGCAAATTACGACATACCCGCCGTCTACCTGGTATGCAACAACCGTTCCTACCGAATTCTCAAGCTCAACATGAACGTCCACCGTCAGGAAATCCTTGGAGAAGAGGTGTCTGAAGGATTTGAAGGGTACGTGGGCATGGACTTCCCCCTGCCCCTAAACATTGCCGGCATCGCGGAAGCCATCGGGGTTTACGGAAGGACCATCACCGCCCCGGAGGACATCGGCCCCGAACTTATCAGGGCGCTGGCTTCAGGCAAGCCTGCCGTTCTGGATGTGGTGATAGATGGGAGGATATGAGGGGCCGATACTCCGGCTCTCAGAGTTAGGCAATTCAGTTCAGCAGTATTCTTGGTTTAGCAGACGCTTTTCCTGCTCTTCCCGCATCCGCTTGATTTCGGCTATTCTTTGGTCATGCCATTCCAGTCTCTTCCTGGCATGAGCCAGGGCCCTCCGCATTTCCTTGACGGTCTCTTCACTCAATTGCACCATTGTTCTGCTCCTCGTCCGGCTCTAGACCGCGAAGCTGTTGCTCGTATAGTAACACAAGGCCCTGAAAATCCTCCCTTAACGCAGTCAATTGTTCTTCCAAAATCGTGGCTCGCTCGGAAACTTGTCGACGTTCACGGGTCTCTAAATCGGCGCGTCTCTGGGCAACTTTCAACCGGGCCCGGTTGAAATAGTAGCCCAATATTACCCCGGTTATGCCCTAAGTTACCGAACTCACCGCAGCTAGAATGTCCGGGTTGAACATCACAGAGTATGCGATTACCACTATCGTCATTAGGCTGAAGCCCAATGCCAGGATGTTAGCTATAGCCTCGGTCCAGTTGGCTTCCCTTGCCAGAAAGTTCTACATAAGCAGGCCGCTTTCCTCTACACTGAGTCCTTGCTGAATCGATACCACGTTAACAGGTTGCCGGCCACTAAGAAACAAGAAAGTGTCAGTAAACGCGGCTTCTAGCCTGGCGATCTTATGCCCTGCGGCCATCCCTCTTTCTTTGGTAACCGGCGCCCTCCTGGGCTATAATGTCGCAAATCCCCCGGCAAAAGACGCCGGAGTCAGCCATGTCCGCCATCTACCTCGACTACAACGCTACCACGCCCATCGACCCCCAGGTTGCCGAGGCCATGCTTCCCTACGTCCACGGCCTGTACGGCAATCCCTCCAGCAGTCATTCCTTTGGATTGGCGGCCCGCGAAGGCGTGGACCTGGCTCGCAATCAGGTTGCGGCACTGTTGGGCTGCCGGCCGGACGAGCTCATATTCACCAGCGGCGGTACCGAGGCCAACAACCATGCCATCAAGGGTGTGGCCTTCGCCCACCGTCACCGCGGCAACCACATCATCACCTCCGCTGTGGAACACCCCGCCGTCACCGAAGTCTGCCGCTACCTGGAAACCCGGGGCTTCCGTATTACCTGCCTGCCTGTTGACGAACACGGCCTGGTGGACGTTGCCCAGCTTGAGGCTGCTCTCACCGGCGATACCATCCTCGTTACCATAATGCACGCCAACAACGAAGTGGGGACCATTCAGCCCATCGCCGAAATCGCAGAAGCTGCCCACTCTGTTGGCGCCCTCGTCCACACCGACTGCGCCCAGTCCGTGGGCAAAATTCCGGTCAAAGTTGACGACTTGGGCGTGGATCTGCTGTCCATCGCCGGCCACAAGCTTTACGCCCCCAAGGGCATCGGCGGCCTCTACATCAGGTCCGGTGTCCAGCTCGAGAAATTCATGCACGGCGCCGGCCACGAGCAGAACCGCCGGGCCGGCACCGAAAATGTGATCGAGATGGCGGGCCTCGGCGCCGCCTGCCAGTTGATTCATCAGAACCTTGCCCAATATTCTACCCACATGCGGGTGATGAGAGACCGCCTGGAGAGCCGGTTGCTGGACTCGGGCGGGGATGTTCGTGTCAACGGTCACCCCGACCTCCGCCTGCCCAACACCAGCAGCATCAGCTTCCATGCCCTGGAAGCCGACCGGATTCTTGCCAACCTGCCCACCGTGGCCGCCTCGGCCGGCGCCGCCTGCCACAGCGACCAGGTGGAGGTGTCCCACGTGCTTTCCGCTATGGCCGTGCCGTTGGATTACGCCATGGGAACCATCCGGGTTTCGGTCGGTCGGTTTACCACTGCAGAGGAGATTGACTTGGCCGTGGCCGAGGTAACTCAGGTTATCGATCGTCTGGCAGCAGCCCCTTCAAGCGCGGACTAGCTGACCTGACGCCAGCAGGGGCCAACTCCCATCACCCCGGGGCGAAATCCACCAAGAAAAAGTACAGGAGTTATCCGACATGACAACCCAATCCAATCCCGGCGCTCTTGACGCCTCCACCCTGGCCGATTTTGAGACTGAATTCCGAGCCCAGCCCAGCCACCAACTGATGCAGAACGTGGTTACCCAGCATGACGTCAACGACGTAGCCCTCGACCGCAACATCGTGGCTGAAGCCACCCACACCTTCTCCACCGTGCTGGACGAGTGGGGGGTAACCAACCAGGCCCGCTCCGGTCGTTGCTGGATGTTTGCCGGTCTCAACCTCTTCCGGTCCGAGACCAGGAACCTGCTCAACGTCAAGGAGTTCGAGTTCAGCCAGAGCTACGTGATGTTCTGGGACAAAATGGAACGGGCCAACTACATCCTGGAAGCCGTCATCGAGACGGCGGACCGTCCCATCGATGATCGGGTGGTGGCATGGCTGTTGCACCAGCCCCTGGGCGACGGCGGCCAGTGGGACATGTTCGTCAGCCTGGTGCGCAAGCATGGCGTGGTGCCCAAGTCCGTTATGCCCGAAACGGAGAGTTCCGGCAATTCCATGCGGATGAATGCCGGGCTCAACTACCAGGTCCGCCAGGGCGCCCGCAACATCCGCCGCATCTATGCCGAAGAGGGCGGGTCCGATGCCATGCGCAGTGCCAAGCAGGAGACCCTCCAGTCCATCTACCAGATTCTCGCTATTCACCTGGGCAATCCCCCGGCGAACTTTGACTGGCAGTGGAAGGACAAGGACGGCGATTTCCACCGCGACGGTGCCATGACTCCCCTGGAGTTTGCCGAAAAGTACATCTCCACCCCCATGGAGGAGTACGTCTGCCTGGTCCACGACCCGCGCCAGTCCAACCCGCCGGGCCGCACCTACACCGTCCAGTACCTGGGCAACGTGGTGGACGGTACCCGGATCAAGTATCTGAACGTGGACATCGACCTGATGAAGGATATCGCCATGCGCATTCTCCAGGACGGCAAGCCCGTCTGGATGGGCTGCGACACCGGTAAGCAGATGCACCGCGACAAGGGGCTATGGGACGCCGAACTGTTTGACTATGCCAGCGTCTACGGCGCCGAATTTTCCATGGACAAGGCCGAGCGCCTGGAATACCACCAGACGGCCATGACCCACGCCATGCTTTTCACCGGCGTTGACGTGGTGGACGGCAAGCCCCGCCGCTGGCGCGTGGAAAATAGCTGGGACGATAAGGTGGGCGACAAGGGCTTCTTCCTGATGAACGACTCCTGGTTCGCCGAGTACATGTTCGAAATCTCAGCCCCGAAGAGCTACCTGCCGGAGGACCTGCAGCGGGCCCTCGACCTGGAACCCGTCGTGCTCCCTCCCTGGGACCCCATGGGCAGCCTGGCCCGCTAGGCCTATACCCTCGTACCTCATCCCTCGCATTTCGTAGGGGCGGGTTTCAAACCCGCCCCCGCTGCCCCATCATTGCTTCATGCATCCGAACGTCTCCGCTCTAGGGGGTGTCGTCAAAAGCCGAGTTTCGTCTTTCCGGCGAAAGCCGGAATCCAGATCCCTCATGTAAGTGGGTGATATGCTCCGCGATATACCAGGACTCTGGTATATCGCCTGTTTATACCCGATACCTAACCGGCAGTAATGGCTAATTTGACGACACTCCCTAGTTAGCATCAACTTGAACCTGCTGATTCACGCCCCATTCTGTTCAGGGGCCGATATGCGTGTCTGCCCCGTCCCCCCTGGGCAATCGCATTATGTTTAAATTGTCATCCTGATACGTTTACATTGACATTCTGAACGGAGTGAAGAATCTAAACTCCATCCCACAGGCCGACTGGGGGACCCATAACCGGGCTGGCATGCAGGATTTCAGCCCCTTCGTCAAGCTCAGAGCAACCTGTCTTATATCTGGCGGATGTCTGCCACCTATAGTCTGAATCTAAAACGCGATTGCCCTGCCCGCCCCCCTTGCCAACCCGCATAACCCATCTCCACCATAAGAATACAGCCTTGAAAAAGGGAAACGGAGGCAAGCACTCCCCATCGTAGGGGCAAACCTGCGTGTCTGCCCTGGTCGAGGGACAATACCCCCTCACCCTCCGGAACCAACCCCAAGGTGAGGGCAAAAACGGCACAAAATGGCACAAAACGGGACACTTTCCAAAAAATCCCATTAGTGAACATTAGTGCCTATTCGTGGATAAACAAAAGGAGATGGACAACCATGCGAACCCTCAGCGAAATCAGAAGAGAAATCCGCGCCCTCCAGCGCAAGTACCACCGGCAACTCACCATCTACCGTATGCGCCGTGTCACCGAACAGGTCCACCACGACTACGCCCGCGCCGTGGCCGACCAGCAGGACCCGCCCAAACCATTGGAGGTAATCCGAAAGAACGCCGACCAGGGCGTCCGCCGCACCACCAGGAGGCAACTGCGAGACTACCTGGACAAGGTTAGGGAAAAGGGAGACATCCCCGAACCCCGGCGCATGCTGCTGGCTCTGCT
>DAOUHR010000179.1:0-6889 GCA_034428635.1 Dehalococcoidia bacterium
AAAAGAAGACAAGCGGGAATAAAGAAAGGAATGGAAGATTGAATGAAACCTCTCTTCGCTGACGCGATGGCACACAGTAAATCCTCAATTGCTCCCCGACCCGTCATCGAGCAACTCGACCCGTACTTCCATTGTTCTCGGATTTAGCGCCGGGCCAAACTGATTGAACATCGCCACGTCGGCCGCATCACGCCCATAAGCGATGGCAACCCTCCCTCCCCGTGGTACGGCCTGCGTTGCATCAAAGGTATACCATCGGCCACCTACGAACGCCTCGAACCAGGCATGAAAATCCATCGGCTCGAGTTCGTGCAGATAGCCCACAACGATACGCGCTGGGATACAGAGACTGCGGGACAACGCGATGCCCAGATGTGCAAGCTCGCGGCACACCCCCTCGCGCTGCTGGTAGACTTCCACAGCCGACATCTGAAAATTCCTGGAATTTGGATTGAAGAGGACTGTGGAGCGGATCCAACCTACAATTCTAGCCACCTGATCGTAGCCAGGCTCGACCCCATCGACGAGTTCTCTGCCCAGGTCCATAAACCGGTCAGACTCGCAATAACGGCTGGGAAGCAGATAGGTCAGAACGTCATACGGCAGATTAGCCACCTCGTAAAATGGTGCGCCGGGAGACACATCACTGCCGTCCGCGGTTGAAACGTCGGCGGATCTACGGATTGAAAACTCACCCGGGGGCGCTATTAACCGCTCGCACAGGTTTCCGTAACTGTCCGCAAACTCTGTGACCGGTACGCTTGGCGTCAATGTGCAGTCTTCATGCGCCACCCACTGCTGTGCACCGCTTCGGGGGCGGAGCATCAGGATAAAAGGAGTTGGCACGCTCACATCAAACGTAATTTCACAACTTGTACGTAGCCACATTTCGACTCCCTTACTGGTCAATACCACGCTACCTGCCGGCCCTGGTCAGGTGATACCGGCCGTTCGGGTGCAATATCCAAAGGTGATCCAGGCATCCTGGAATCCAGGAATCGAAGAACTTGTTAAGTATCAGGCTGCCGCTAATATGGACTGGCCCTGCCGCAACTATATTGCAGCAAAACTCGGGGAGGAAAGTAAGAGAATTGGGGTTGGTGGAGCTGGCGGGACTCGAACCCGCTACCTCTTCAATGCCATTGAAGCGCTCTCCCTGATGAGCTACAGCCCCACGAAAAAGAGGACGCCCGAAGACGTTCAAGAAGGATAACAAAACCCGGCTGCTACCGCAACCGGGTTTTGCTCACTTCCTTTAGATTCTCGTGACCCTCCCGCTTAACCCTGGCGGACGAACTTCACCACCGTGCGGCCGGTGCTGCCCTCGTAAGGCTCCACCACATACAGGTCCTTGTGGGAATCCACCCAGATGCCATGGCATGAGCGGTGCGTCAATGAACCCCACTGGGTAATCATTTCTCCGTCGAGATTCAGTATGCTTACCAGCCCCCCGTTGTGCTCGGCCACGTACACCGTATCCTCATCGTCAACGTACATCACGGCCGGGCCGATCAGCTTCACGGGAAAGTCGGTCAGGTGACCGCCATCCTGGTCAAACACCTGTATCCGGTCGTTTTCACGGTCGGCGATTAGCAGGCGCCCCCGACGGTCAATCCACGCCCCGTGAGGCAGGTTGAACTGGCCGGATTCAGATCCCGGGCCGCCCCAGGACTTGATCAGTTCCCCTTCCGCGGTGAATTTGTGCACCCTGGCATTGGCATACCCATCGGCAATGAATATCTCGCCCTCGTCGTTCACCGCTATACCAGCTGGCAGGTTGAAGGGCTCAGCCCCCCGCACCACGTCGGGCCAGGCGTTGGAGCTGAACACCGAATTGTCCACGCCGGTGTCCGACCGGTAGCCCTTGGTCCCGATGGTCATCTGCAACTCGCCGTCGCTGGTGAACTTCATTATCTGGCCGTCGTTCCGTTCCACCAGCCACACATTGTCCTGTGAGTCAATAAAGATGGCGTGAGGGAACAGGAAAAGACCCGCCCCCCAGGAATTAAGGTAATTGCCTTCACGGTCAAAAATCATCACCGGATGCTCGGGGTCGCGGTTAAAACAGTAAACCCGGTCCTGCGAATCACCGTAAACGGCCGCTGCCGGCATGGACCAACCGGCGGGTACCTTCGCCCAGTCGGTATGCATTTCGTAGGTGTACTTGCCGCTGCCCACAACTTCTCTGGTTGTCACGGCTTCCCTCCTTCAATTTCTGCTGCAAATATGCTCTTTGTATCCAGAATGGCCTGATTATGACAAGGATACCGGGGCAGGTCAAATTAACCTCAACACCGCATTCCGCCATTGCCGCACCGGCAGCAATGGCTTTGAGGGCGCCTGGCCCCGCTTGCTCCCGGCACACCCGTGTTGCCCGGATTACCGGTATCGGCCTCGCCGCCTTTACGGTAAACTGGAACTAACGGCATACCCCAAATTACCGACAAAGGCGGGATTCACATGACTGACCAGACTCCCGACATCATTTTCGAGGAGACCTTGGAATCCCTTACCCAGCAGGCCGAGGCGCGGTGGGGGGAAGGCTACGTCGCCGAACACCGGGACCTGCTGGAACAGGCGGCCCGTCACATCGTGAACGTTGCCAACAGCCTGCCCGAAACCGAGACGGAACCCGGCTTCTACCAGTAACCCACTCCCGTTCCCAAAACAGGACACCCTGGTAATCCCCCAAGACCGGAGGACGTCATGCCCGAAGCCTATGCTCTCAGCGTCAGCGATGCGGCCGAACAGGTGCGCACCGGACATCTGGCCCCTACCGACTACGTCGGGGCCCTTCTGGACCGGATAGACTCCTACGAGCCTGACCTGCAGGCCTGGGTCACCATCGACCGGGAGGCCGTAATCAGCGACGCCCGGCAAAGGGAACAGGAACCCTCCCTCGGCATAATGGCCGGCGTCCCAGTGGGCCTGAAAGATATCTTCTACACCGAGGGCATGAAGACCACCGCCTGCTCTCGCATATACGCCGACTTCGTTCCCGAGTACGACGCGACCTGCGTTGCCAGGCTGAAGGAAGCTGGTGCCATCATATTGGGCAAGGCGGTTACCACCGAGTTCGCCACCTCCGATCCTTCGCCCTCCCGCAATCCATGGAACCGGGAGCATACCCCCGGCGGATCCAGCAGCGGATCCTCCGTAGCCGTAGCCTCCGGAATGTGCCCCGCTGCCCTGGGTTCGCAGACCGGCGGCTCCACCTGTCGTCCCGCCGCCTACAACGGCATCGTCGGCCTGAAGCCCACCTACGGGCGCATCAGCAGGTATGGCGTGGTGCCCGTTAGCTGGTCCCTCGACACCGTCGGCATACTGGTCCGCACCGTCACCGACGCCGCCATTCTGCTCCAGGCCATGGCCGGCTACGATGCCAACGATCCCGGGTCCGCCGAGGAACCCGTGCCAAACTTCCTGGACGAAATGGACCGCCATGCCGGCCCTCCCAGGCTGGGCCTCTTGAAGTCGGGGTACTTCTTCGACCGTTCCACCCCCGAAGTCCGCCAGCACACCGAAGCCGCGGCCGCTCAACTGGCCCAGGCCGGCGCGGTCATTGAAGAACTGGACCTTCCGGACAGCTTCGCCTCCGCCCCCGATGTTCAGCGCATCATAATGAACGTAGAGTGCGCCGCCTTCCATGAGAAGTTCTTCCGCCACCGCGCCGACGATTACGGCCCCAGGCTGCGCGCCAATATTGAAATGGGCCTGCTCATCCCCAGCGTCACCTACCTGCAAGCCCAGCGCCTTCGCCGCGAGTTTCGCCGAGACCTGACCGCGCTGGCCGGTAGGGTGGACGCGCTGTTGATGCCGGCCACTCCGGCCCCCGCTCCCAGGGACTTGAACACCACGGGAGACGCAGCATTCCAGGCCCCCTGGACCTCCGCCGGGTTGCCAACCGTTGTCATTCCTTCGGGCCTGTCAGAATCGGGGCTTCCCCTGGGAATCCAGTTCGCGGCGACTCCCTTTGCTGAGGGTCGCCTGCTCGGCGCAGCCCGTTGGTGCGAACGCGCCCTGGGCCTGGACCTTCGCCCACCGGCCTACAGTTAGCGGCTACCGATGGTTCATTCGGCGTCTCACTCCCTCTCCTATGACTTTGTAGTAATAGGGGGTGGTTCAGCTGGCCTGACTGCGGCCCGATTTGCCGCTCGGCTTGGCCAAAGCGTCGCTATCATCGAGGCCCACCTGCAGGGCGGCGACTGCACCTGGACGGGCTGCGTACCCAGTAAAGCCCTCATTCGCTCCGCCAACGTCGCCCACGACGTACGTTCTGCTGGCCACTTCGGCATAGACGTCAGCCAGCCGCAAGCCGATTGGCCGGTCATCAGGTCCCGAATCAACTCCGTCATCCAGGAAATCTACGCCGCCGAAACTCCCGAAAAACTCCGGGAAGAAGGAATAGATACTTTTCTTGCCTCCGCTCTCTTCCTTGACCCGCATACCCTTCAAATTGGGGACTCCACAATCCTTGGCCAACGGTTCCTTATCTGCACCGGAGCCCGACCAACGGTTCCTCCAATACCCGGGTTGGGCCAGGTAAGTTACCACACCTATGAAACTATCTGGAATATCGACTGCCTGCCCCAACGCCTTCTCGTCATTGGCGGCGGCCCCATCGGCTGCGAACTGGCCCAGGCCTTCGCGCGCCTGGGTGTGAAGGTTATCGTATTCGAAGCCACGAACCGAATCCTGGGCCAGGACGAACCGGAAGTATCCGACCTGATTGCCAGGAAACTGGTTTCAGAGGGCGTGGAAATTGTGCTGGGACAACCGGTGGAGCTGGTGACAATGTCTGGCAAGGACATTGCTCTCACCTCAGGCGCTCAGCGCTGGACGGGCAATACCCTCCTGGTAGCGACGGGTCGCGCCCCCAACGTGGACGGTATGGGGCTGGAGAATGCGGGGGTAACTTACTCCCGAAACGGCATCACGGTTGACCGGTTCCTGCGCACCAGCCAGCGCCTCATCTACGCCGCTGGCGACTGCACGGGCGGCCCCCAGTTCACCCACTACGCCGGTTGGCAGGGCTTTATTGCTGCTCGTAACGCCCTGTTGCCCGGCAACTCCCAGGGGATCAAGGACGCAGTTCCCTGGGGAGTCTTCACTGATCCCGAGGTTGCCCATGCCGGCCTTACTGAAGAGGCGGCAAGGCTACAGTACGGGGATAGGGTACAAGTAATCAGGTGGCCGCTGAAGGGCGCCGACCGGGCCGTCATCGACGGTTCGGACGAAGGATTCGTCAAGGCCATTGCCCTTCCCAACGGCCGGTTGTTAGGCGCCGCCATCGTCGCCCCCAGGGCCGGCGAGATGATCCACGAGTGGGCGCTGGCCATTGAGCGGCGGATGAAGCTGGGCAATCTGGCCTCCGCCATCCATTCCTACCCCACCTATTCCATGAGCGCCATGCAAATGGCGGCAGAGGACAGCATCGCCCGCCTTCTTTCCGGGTTCTCCGGCAAGGTCGTGCGCGCCTTGTCGAAGTTCAATACGTAGCCTCGGCCAAAAGGTCGGCGCCTCCCTAGGGGGCGTCGTCAAGAGCCGAGTTTCGTCTTTCCGGCGAAAGCCGGAATCCAGATTCGTCAAGTAAATGGGTAATATGCTCCGCAATATACCAGGACTCTGGTATAT
The DNA here is from genome assembly GCA_034428635.1 of Dehalococcoidia bacterium. Taxonomy (GTDB): domain Bacteria; phylum Chloroflexota; class Dehalococcoidia; order Lucifugimonadales; family UBA3495; genus Bin22. The sequence continues at coordinate 5,635 of DAOUHR010000179.1, forward strand.
CGCCCGTTATTCCCGATACCTAACCGGCAGTAATGGCTAATTTGACGACACCCCTTAGAACACGGCAATGGGGTTCACCGGCGAACCGGTCGTGTTGTGTAGCCGCAGGGGACCGATGGATACCATGAACTCCCACCGGTTCCGTTCCTTGCAGGCCTCGGCCACATCGTCCAGGTTGGCGTTGTCCAGAATCCACAGGCCCATGGCAGTAATCCCAACCTGGTGGATGGGCTGCAGCACTCGGGAATACTGGGCCGGACTGACGTCATTCCCCGTATCAGAACCCAGAACCGCTATGCCACGCTCGTGGAAAAGTGGCAGACAGGCCGCCTGGCAGGCCGTGGAGCCGGCCGACCGTTCCACCGGACCCTCCACGCTTCGGCGATGAAGTTGGCCGGTACGCACCAGGAGGATGTCGCCTTCCTCTATCTTGAAACCGCACCTTTCCTCGGCTGCCAGGATATCCTCAGGCATCACGCCCTCGCCTCGCTCCAGCCAGTCGACGCCCCGAACCAGGGGCACGTCCACCAGCACGCCGCGGGAAAGGAATCCGTTCTTGGCCGCCTCCACTGAGCAGACCGTAGCGCCCATGCTGGTGGAGACCATGTGGGCCGGCTTACCATTGTAGGTCTTGCCCTCCCAGAAAAAGTGGGCCAGGCTGTCCACGTGGGTAACGGTGTAGCCGTGGAAGATCATCCCGAAATAGTCAATGGCCGCGGCGTTGGGGCGGTTGCTGACCTTGTCGCCGCTGGCCCAGCCCTCTCCGCTCTCCACCATAAAGTGCACCGGCGGCGCCGGCGCGTCCAGGCTGGGTTCAAACATGACAGTGCGCGCCAGCGAGACCGTAGTCCCTTCCTGCACAGTGGCCAGGGCGCGCTTTGTCTTTTCGGGGGTAATCAGGTTGGGCGTGCCCAGTTCGTCGTCCTCGCCCCAGCGTCCCCAGTTGGAGAACTTCTGAAAATAGCTGAGTACCTCTTCTTCGGTGGGTATCTGCCCTGGCATAATGTACTCCTTCCGGTGAAATTAGATTGGCCGACCGTCTTCGATGCGGCGCATTATGCCCCAACGTCAAAAGGCCGGCAACAGCCGGGAATTAGGGAACCTCTGAATAAGTCCCTGCCCCCTTGACGGGGGAAGGTTAGGATGGGGGTGATGGCGTTAGCTTTCTATCTGAAACTCTTCGGCTGGCATACCGAGATTGGTGAATAAAATCATCACAAAAGACTTGTTTAGAGTTTCTTTAGTCCCCGCCTCT
>DAOUHR010000180.1:0-7077 GCA_034428635.1 Dehalococcoidia bacterium
ACACGCTGGAACGAGAAGCAACAGAAGGGCGCACCCTATCCAGGATAGGCCGCAAACCGATCCCCTTACCTGACGGTGTCGAGGTCGAGATTCAATACGGCGGCGTAACCGTGAAGGGGCCGCGGGGGAACCTGACCCAGAACTACCATCCTGAGGTCATAGTCAAGCTGGAAGACGGGCAGATTATCGTGGAGCGGGTGTCGGAGCGAAAATTCCATCATTCCCTGCACGGCCTGACCCGAAGCCTGATAGCCAATGCAATTGTGGGCGTTACCGACGGCTACACCAAGACGCTGGAACTGATGGGCGTGGGTTATCGCGTTCAGCAGTCGGGCGAAGGGATAGTTCTGAACGTGGGTTACAGCCATCAGGTGGAGATCCAGCCAAGGGAAGGAGTTACCCTGGAAGTGGAAGGTAACAACCGGGTCCACGTTCGGGGGATTGACAAGCAAAAGGTGGGCGAGTTGGCCGCGCAGATTCGCAAGGTACGGCCGCCCAACGCATACAAGGAAAAGGGAATCCGCTACCAGGGCGAGGTGCTGCACTTCAAACCCGGCAAGGCGGCGGCCCGCAAGGCCTAGATATAAAGGTATTAAGTATCCAGTCGGAGTAGCTTTCAACAAATGCCCAGAGACAAAGACGCCCGTAAATTGAGAAATGTCCGCCACCGGCGGGTCCGCAAGAAGGTGTCGGGCAGCCCGGAACAGCCGAGGCTGTGCGTTTACCGTAGCCTGCGTTCCATCTATGCCCAGATAATTGACGATTCCGACGGCAAGACTTTGGTGGCCGCTTCCAGCGAGGAAGCCAACCGGGAGGCCGGCGACCCGATCCGCCCCAAGACGGCGGTGTCGACAGCGGTGGGCCAAATGCTGGCCCAGCGTGCCCGGGAAAGGGGTATCAGCCGGGTGGTTTTTGACCGAGGCGGCTACAAGTACCACGGCCGGGTGAAGGCACTGGCCGAAGCAGCACGAGAGGGAGGTCTCCAGTTCTAATGGTTAGTACAGGAAACAGGCCGCGTCCCAATCGTCCGCCACGGGAGCGAGAGGAAGACCCTTCAGGGTTCACCGAACGGGTCGTCTACACCCGCCGCATTGCCAAGGTAGTGAAGGGTGGCCGTCGGCTCCGCTTCAACGCCCTGGTGGTTGTGGGAGACAGCGACGGCAACGTGGGCGCAGGAATGGGCAAGGCCCTGGTCATACCCGATGCCGTAAGAAAGGGTAATGCCATCGCCCGTCGCAATATGGTCAAGATCCCCATCAAGGGCAGCACCATCCCCCATGAAATTTCCGTCAAGGTCGGCGCTTCCATTGTCGTCATTAAGCCGGCCCCGGAGGGCACGGGAATAATCGCGGCTGGCGCCATGCGCGCCATCCTGGAACTGGGCGGCGTGCGCGACGTGGTCGGCAAGTCCCTCGGTTCACGGAACCCCATCAATACGGTCCAGGCGACCCTGGAGGCGCTGCGCCGACTGCGCGACCCCCAGGTTGAAATTGCCCGCCGGCTGGGTACTCAAGCGGCCGACTAGTCGGCAATTGACAGGTGCAAAGATGGCCCAACTCAAGATTACATGGACGAAGAGTTGCATAGGCAAACCCCAAAACCAGCGCCGGGTGGTTCAAGCGCTGGGATTGCGGAGGCTTCACCACACCGTTACGGTGGGCGATACACCCACCATTCGGGGCATGGTGAACAAGGTTTCTCACCTGCTGAAGGTGGAGGAAATTCCAGAGGGTTAATGGAGCCGGCAGAGGGATTTCTCTCTTGCCGGTTGGTCCGGAACAACTTACTTGTACCCCGGAAGCGGCCTGACGGTTGCCAGGCCAGGGCTCCGGGGTGAATTATCCAGGAGCACAAGCGCCATGATGGAGCATCAGATAATCCCTTCCCCCGGCGCGCGGAAGAATCGGAAGCGGGTCGGTCGAGGTGACGCTGCCGGACAGGGCAGCTACGGTGGCCGCGGCATGAAAGGCCAGAAGTCTCGATCCGGGTATCGGATCAGGCCCGGGTTTGAGGGCGGTCAGTTGCCGTTGATCAAGGGTCTTCCCATGAAGCGGGGCTTTAACAACAAGTTCAAGACTCACTTCTCGCTGGTGAAGCTGGAAGAGCTGGAAATCTTTGATGCCGGGACCCGAGTGACTCCGGAGACTATGTACCTCCGGGGAATGGTGCCCAACCTGAATTCCCCGATCAAGATTCTCGGAAATGGGGATTTAAGCAAGTCCCTGACGGTGGTGGCGAACAAGTTCACGGGTACGGCCCGGTCCAAGATTGAGGCCGCGGGCGGCTCTGTGGAGGAAGTCTAGCCAGATGATTTCGGCGGAGACACAAGGTGGGGGCCGCTGGCCCCGATTAATACAGGCCGCCATCGACGCATTCAGCCTGCCGGACTTGAGGGCAAAGATTATCTTTACCCTGGCGATACTGGCCCTGTACCGGTTTGTATCCCACATTCCAATTCCCGGAATCAATACGGCGCAGCTCCAGGACCTGTTCGAGAATAACCAGCTTCTGGGTTTCCTGGATCTGTTCAGTGGCGGCGCCCTGAGCCGTATGAGCATCGTGGCCCTGGGCGTTTTCCCCTATATTACTGCGTCCATTGTGATGCAGTTGCTTACCCCTGTTATTCCGACGCTTCAGCAACTGTCCCGGGAAGGTGAAGCGGGCCGGGTCAAGATAAACCGCATTGTTCACTGGCTGACGGTGCCCATCGCCATTGCCCAGGGGTTTGGCCAGTTGATCCTGTTGCAGCAGAGCAACGTGTTGACTAACGTGGGATTCACGGGACCGGCGTTGTTGCCCACATTGGCGGCCATCATATCTATGACAGCGGGCACCATGTTCCTGGTTTGGCTTGGCGAGATGATCACCGAGCGGGGCATAGGCAACGGTATTTCACTAATAATTTTTGCCGGTATCGTAGCCGGATTCCCCGGGCTTATCACTCAGGGATTCCTGGACCGGCAGGACGTTCTGGGCATTGGGTTCTTCGTTATTATCGGGGTCCTGATTATCGCCCTGATCGTACTGTTCAACGAAGCGCACCGACGGATACCGGTGCAGTACGGCCGCAGCATTTTCCGGGGCGGGCGCATGTATCGGCAGAGTGGCGCCACGTACATTCCCCTGAGGATCAATTCCGCGGGAATGATACCCCTGATTTTCGCCTTTTCCATCGTTATCCTGCCCGGCACGGTGGCGACCTACTTCGCCACCAGCACGGGCGTCATGGGGGATGTGGCGAGATTTTTTGCCGACCTGTTCAACCCAACGTCGGCCATTTACTGGGTGTTCGTCTTTGTGCTGGTGGTGATTTTCACTTTCTTCTACACCTTGGTGGTGTTCCAGCAACAGAACCTGGCGGAGAACTTGCAGCGTAATGGCGGATTCGTGCTGGGCATCCGGCCGGGCCGGCCAACCCAGGAATACCTGAATCACGTGATAATACGCATCACGACCGGCGGAGCCCTGTTCCTGGGATTTGTCGCAATCGTGCCCTACCTGGCGTCGCTGGTAACCAACGTTCAGGCCATCCAGTTAAGCAGCACCAGCCTTTTGATTATGGTAGGTGTGGGACTGGACACTCTCAGGCAATTGGAAGCCCAGCTTCTGATGAGAAATTACGAAGGTTTCCTGAGGTAGGCGTTGGCGTCGACCATCCGACTCGCATTGTTTGGGCCGCCCGGCGCCGGCAAGGGGACCCAGGCCCAGTTGCTCAAGGACCGCCTGGGGCTGGCCCACATAAGCTCCGGCGACCTGTTCCGGTTTCACCTGCAGCAGGGCACACCGCTGGGGGTCAAGGCGTCAGGGTTTATGAACCAGGGGTTGCTGGTTCCGGACGATCTGGTGATCGCCATGGTCCTGGACAAGGTAATGGAAGTGGGCCAGAATGCGGGATTTATCCTGGACGGCTTTCCCCGCACCCGGGAACAGGCCGTGGCGCTGGAGAAGGCCCTGGATGAGAAAGCCATGGCCCTGGACGGCGCGCTGTTGGTGGATGTTCCCCAGGAGGAGCTGGTCCGAAGGCTGGGAGGCCGTTTCATCTGTCGCTCCTGCCAGGCTCCCTTTAACCTGGAGCCGCACCAGTTTGCTTCTCCGCCAGCCTGCAGTCGGTGCAGTGGAGAACTGTACCAGCGCGAGGACGACCGAGCTGAGGCCGTGCAGGTCAGGATTGGCGTATACCAGGAGCAGACGGCTCCGGTACTGGACTTTTATCGAGAAAGTGGTCTGCTCAAGGAAATTTCCGGCGTGGGCGGCGTTGAAGACGTTACCGCTCGGGCCCTGAAAGTCCTTGAACTGGACACGTAGGGCCAGTCAGGTTAAAATTCAGTTTTGCAATAGGCAAAATCGGTCGCAGGTCGGAGAGCATGAATCGAAAATCAAAAGTTGAAACCGCCTCTAATTCGGCGTCAAACTATACCGGCGGGATTACCATCAAGTCGGCCCAGGAACTGGATGCCATGCGTGTTGCAGGCTCCATCGTGGGGGACACCCTGACCCTGCTGAGGCGTTCCGTCGTACCGGGCATAACCACCAGGGAACTGGACAGCATTGCTTACAAGAATATAACGGGCCATGGCGCCAAGCCGGCCTTCAAGGGCTATCGGGGATTCCCTGGCTCTATCTGCGCCTCCGTCAATGAGGAGATTGTCCACGGCATACCTGGCAAGCGTGTGCTCAAAGAGGGTGACATCATCAAGATGGACGTGGGCGCCACCATTGAGGGGTTCATCGGCGACGCTGCGATTTCCGTGGCCGTCGGCGAGGTGAGCCAGGAAGCTATTGACCTAATGGAAGCCACGCGCCTGAGCCTCGAGGAGGGTATCAATGCGGCCCGACCGGGGAACCGGATTGGGGACATCGGCGCGGCGGTCCAGACTTTTAGCGAGGCAAGGGGATATGGCGTGGTGCGAGAGTTTGTGGGCCACGGCATAGGCCGCTTCTTGCACGAAGACCCTCAGGTGCCCAACTACGGCCAGCCGGGACGGGGCCAGTTGCTGCGAGCCGGCATGTGTATTGCTATCGAACCGATGCTCAACATGGGTGACTGGCGGACCAGGATCCTGGACGATAACTGGACGGTGGTGACCGCCGACGGTTTGCTGTCCTCCCATTTTGAACACACTATCGCCATTACGGAAGACGGCCCTGAAATCCTGACTAAGAACAGTTAAGACCGACCGAATTGACCACGGCCCAATTCGAGGAGCACAACTTCTAGGAGGGTTATGCCGAAGAAGGAAGCTATTGAAGTAGAAGCCAAGGTAACCGAAGCTTTGCCCAACGGTATGTTTCGGGTGGAACTACCCAACGACCACCAGGTCCTTGCCCATGTGTCAGGGAAGATTCGAATGCACTTTATCCGGGTGCTCCCGGGAGACCGAGTGCTGGTGGAACTGTCCCCTTACGACTTGAGCCGGGGCAGGATTACTTACCGCTTCAAGTAGAGCCAACCTTGGCGACCTTCCTTTCGGTTGCCAGGAGAACATTATGAAAGTAACTGCATCAGTGAAGCCCAGGTGCGACAAGTGCCGCGTCATCAAGCGCAAGGGTGTCGTTCGGGTTATCTGTTCAAACGCCCGTCACGCACAGCGACAGGGTTAGTTGACCGCACTTTCTGGAGGTTAAGGATATGGTACGTATCGCCGGAGTAGACGTGCCCGACCGCAAACGGGCCCATATTGCCCTGCGCAGCATCTACGGTGTTGGGCCGGTAATCGCCGCCGAAATCCTGGAGAAAGCGGGTATCGACTCGGATATGTCGCCCAGGATGTACGAACTGGAAGAGAACCAGGTGGACCGGATTCGCGAGATTGTGGACCGCGAGTACCTGACGGAGGGTGACCTTCGCCGGGACGTCAACCAGAACATCCGCCGCCTGATCGAGATCGGGTCCTATCGGGGACTGCGTCACCGCAGGGGCCTGCCGGTAAACGGGCAGCGCACCCGCACCAACGCCCGGTCCCGCAAGGGTCCTCGCCGGACCGTGGCCGGTCGCGGTCGCCGCACCGGTGGCAAGAAGTAAACCGAAGCTTATCGAGGGAAGTTTATGCCCAGACCACGAACTCGCCGGCGGGAACGTCGAACGGTACCCCAGGGGCGGGCTTACATCTATTCTACCTTCAACAATACGTTGGTCAGCATTACCGATTCCGACGGCAATGTTATCGCGTCGGCCAGCGCCGGAACCGTTGGCTTCAAGGGCTCCCGAAAGGGTACTGCCTTTGCTGCACAGCGGGCCGCCGAGCAGGCCGCAAGGCGGGGCATGGACATGGGCCTGCGTATGATTGACGTGTATATCAAGGGCCCCGGGGCAGGCCGGGAGGCGGCCATCAGGTCCCTGCAGGGCACGGGTCTGCTGGTAACCAGCATCCGCGACGTAACTCCAATCCCGCACAACGGCTGCCGGCCGCCGAAGCGACGAAGGGTATAGAAGAAGGATTATGGGAAGATACACAGGTCCATCCTGCCGGCTTTGCCGGAGGGCAGGCGAAAAATTATTCCTTAAGGGTGACCGGTGCTTTACGCCCCGGTGCGCGGTGGAACGCCGCCATTCACCCCCCGGAAACCAAAACAACCGCCGCAGGCGTCCGTCCGACTATGGCGTACACCTGCGGGAAAAGCAGAAAGCCCGCCAGATCTACGGGATTATGGAGGGTCAGTTCCGCCGCTACATGTCAGAGGCCTTTAATGCCCCTGGAATCAGCGGTCAGAACCTTCTGCGAACCCTGGAACGACGACTGGACAATGTGGTCTATCTGCTGGGCTTCGCCGACTCCCGGAAACAGGCGCGGCAAATGGTCCGCCACGGCCACTTTACAATCCGGGGCGTTAAGACCAACATCCCGTCTTTCCTGGTAAAGATGGGCGACACTGTGGCATGGAAAGAATCATCCAAGAACTCTGACTTCTTCAAAGAGCGGACCGAAGGCATACCCAAGCGGCCCGTGCCTTCCTGGCTGGCGCTGGATGTTAATGAGATGGTGGAAGAAATAGTATCCTTGCCCGCAGACGAGGACCTTTCCCAGTCCATTAACTCCAGGTTGATAGTAGAGTTCTATTCGAGGTAGTAAGTCTCAT
>DAOUHR010000181.1:0-3202 GCA_034428635.1 Dehalococcoidia bacterium
CAACCATAAGCTACCTCTACCTCTTTGTCCACGAATTTTCACGAATGCTCACTAATCTTGCTTGTTCTTAAGCAATGGTTCATTTGCGCCCATTCGTGTTAATTCGTGGATAAACTTTTGGGCTACATTGCGGTGTAGCCGCCGTCGATGACCAGTTCGCTGCCGGTGACGAAGGACGACTCGTCGGAAGCTAGGTACAGCACACCGTAGGCGATGTCCTCGGACTGGCCCACGCGGCCCAGGGGGATGCGGGACTCGCTCTGGCGCAGGACTTCCGGGTCGGACTGGCGTTCGGCGGTCATGGGCGTGGCCACGGAGCCGGGGTGGACGGAGTTGGCCCGAATGCCGTCGGCGGCGTACTGGATGGCGGTGGTCTTGGTCAGCAGTCGCACCGCGCCCTTGGACGCGTTGTAGGCGGCGGTCACCGTGTCCTGGCCCACCAGGCCGGAAATTGATGAGATATTGATGATGGAACCCCCGCCGGCCCGCTTCATCTCAGGTATAGCGGACAGGGTGCCCAGGAAGACGCCCTTGCCGTTGACGTCCATGATCCGGTCCCATTCCTCGCCGCTGGAGTCTTCCAGCTTGCCCCAGTTGCAGATACCGGCGTTGTTGACCAGGATGTCCAGCTTGCCGTAGCGGTCAACGGCGGTCTGGACGGCGGCTTCCCACTCCGCTTCGCTGGTGACGTCCAGGTGCACGTAGGTGGCCTCGTAGCCCAGCTCGCGGATTTCGGCCTCGACCTGCTGGCCCAGGTCGTCCAGGATATCGCCGAAGACAACGCTGGCGCCCTCGGCGGCAAACATTCGGGCCTCGCAGGCGCCCTGGCCGCGGGCGCCGCCGCTGATCAGGGCCACTTTACCTTCAAGTCGCATGGGTTACCTCCGCTTACGGAACTGACTACCTTTAGGCCGGCAGTTCCGTCTCTTAATTCCTTACCTTCTAGCAGCGAGTAAATCGGGCAGAGCCTCGCTGGTTTAACCGTCAAGTCCTATTGACTAGACGGCGTGACCTCCTCAGGTTCGAGGTTCCCGCCTGCGCGGGAACGACGGGCTACGCCCAAGCCCGATATGCAATGAAACGAGCTAAACGGGCAGGACAGGTTCGGTGGTGCCTTCCGGCAGTTCAACCTCAAAGGCGTTGAGGACAAAGGCGGTCTGGGCGTAATTGCCCATTAGCGCCGTCAACTCCACCAAGTGCTGGGAGCCGAACTGGTCCAGGGCCGCCTGGAAGGTCTCCGGACTGACCCGATGGTTGGCGTAGAACTCGTTAACATAATTGATGACAGCCCGTTCGTCGTCGCCAATATCGGGTAGAGGCTGCTTTTCGCGCAGGGCATCGATGAGCGCGCCGCTGACCCCTTCGCTGCGGGCGGCCGGGGCGTGGGCGTTCCAGACGTAGGGGCAGTCCATGGCCCGGGCGGTGGCGATGATGGCCAGTTCCAGGATGCGGCGGGGGAAGGTGGTCTCGTAGCGGAGGTAGGCCGTCAGGCCGGCGCGGCGGCGGGCCATTTCGGGGCTGTTGATGGTAATGGAGCCGGGGCCGCCGGTGATGACGTTGCCGCCGGTTACTTCGTCGTAGGCTTCGCGGAATTCCTCGGGAACCATGTCGCGGGTTACGTTGGGCAGTCGGGCCATGTCAAACCTCCTGCTTATCTTGGTTGAAGCTGGCCCAAGTATAACGGCTTTTGGGCCGTTGCTAAAGGGTTGAAGGCGGGGATAAAAGGGGTCCGTTACAGCGTGGTTGCGGACAACAGGGAAGGTGACCACAGGGGCTGTTTTTGCAGAGTGCGAAGACCATGAAGGCAAGCCCGATTTCTGGCAGAAATGCTAAGCGCGCCTTAGCTGGGGGGTGAATATCACCAGGGCCAGGGTTAGCGCCGCCCCGGTGAAGCCGATGATCATGGCGGCGGCGGGGGCTCCCCAGGCGCCGGCCATCCAGCCCGCGCCGGCTCCGCCAAAGGCATAGGCGTAGATGGCCAGCACCCGCAGTCCCAGCACCCGCCCCCGAAACTCGGCCTGAGTGGTGCGCAGCATGGCGGTGAGCATCATAACCTGGGTGGAGGAAAAGGCCGCGCCGGTAATCAACAGTATGACCACGGACAGGTAGAAGGAGGTGGAAAAGGCGAAAATCAGCATGCTGCCGTGCCACACCACCACCGACAGGATCATCAGTTTGCCGATGTGCCTGAGGTTACGGAAGGAGGCCCAGGCAAGGGAACCGCACAGGGCGCCGATGCCGAAAGCTGCAGTGAGGGTGCCCAGCCCGTCGGGGCCGGTATTCAGCACGTTGCCAGCAAAGATGGTCAGGAGGGCAGTGTGAAATGGCCAGCCGGTAAGGTTGATGATGACGGCTATGGCCAGCGTGGCCCACAGAATCTGCTGGCCTTTGACGTAACGCAGGCCCTCCATCACGGTGCGCAGGACGGAACCCCGGGGCTGCACCTCGGAAACCCGGATCGGCCTGACAAAGGAGGCGCAGACGGCGCTGACGAAGTAGAGTAGCGCAACCGCGGTATAACCGCCCTCCGGGCCCCAGGTTTTGTAGAGCAAGCCGCCGATGAGGGGGCCCAGGATGGTGGAGAGGTTCTGTGCCATGCTGCTTAGGGCGGCGCCGTTGCTGATCTTGTCCGGAGGCAGGGTGTCGCCAATCAGGGCCTGGGCCGTGGGCATCTGGAAGATTCTCACCAGTCCCGCGCACATCACTATGGCGAAAAGGTGCCAGACCTCCAGGAAGCCAGTGATCAAGAGGAGCAGGGTAGCCACGCCCAGGCCGGTCAAGACCAGTTCGACGACGACCAGCAGCCGGTTACGGGGCAGGCGGTCGGCGATGGCGCCGGAGAACATCGCCAGGAAGTTCATGCCCATGCGGGCGGAGGCAATGAGTCCAACCAGGAAGGGGCTGCCGGTTACTTCGAGGATGTACCAGCCCAGGATGAGGGCTTCCATCTGGTTGCCTGTCTGGACCGTCCAGACGGAGGACCAGACCAGGGCGAAGTTGCGCTGTCCCAGGATGGCGACGGGATAGGCAGCCTGGCGAATGGAGGAGTTCAGTCTCAAATGAAGGTCCGGGTTGGGTTCGAGCAACCCGCGCGGTGCGCTGCAAGGATATTGTATCTTACCATACTATCCTGCAACTATTATTGATATTCTTGAAGAAAGAAGTGGCCCGCCGGGAGTTGGAAAATTCCGGCGGGCTTTTT
>DAOUHR010000182.1:0-26459 GCA_034428635.1 Dehalococcoidia bacterium
CGGATGTCGTGGACGATCATTTCGTTGCCGCCCTGCAGGCAGTTGTAGGCCATACTGCCGCCCATAGTTCCTAGCCCAATAAATCCAACCTTCATCGGTTCCTCCGTGTTTTCGGAATAGACTGCAACCGCGCGGGGTTGCTCAGGAAGTGTCCCAATTATGGGCGAGGGGTTCCACCGCCGCAAGGTCGGCGGGCAGGGCTCCCCTATTGGGGGCTGCACTTTGCCAAAGCAGTATAGTCAGGCGCTTGGCGTGAAACGTCCTGTTTTCCTTGATATATAGATGGGATATAATAATATATATTTAGATTTGTGAAGCTGTGAATATCGACAGGAGATCGACATGACGTCTTCCGTGCCGGAATTAAGCCGCACAGAGCGAAATCTCTGGAGCGCCATTGCAGGGGAGGCGATGGCTCATCTCAAATATAACGCCTTCGCCCACAAGGCCCTGGAGGAGGGGCATCCCGAAGTTGCCCAGGTGTTCCAGGAAGTGGCCGGCGCCGAGACCATTCATGGACTGAACCACCTCAATGTAGCCGGAGAAGTGAGCAGTACCCTGGAGAACCTGCGCTCCGTAGTTGAAGGGGAGTCCAGGGAATTCAGCGTAATGTATCCCCGCATGATTCGGGACGCCCAGACCGACGGCCGACAGGATGCCGCCGATTCTTTTGCACTGGCCCTGGAGCGGGAGCAGCACCACCAGGCCATATTTTCCCGTGCCCTCGAGCAACTGGAAGCCAGGCAAAATCGTCTCTCACAAGCCCAGCCCGTTACAGGAACTCCATCCCAGGCCGTAGCAATTGAGGCCGCAGGAGCTGATACGCAGGAAGTAACGGAGCCGCTTGCAGGCGCGGACCCGCAACCCGTTATGGTCAGTCCCGACCTGATGGTGGGGACTGGAGAATCGCAGATTGACCTGAACACCTACGTGGCCGCCACCGTCGAGGTGGACAGGGAGAGGTTCCGGGTGGCAAACCTGGGACGCCTGCGGGAGGTGGTGTTCGGCGCCCAGGACGGCATACTCAGCACCGTGGCCCTGGTTACGTCGGTGGCGGTGGCCATCGGGGATGGGGCCACTATCCTGGTGGCGGGACTGGCGGCCGCCTTGGCCGGCATGATTTCCATGGCCACCGGCGCCTACCTGGGTTCCCGAGCCGAGCAGGACGTGCAGCGGGCAGAGATTGCCCGGGAGGCCCAGGAACTCGAGGAAAACCCTGCAGAGGAGTTCGCCGAACTGGTGGTAGTGCTGCAACGAGAAGGCAGAAGTTTTCAGGAGGCCAACGACCTGGCCACTGAAATTGCCCAGGACAAGGAAGCCTGGCTACGTACCCTGGTGGAAAAGGAACTGGGTATAAGTCCCGATGAAACCACAAGCCCGGTAAAGGATGCCCTGGTAATGGGCGTTTCATTCGTGGTGGCCGCCGCCATACCCATCGCGCCCTACCTGTTTCTGTCTGGGTGGACGGCCATAGCCGTCTCCGTTGTCGGCGCCCTGGCGGGCCTGTTCGTTTTGGGCGTAGGCAAGGGGAGACTGGTCAGCAAGTCCCCCATTCTCCAGGGGCTGGAAATTCTGGGTATCGGCGCCGTATCGGCAGCCATAGGTTTCGCGCTGGGGGACCTGGTGCCGCGGCTGTTCAACTAACTAAACATGGATGGACAGGACTTACAGGATAGGGCCTGACCCGGAGTAAGGCTTAACCTGTGCATCCACGTTTAACATAGGTCAGGTAGCTGTGTAGAAGCTGCGGAGGGCGGACAGGAAGTCCACCGGGTTATCACCGGCTACCAGGTGGCCTGCGTCGGGGACGGTAACTGTATCGCAGTTGGGGATGACCTGCCGCATCTTTTGCATGGTCTGGTCGGCGAAAATGTCACTATTGCCGCCCCGCACCACCAGGGTCGGACAGGTAATCTTCGCCACAGCTTCCCACAGTTGTTCCTCGGACCAGGCCCGGCTCTGGAGGCCCGGTGTGCGGAGCAGCTTGTCGTACTTCCACGACCACTTGCCGTCGGGTCGCTGCCGGATGCTGTACTTGAGTGCGCCAAGGGTCTGCTCGCGCGAACGGCCCGTGTACTCCTGGACCCGGTCGGCAAACTCCTCGAAGGTGTCCAGCTCGTCGGGCAGTTCCCGGAAGTTCTGGATACGGTTGCGACCCCTGGACTGGGCAACGGGCCCGGTATCCACAATTACCAGGGTACGAAGTTTGTCCGGGTTGCGGGAGGCCCATACATAACTGTTGCGTCCGCCCATGGAGTGGCCGATCAGGTGGAAACCGGTGATGCCCAAAGCTTCAACGAAACCGTCGATGTCCTGTTGGTGGGCCTCGATGGAATAGTCGCCGTCGGATGCCCAGTCGCTGTCACCGTGGCCCCGTTGATCCATGGCAATGATGTGGCAATCCTCGGACAGGGGCAGGCTTACGAAGTCCCAACTGTGGGCCTGCTGGGAGCCGCCATGCAGCATGACTACCAACGGGTTCCCTGCCTGGCCCCATTCCAGGTAGTGGAAGTTCATCCCGTTGACCTGGACGCTGTGGTCGACCGGTTCATTCTCCCGGGAGAAGGTAACGCCCTTCTGTCTTGCGGCCTGGTGCAGGGTAAGTCCCAGGGAATGAGATGCCATGGTGGATACCTCCGGTAAGCAGGGTGAGCAGCCCCAATCATAACCCCGATGGACGGGGTGTCAAGACGGGTTATGAGGCGGGCGCCGAGTTGAAATAATGCAACCCGTTAGGGGCGCACGGCCGCGCGCCCCTACGTCACCAGGGTCAAACGTTCGGCATTTGGGCCGTATCGCCGGTAACGTGCTGCCAGACCCGAAGCCGTGCGGCCATGTCGCGGATGCGGTCCCGCTGTTCGGGGTCGTCGAACAGGTTGTTTTCCTCGTAGGGGTCGGTGTTCAGGTCGAACAACTCGCACTGGTCGCCGGTGCAGAGGTTCAGCTTCCAGCGGCGGGTGATGATGGACCGCCACATGGAGTGGTTCAGCCGGTCAACCTCCGGAGTCGCCTGGCCCCGGTCGAAGTGGCCCGGCCGGATACCGTTCCACTCAACCACAACGTCGTTGTTCTCCAGCGTCTCCCGTCCTTCGAGGACTCCCAACCTGCTCTGGCCATGCAAATTGGTGGGGATGGATTCGCCCAGCAGGTCCAGCAGGGTGGGGACGAGATCAATGTGACCGAAGCTGCCGCCAATCTCCCGCTGCTCTCTACCCAAAGAAGGTACGGACATGAGCAGGGGCACCCGGGCCGATTCCTCGTAGAAGGAGCGTTTTTCCAGCATGGCGTGGTCGCCCAGCAGGTCGCCGTGGTCGCTGGTGAACACCACTATGGTGTTGTCGCTGAGGCCGTTCCGTTCCAGGGCGGCGGTGATCTTGCCCACCATCATGTCCACCAGGGAAACGCTGGCGAAGTAGTGGGCTCTCAGGGCGCGCCAGCCGGCTTCGGTGGTTACGTCCTCTCCCACCGCGGCCCAGCCGGTCATGTAGGAGTCATTGCTGGGGTCGCCGCCGTTCATGTATCGGAGGTAATAGTCTGCCTTGACCCGGTGCAGCAGGGCAACGTTCTCGGGCTTTTTCAGGAAAGTGGGACCCACTGGCAGTTCGGCCGGATTGTACATATCCTGTAATGGACCGATGTAAGGAGCATGGGGTTCAAGGCAACTCACGTACATCATGAAGGTCCGGTCCCGGTTCTGGTCGATGAACTGGGCGGCCTGGTCGCCCAGGTAAGGGGCCATCTGGTATTGGGTGGGGAATGAAGTACGCAACTCGTGGGTAAATGTCTTGATTTCTCCGGCGTCCCGGTCGGGCTGGAACCCACTGTCCGCCAGGTGCCGGTGAAAACTGCTGAGGTTGGAGAGGGGACCGCCCCGGACAAAGTCGCCCCGGTGGCCGTCCTCGGTGCTGACCCAGGTGGTGAAGCCGTGCTGGGGCCGGTCGCCGTGCCCCAAGTGCCACTTGCCGAAGTAACCGCAGTGGTAATCGGGTGACACCATCTCGGCGATACACGGCACGTCGTCGGCAAGCTGGATACCGTTCAGCACCGGCCCGGCGGTGTGGGGATAAAGGCCGGTCATAATGGAGGCCCGGGAGGGAGTGCACACCGGCTGGGTAACGTAGGCGTTGCGGAAGATGAAGCTGCGCAAGGCCAGTTCGTTCAGGTTGGGCGTGTTGATCCAGTCATTGCCGTAGCAGGCCATGGTGTCGTAGCGTTGCTGGTCGCTGAAGATAAAGACCAGGTTGGGTCGGTCGGCCATCAGTTAACTCCCTTGAAGAGGTTCTTCCCTTTTAATCACGAATTTGCATGTACAATTACCAATGATTGACATAAGGAAAA
Source organism: Dehalococcoidia bacterium (assembly GCA_034428635.1). Taxonomy (GTDB): domain Bacteria; phylum Chloroflexota; class Dehalococcoidia; order Lucifugimonadales; family UBA3495; genus Bin22. The sequence goes on from DAOUHR010000182.1 coordinate 4,339, forward strand.
TTGCGTTCGTGGCAGTTAGTGTCTGTTAGTGAGCTAAACGTCCATCACGCAGCGGAATCCTAGGTTTCCGGTGGAACTGTCCGGCGTGTTGGAACCGCGGGCGGCCACCCGGTACCGGTTACAGTAGGACTCGTGGCACAGGTAAGATCCACCGCGCATGCTGCGGGCCGTCCCCGTTTCCGGTCCCCGGGGATTGTCCACCATACCGGATCTGGCATAGGCGGCGCTGAACCAGTCGCCGCACCACTCCCAGATGTTGCCCGTCATGTTGAACAGGCCAAGACAGTTTGGCGGGAAGGTCCGGACGGGGCAGGTACCGTCGAATCCGTCTTCCCGATCATTTCTCGCAGGAAAGATCCCCTGCCAGATGTTGCACCGGTGCTGGCCGTCGGGAGTCAGTTCATCTCCCCAGGGGTAAGTCCTTTCTTCCAAACCGCCCCGGGCGGCGAACTCCCACTCCGCCTCGGTGGGCAAGCGCTTGCCGGCCCACTGGCAATAGGCCGCGGCGTCGGTCCAGGAAACGTGAACCGCAGGATGATCCATGCGCCGGCGGATGCTGGAACCTGGCCCTTCGGGATGCCGCCAGTCGGTCCCGGCGATGGCCAGCCACCAGGGAGTCTCAACCGGAGAACTGATGGCCGCCGCGGCCAGTTCCGGCCTGACAAAGCCCCGAAAAACAAAAGACCACCCATACCGTTCGGCGTCGGTCACATAACCGGTGGCCTGGATGAAACGCCGGAAGGACTGGTTGGTTACGGCGCATGCATCCATATAAAAGGGCCGCACCATCACTTCCCGCGCCGGCCCTTCCCCGTCGTCGGGATGCCCAAGGCCGTCGTCGGAACCCATTATGAACCTGCCGCCGGGTATTTGCGCCATCCCCCGTGTCAGGCGGCGATTCGGGCGGGCAACCGGTAGCGGCTCGACATTTTCCACCGCCGGACTGGATGGGCGAGAGGCGGCGCAACAGGATGATGAGGCTTCTGAAGACATAGGCGATTCGTCAATGCACAGCAGGTTTGGCAGACGCCGGGGATTGTAGGTAGCGGGAGTTGGGATGTCAAACAGTTGGGATGTCAAACAGAATGGTAGACCCGTCCTCGTCAGGTTGACACTCCCAACGCCCCAACACTAAACTCAACCCTAACCCGCGCGAACGGCGCGCAAGAAAGGGCAAGGAGCTACAAGTAACATGACGGCGACAGCGGAACACAACCACGGCATCAGGCACGCTCACTACCACGAACACAGACAGGCCGCATCTGAAATTGCAGAGGCGTGCCGTAACTGGCTGGACAGTCTCAATCCCGAGCAGGAGGCCAAGGCCACCTTCCACTACCTGGACGGGGAGCGGCAGTTCTGGTACTACCCACCCATGAACCGGCACGGCCTGCCCCTGCGGGACATGAACGACGAGCAGCGGGAACTGGCCTTCCGTATCATGGAAAGCTCCCTGGAGCGCCAGGCCTACCAGCAGGCCAGGGCCATCATCCAGCACGAACTTATTCTCGGTCCCCTGGAAAAGGAACGGAACATAGCAACCTTCGTCCGCGATCCGGAGCTATACTACTGGACCGTGTTTGGTGAGCCCGGCGGCGAGGAACCCTGGGGCTGGCGAGCCGAGGGCCACCACGTTTCCCTCCATTTCAGCATTTGGGGCGAAGAAGTTACCGCAGTGACGCCCTTCTTCTTCGGCGCAAATCCCGCCGAAGTACCCCACGGCGAAAAACAGGGACTACGCATCCTGGGCCAGCGGGAAGACCTGGCAATCGAGTTGATGGCGTCGCTGACCGACGATCAGCGAGCCCGGGCCGTCATCCACGAAAACGCGCCCTGGGACATTCTGACCTATAACACCACCAAGGCCCCTATCCACGAGGGTGAGGGCCTGGCCGCCGCGGACATGACCGGCGAGCAGAAGGAAATGCTGCTGGCCCTGATCACGGAATACGTGAACCAGGTCCGCACCGACGTGGCCCGGGAGAGGCTGGACGAGATCAAGGAAAAGGGCCTGGACCACTTCCGGATCGTGTGGGCCGGCGCCACCGACCGCAGCCGAGACCACTACTACCGCATCCACGGCGGCACCTTCCTGATCGAGTTCGACAACATCCAGGACGGCGCCAACCACATCCACTCGGTGTGGCGGGACGTGGAGAACGATTTTGCCGCCGACGTGCTGCGCGACCACCGGCTGATGTACCACGTCCTTTAGGAAACTGAGAAAAACTGAGCAACCCGGATAGGGTCAGGGGCGGGTTACAAACCCGCCCTTTGAACATAGGCGGGGATTCGGTGGCCAGGGCCCTGAACTGGCCAGGCGATGACGATAAGCCGGGCTCTCGTCGCAAGGAATGATGAAGACAGGGAAAACACTGGCGTAAGGGAAAGATCAAACATGGTTACCATACCGGGTTTCGCAGAACTGGTGGAAGTCAGCCCGTCGGATGTATGGAAGAACGAGGAACTGCAGTTCACCCCGTGGATGATCCAGCAGACGAATTTGGATAAACTGGCTCACGCCATAGGTCTGCCCACCATCCTGCTGGTTGACCGCGAGGTGCAACAAGGCAACCTGCGCGCCGATATCATTGCCCACGCGCCGCAGAAGGATCTGACGGTCCTGATCAAGAACCAGTTGTTTCCCGCCGACTTCGAGCACTTCGGGCGCTTGATGGCCTACCTGGAAGCCTTCAAGGCCCAGGTTGTAGTGTGGGTAGCCGCCAATTTTGGCCAGGAACATCTGGCTGCATTTCGCTGGCTGAACGAGAACACCAACGAGCCCTATTCATTCTTTGCCGTCCAGCTCAAGGTGTTCCGAATCGGTGACTCGATGGCCACCCAGTTTGAGGTGCTGGAGCGGCCCAACGAATGGACCCATCAGGTCCGGGCTATGCAGGAAACCGGCGGAGCAATGACCGGTCTAAGAAAAGTCCGCAACGGCTTCTGGAGTATCTATGCCCACCGTTACCCGGATGACGTGCGGTTGCCTCCTCTGCCCACCAGCGCCAGCTACAGCGTGTCTATTGGAAACGTTGACGCTTCCCTTAGTCTGTCCGTGGACGGCGTTGGAATCTACTTGTCGAACCGGGATGGGTACGAAGGTCTGGAAGGTCAGCGGTTTCTGGAGGCTTGCCAGGCTGCGCTGGAAGAGCGCGGCGTGAAGCCGTGGGATACCCTCAACGACGCCTATCGCGAGGAAAACTGGCCGGAAATGGCCGACCGGCTGCACCAGAAATTGCTGCAGCACCAAGAGGTGATCGATGCTCTGGCTGCCGAATCCGATCAACCGGCTTTCGACACCGAATCCTGACGCTCAAAGGAGCCACCCTGACGCCTATTCGGGATGAGGAAGGTATTGGTCCCACGCAAGAGCAAGAAGTTTTGTCTGGGACGGCGCGGCACTCCTCTTTAGCCGAACCCTGGTGAAGCTATGATCTCTTTGACTTCGGAAATGCAGGACAGCATCAACAATGCGAGGGCTAGCGGAAACCCGTGCATTGTCGCCACCGCCGCCCGGGATGGTACACCGGACCTGGGCTATATCGGCACCATGCTGACTCTCAGTGATTCTACGCTGGCCTACAGGAATCGGGGGAGCAACTCGACCCTGGTCTCCCCAGAGGAGAACCCCAAGGTCATTGTCATCTACCGCAATGCCGCCACCGGCGTGGGTTGGAAGTTCCGCTGCACCGCCACCGAGTTCGAAGAAGGCCCTTACTTCGATGCGGTCAACAGTCGTTTGTCCCCAACGGGAGGAGACACTTCCCATACTGGAACGGTTGTTGTCCTGGAAATTGATCAGGTTTTGACCCTATTTGGTGAAGTTCTTCAGGAAAAGGCGCCGGGCCGTCACTGGTAGCCGCCGAGTCGACCACAGCGCCAAACCCAAATCCAAAGGAGCCGCCCATGACTACCCTTTCCGTCGTCGGCCAAAACGCGCCCCGCCGGGACTTTCCCGAGAAGCTGGTGGGCCAGGCCAGGTATTCTGCCGACCTGAAGCTGCCGGGGATGCTCTACGGGCACGTTTTGCGCAGCCCCCACCCCCACGCCAACATCGTCAGCATTGACACCAGCGAGGCAGAGCAGGTTGACGGTGTGCTGGCCATCATTACGCCTTTCAACGTACCTCGCCGGGCAATCGCTCCCATCGCCCAGGACACCAGCGTCCTGGACAGCCGGGTCCGCTTCGTGGGCGACGAGGTGGCGGCCGTGGCGGCGGTGGACGATGATGCCGCCCGCCGGGCCCTGGCCCTGATTAAGGTGGAATACGAGGTCCTGCCCTTCTACACCGACCCGGATTCTGCCCTGGCGCCCGACTCCGTCGACATTCACCCCGGGGGTAACCTGGCCATCAACCCACCCCTGTCCATTGGCCGGGGCGATATGGAAGCAGGGTTTGCCGAAGCTGACCTGGTGAGGGAGGAAACCTACAACATCGCCTGCCATTCGGCTACACCCATGGAACCCCGGGCGGCCATGGCCAGTTGGGAGGGTGATTCTGTAACGGTCTGGAAGTCCACCAGGGGTGTTCACCTGGACCAGGTCGCTCTTGCCGAGGCGCTGGAAATTCCCGCCGAAAACGTGCAGATGATTGGACCCTTCCTGGGAGGTGGGTTTGGCAACAAGGACGAGTCGCGCCTGGCATCTCTAGCCGCGCTGCTCTCCCGTCAGGCCGGAAAACCGGTGCGCATCGAGTTCTCCAGGGAGGATGAATTTGTCGCTGGCCGCACGCGCCACGCCGGCCGCATCCACCTGAAAGTTGGAGTCAAGCGGGACGGGACTATTACTGCGATTCAGGGTACTTCCACCCTGAACACGGGCGCCTATGCTGCCTCGGGACCGGGCGTGGCCCGCCGGGCCGGCCAGGGCATCATCTATCTGTACCACTGCCCGAATGTGCGCTACGAGTCCTACCTGGCCTACACCAACTGTCCCTCCGCCGGTTCCTACCGGGCGCTGGGGGCGCCACAGGGACACTTTGCCCTGGAAACGTTGATGGACCGCATTGCCGAGGAACTGGGCATTGACCCGCTGGAGTTCCGGTTGAAAAACCGGGTGCCGCCGGAAGGGCAGCCTGGGCCACGCCTGTCGCCCGTAGACCAGATAGTAGACAGCCAGCCCATCGAGGGCGGCATCCCATTTTCCAGCAACGGCCTGGAGGAGTGCCTGACCCGGGGCTCTGAAGCCTTTGGCTGGGACCGGCCCCTGGAGCAGCCTGCCGACCCGTCCAAGAAGCGGGGAAAGGGCATGAGCATGATGATCTACCGGGGCGGCCCAGGCTCCACGTCCGCCGCCACCGTCAGCGTGGCCAAGACGGGGGAAATTTCCTTGCTGAGCGGCCTGATGGACGTTGGTGAGGGGGCAACCACGGTGTTGCCCCAAATGACGGCCGAAATCCTTGGCGTCAACGCCGAAGACATCATCACTGTGTTCGGTGACTCTGCCACCACCCCGGAAGCGCCTATTACCGCCGGCTCCACTGCGACCTTTTCCACCGGCAGCGCCCTGGTCAGGGCCGCCGCCGAGGTGCGCCGACAGTTGCTTGACCTGGCATCCGACGGACTGGAGGCCCCGGTGATGGAACTGGATATTCGGGATGGTCGGGTCTTCGTCACTGACGACCCTTCCCGCAGCATGGCCCTGACGGACGTTGCTGCCCGGATGGATGAAGATGCCATAACCGAAGAGGTTACGATTCCCGTGCCTGGCAGCGCCGACTACATCGTCAACGCTTTCGGCGCCCACTTCTGCGAGGTGGAGGTGGACACCGATACCGGCCGGGTTCGGGTGGTGCGCTACGTTGCCGCCCAGGACTCGGGCCGCATTATGAACCCTCGCATGGCGTTGAACCAGGTGGAAGGGGCCATTTCCCAGATGCTGGGGTTTGCCCTGTCGGAGGAACTGGTCACCGACGGACCTACCGGAGTCACCCTGAACGCCAGCTACCTGGAGCACAAGAGCCCCACGATTGCGGACTTCCCGGACCTGCAGGTGATTTTTGCCGACATAGTTGACCCGGTGGGCCCCATGGGAGCAAAGGGCCTGGGAGAGGTGCCTTGTCCCGGCGTAGCCCCGGCCATCGCCAACGCAGTCTATGATGCCCTGGGCCTGCGCCTTACTGATCTCCCCATAACCCCTGATCGGGTGATAAGGGCCATGCAGGGAGCCTGACGATAATTTCTGATGGCAGCGCCCAACCAAGGTTAACCAGCGTTCTTCAGCCAAAAAGAGGAGACATCCATGCAGCCCTTCCAATACGTTGAACCTCAATCCCTGTCCGAAGCCACCGCGCTGCTGGCCGAGTCAGGCGGCCATGTTATCGCCGGAGGTTCCGACCTGCTGGACGAAGTCAAGGAAGGGATAGTCGATCCTGACCGCGTAGTAAGCCTGGCCGGGCTCGCTGAATTGGCTGGTATCGCTGAGACGGGAGAGGGGCTACGCATTGGGGCCATGACCACTATCGCGGATGTCGCCTCTCACCCGGTCATCCGGACCGCCTACACCGCCCTGGCCGAGGCGGCGGGAGGACTGGCGACGCCCCAAATCAGAAACGTGGGCACCCTGGGGGGCAACCTGAACCAGCGGCCCCGGTGCTGGTATTACCGGCACCCCCTTGTCCCCTGCCTTAAGAAGGGCGGCGACCGCTGCTATGCGCTGGTTGGCAACACCAAGTACCTGTGCGTCACCGGCGGCGACCGCTGTTACATCGTGCATCCTTCGGACACTGCAGTGGCCTTGTCAGTTTTTGGCGCCTCTATTGAAATTGCCGGAGTCAACGGCAGCCGGACCCTTCCCATTGGAGAGTTTTTCGCCGGCCCCGGAGTTGACGTCACCAAGGAAACGGTGTTGGAGCCAGGTGAGGTGGTTACGGGGGTGACTTTGCCTCGCCCCGCTGACCTGGGCGCCGATAGTCAGCCTCCCAAGAGCCTTTACATCAAGGCACGGGAGCGGGAAGCGGGTGACTTTGCCCTGGTCAGCGTTGCGGTGCGTATTGCCGTTTCGGGCGGTACGGTCCAGCAGGCAGTTGTGGCCCTGGGCGGTGTGGCGCCAGTTCCCTATCGGGCCACCCAGGTGGAGGAGTACCTCACCGGCCGAGCCGTGGACTCAGTGGACTCAGCCCACGCCGGCACCCTCAGCATTCCCGACGCCAGGCCCATGACCGACAACGGTTACAAGGTTGTGATGGCGAATAACCTCGTTAAGCAAGGAATTGCGAGGTTGCTGGCGGGGTAGTCTATAATGCCTCTGATGGCAAGTAGAAGTCAGAAGCAAGAGGCTATGCGCAAGACAAGCGGACTATTGGGACTCGCACTGACGGTGCTACTTGTCGCCTGTCAACAGCAGGTGTCGCCCGTTCCGGCTACGGCCACGCCTGACATTCCAGCAACAGTAGTGACTTTGGTCCAGGAGCAAATGCCAACGCCCGTCCCAACCTCTACGCCAGACATTGATGCCACAGTTGAGGCACGATTGGTGGCTACAGTTGCTGCGATGCCCACGGCGACGCCCGAGCCCCCCTCGACTCCGACACCCACGCCAATGCCAACACCTACGCCCGTTCCTACTGCAACTGCCATGCCGACGGCGACGCCCACACCCACGCCGACGCCCACGGTAGCTCACACCCCCACTCCGCCGCCAACAGCCACCCCCAGGCCAACCCCTACCCAGTTCGCTACTAGGACGCCCCGTCCAACGGCAACTCCCAGACCAACAGCAACGCCAAGGCCAACGAATACGCCGCTGCCGCCCTTGAAATATGATCGGTCATTACTGGTTTTCGGCCCTATGGATGGCGCGTTGGTCCACCAACCTAATGATGAGTTCCTGGAAGTGGAAGAAGGCCGTGGCACGGATGGCGACATAGTAGTTGAGGCTACCTTTTTGAATCCCTATGGCTCCGACAGTAGATATTGGGAGCACGGATTCTTGCTCAAAGACGGGCCAGCCAGAAACCACCAATATTGGCTAAGCATTGACAGCGATGGCTATTGGGAAACCTTCCACCGGCTAGGTGATACGGGCGCGATTGACCGCTATTCTGAAGAGTCAGATGAAATAAACCGGAGGCCTGGTGGTAAGAACCACCTGCAAGTTGTGGTGATAGGTGAAAGAGGGTGGGTCTATATAAATGGAAAACTAAATGGTGGCCTTGACCTCAGTGTAGATACAGGTGGCAATGGCATCAGTGTCTTCACTGATGACGCATTTGTTGGCGAAACTCGTTACGAGGACTTCACCGTTTGGAGATGGAGTTCAGCTCTGGCAGCCAGTTTCTCTGATCTTGACCCAAATTCAACTCCAACACCTACACCTACGCCTGACCCCAAGCAACCGATATTTGGCCCCGTAAGTGGAGTAATCCACCACGACTCTGATGACGGATTTCTAGAGGAGTTTGACGGGCCCTCCATAGACGGCGATGTGATGATAGAGGTGACATTCTCGAACCCCTTCGCTCCTGACGAGTCCCACTGGAACTATGGGATTCTTTTCGTCAGCCCGATACCCGAGACTTACCATCATATCGAAGTACATAGTCTATTTGGGGGTTCCTATAACCATTGGCGAAGGGGAGGTAGAGATGACGAAAGGCGGGGCCGAATAGCGGAGGACCTGCCTGGCCTCAAATTACAAAAGGAAGACCAAAACCACATCAGGCTAATAATCCTGGGTGATGAAGGTCATTTGTACGTTAACGATCGAAGAGTGGGGATACTTAACTTTAACCTGGGTAATGTTCAAAATCCGGATGAAGTCAATTTGGTTGTAAGCGATATCGCGGTTCACGGTTTCGAATATGACCGCGGCGGCCATACCAAGTTCGAAGACTTCACCGTCTGGAAATGGCACCCTTCCCTGTTCGAGCTGCCAAAGGATGATTAGGGGCCGGCGGCCCTAGTCTTCCAGCCCCGCCATCCTTCGCATAACGGTGTAAAGAATCGCGAAGTCCTGGTCTGAGAAGCCCTGGGCGCGGCAAACGTTGAGGTATTCGTTGGTGGTGGCGCTGGTGGGCATGGGGACTTCCAGGTCCCGGCCCATGTCCAGGGCCAGCATCAGGTCCTTCTGGATCATGGTTACGTCGAACAGGGGTTCTTCGGGCGGGTCGATTGCCAAGGGGAAGCGGTACTTCAGGGCCGGGGACGCCACCACGCTGTTCAACAGGGCCGTCATCGCCGCCTCCCGGGGTATGCCGCTTTTTTCCGCCAGCAGCAGGCTCTCGCAGAAGGACAGGATCTGGATGGGCAGGCTCAGGTTAACCGCCACCTTCATGGTTGCCGCCAGCCCGTTCTCCCCTACGTAGTCCACGGTGGGGCCAATGTCCTGGAGGATGGGCTTCATCGCCTCGTAGACCTCGTACTCTCCTCCTACCATTACCGAAAGCTGGCCGGCGTCCAGGGTTACCGCGCTGCCCGACACCGGGGCGTCCAGCATCTGCGCGCCCTGCTCCCGCACCTGTACTGACAAAGCCCGGCTGGCGGCGGGACTGACGGTGCTCATGTCGATATAGACTTTTCCTGGCTCCAGGGCCGCCAGTATCCCATCCTGTCCGCTGGTCACGGCCTCCAGGGCCTGGGTGTTTGCCACCATGGTGAATGTGACGTCCGAGGCCTCTGCCACCTGGCGGGGAGTGTCACCCCACTTCATTCCCATGTCCACCAGCCAGTCGCCGCGGGATTTGGTCCGGTTGTAACCGGTAACCGTGTGGCCCGCGTTCAGAAGCCGGCGTACCATTTTTCCGCCCATTGTCCCCAATCCGATAAAGCCAAGGTTGGCCATGTGTCACCGCCAAAAGATGTAATGTGGATAATTGCGGAGGGAATGTTAACACAAAGGCCGGTGGACAGGAGTATCCGGCAAGTGGACTTGGAGTTGAGGGTGGACTATCATTGGGCCTGTCATTCATCTCGTATTCGCATGGTTGGGGAGGTAAGAAGCCGATGGCCGAGAAGGGAGTGCTTGACGGCGTCAGAGTCTTGACCCTGGAACAGGTGCACGCCCTGCCCTGGGGCACCGGCTTCCTGGCCGATCTGGGGGCGGACGTGATTCGGGTAGAGAGCCCCGACCATCTGCAGGACCGCAAGGCCGGGCCGTTCCCAGAGGGTAAGGCCGGCGAGGAGTGGTGGAATCAGGCCGGAAACCTGGTCTACTACGGCACCCGCAACAAGCGCAGCCTCTGTATGGACGTCACCCACCCCAGCGGCAAGGAGGTCTTCCTGAAGCTGGTGGAAAAGGCGGACATCGTTACCGACAACTTCCGTCCCGGTACTATGCAGCGGTTCGGATTCGACCATGACAGCCTGACGGCAATCAACCCGCGCATAATCACCCTCAGCAGCACGGCCTACGGATATACGGGCCCCTGGCGGCGCGCTGGTTCCCGCGCCCGCACGGTGGACGCCGCCTGCGGCCTGTCCTACCTGACCGGCTACGAAGGCGGACCCTCAATGCGGGCCAGCAATAACTACATGGACCACTCAGTGGGCAACAACGTGGCCTATGCCCTGCTGCTGGCACTGTACCAGCGGAAGAAGACGGGAAAGGGAATGCGGGTCGACCTGACTATGCTGGAAACCGGCGTTTCCGCCGTCGGTCCGGCGATCCTGGAGGCCCAACGGGGAATCACCCGGGACAGGCTGGGATGCGCTCACTGGTGGAAGGCCCCCCACAACGTCTACCCAGCCAGGGGAGACGACCGCTGGATTGTGATTGTAGTGTCGTCCGACGAGGAATGGCAGAAGCTCAAGACCGCCATGGGTTCCCCGGAGTGGGCCTGCGACTCCCGGTTCGATACCGTACTCTCCCGCTGGCAGAACCGGCACGAACTGGACGAGTTGCTGGCGGTGTGGACTGCCCGATACGACGATCTGGCGTTGGCCGCGGATTTGCAGGAACAGGGGATAACCGCCGGAGCGTGCATGACTGCACGGGACCTGGTCAACGATCCCCACCTGAAGGACCGGGACTACCTCTGGGAGTTCGCTAATACCCAGGCTCCGGAAGTGGGTCCCCGGATATTTGCTGGACGTCCTTTCCGGGATTCCGGAAACCCCATATCCCTCAGCAAGGTGGCAGGACTGGGGCAGGATAATGGCGCAGTGCTGGGTGAACTGGCCGGTCTCTCCCAATCGGACATTGTCGGTCTGGAGGCGGACGGCGTCATTTTCGATGAACCCCGCCCAGAAGAATCCAGGCCTTGATACGCCCGCTTAGCCCAGGGAAGGAATAACCCTTGGAGGAATCCATGCCCGGAATACTGTCTGAATTGCGTGTCCTGGAGCTAACCCACCGGCCCTCGGGCGCCTTCTGCGCTAAGCTGCTGGCCGACCAGGGAGCGGACACCATCAAGGTGGAGCCACCGGGTTGGGGCGACCAGTCCCGCCATGAACCGCCCTTCATTGACGATGAGCCTCATCCTGACCGGTCGTCCACATTCCTGGCTTTCAATACCAACAAGCGGGGCATTACGCTGGACGTGGAACAGCAGTCCGGGCGCGATCTTTTCCTTCGCCTGGCCCAATCCGCAGATATCATCATCGAAAGCTGCCCGCCGGGCCGTTTGGCCGAACTGGGACTGGACTATAAGACGTTGGCTGAGGCCAACCCAAGGGTGATCCTGGTTTCGATCACCTACTTCGGCCAGGATGGTCCCTATGCCAATTACCAGGGAGACGACCTGGTGGCCCAGGCGATGGGTGGCTACCTGTACGCGGTAACCGGTTCCGCCGCAAAGCCGCCCATGGGCACTGCCCTGCAACAGATGGAGATTACCGCCGCCCGCAATGGAGCGGTGGCCGTAATGGCCGCCCTGCTTCGCCGGGACCAGACGGAGCAAGGCACGCATATTGACGTGTCCACTATGGAGGCCGCCGTCAGCACTCCCTCTGGCCTGATCCATCCATATACCTACACCGGGCGAAATCCCCACCGGGGCGGCAGCGACGGCAATGTGATGGATGGGATGCACTTGCCTACTCTGGACGGCGAAGTCACTCTGACCACTGCCGGCACCGGTGGCCGTCCCATGCAGGCCTGGGCTGAATTCCTGGATGAACCGGGCCTGACCGACCCTAAGTTCGCTAGCCGCTCCGGTCGAATGGAGCACTGGGAGGAATTACATTCCCTGGTGGCCCCCAGGCTGGCCCAGTGGACCAACCTGGACCTTATGCGGGAGACCATGGCCAGGGGCCTGGTAATCGGTTTGGTGCAGACGCCTACCCAAGTGGTAGAGTCGCCCCACCTGGAGGAACGGGGCTTTTTCGTGGAACTGGACCACCCCGAAACTGGGCCAATGCGGTACCCCGGTTCGGGATTCTTCATCGACGGCGAGAACGCCATGGCCGACGCTCGCCCGGCCCCCCGACTGGGCGAACACAACGTGGAGATTTTCAACGAAGAGATGGGCATTTCTCTTCGTGAACTGGGCCTGCTTCGGGCGGCCCGGGTTATTTGAAGAGCCTCGTGGAGGTTTGAAATGGAAAAGATAAGAAAGAACTATCCAGACATCGCTCCGTCCGGCCCCACCTTCAGCCGGAGCGTTCGCGCGGGCAGTACCCTCTATATCGCCGGTTGCACCGCACGGGGTACGGAAGCCCAGGGCGGGCCCATTATGGAACAGTTGCGAGTTACCCTGGACCGAATAGTTCGAATAGTGGCTGAAGAGGGCGGCAGCCCTTCGGACATAGTCAAGATCACTACCTTCGTGACCAGCATTCCCCAATGGCGGACGGGCCGGGAGAGGCAGGAAGCCCTGTTTGCGGAGTTTTTCCAGGGAGAGTATCCGGCCAACACCCTGGTCGAAATTACCGCGCTGGCCGAGGACGGCCTGGACGTGGAAATCGAGGCGATCGTGGAGCTGGGCTAAAGGGCCACGGCAAGGGTTTCCCGCAGTCTGGCCACCAGCAGCAACATGGCGGGCAGCACCAGCAGCGCCGCCAGCCCGGCCATCAACACCATCACTGCCGAAATGACTCCGTAGGTGGAGAACAGGGGCATGGGCGCCAGGCCCAGTACGGCGAAGCCAACCACGCTGGACGCCGCAGAGCCGAAGAGGGCCATTCCCGTGCCTCCTGCCGCCGCCCGCAGGGCCGACGTTGCATCGGGGTGCAGGGGCAGTTCCTGCCTGAACCGCTGGGTCATATGGATGGAGTAATCGATGCCCACGCCGATGGAAACGGCGGCGATGGTGGCGGTGACGAAATTCAGGCTGTATCCCGTCAGGTACATGAATGCGTACAGCCACGACACCACCAGCCCCACCGGTAAGGTAGTCACGAAAGCGTAGGCCGCCGACCTCATCCAAAGCGCCAGCAACAGGAAGCAGGCCACCGCAGCCACCGGCAGCGAGATCGTCAGCGCCCGGGTGGTGGCAATCAGCTGGGCCTCCCGGGTGAAGGGAGATCCGGTAACGCCTACCGCAGAAACCGACGTCAACTCCAACAGCCGGTTCATGTCGTGGCCGATCGACATGCGGGCAGCCGCCAAATTGGCCTGTTCCCGGGCCCCCAGGATGCCCAGGCTGAACACCGTAGCAAATTCTTCGCCCTCCCTGGAAAGGACCTGCCGCACCTCGGCCCGATTGTATGCCAGAGTCGCTCGGTCCAGCGGGATTCCGTTGTCCAACATATAGGCATACGCGGCACCCAACTGTTCCGGGGTGTCCGGAAGCTGGTCTTCGTTCAGGTCGGTTACCATAACCCCGGTGGCTTCCTCAATTGCGCTCCTTGCCGCCTCCGAACCGGTGGCCCGTTCCAGCAGCTGAAATATGGAGCGGCTATAAAGGAATACGCGCCCATCCTGGTCGTGGCCCACGTTTTCGTTATTGCCGAGTTGGTCGAGGAAGTCTCGGAGGCCGTGAAGCGCGTGGTGATCCGTCAGGTCTCCCCGCACATAGATGATTGCCGGCTCTCCCGAGAGGGAGGGGGCAATGAACTCATCCAGCTTGTCCAGCCCAATCACGAACTCAGAGTCGGCGTCAAAGAAGTCCTTGGTATCAAACTTGGGCTCCAACTGGAAGGCCAGCCAGGTTGCCAGGCCGGTGCCTATGGCCACCAGGGGCAGCACTGCCCAGGGGGCACGGGCTACTGACGTAACAACCCCGGCGATGGCGCTGCGGGAACGCGGAGCTGCTGGCCCGGCGGAAGCTGGGGATTTGCCGACGTTCAATATGGCTTCCTCGGACGTTGCTCTTCTCTGGTCCAGTCGCATAATCAACAGGGGGATGAGGATTCCCATAATGACGAAGTTGGAGAGAACTGCAATGCCGGCGGCAATGCCGAACCCGATGATGGTCTCGATGCCCGAGGTAATGTTGGCCAGGAATGCAATGCCGTCGGAAAGGGAGGCCAACGCCAGGGCGCCCAGCACCCCGGCCAGCCCGGCCCTTAGGGCGTTGACGGGCTGCCGTCGCGCTCGTTCCTCGTTGTACCGGTCCACGGCGTGAATCAGGAAGTCGGCGCCAAGGGAGATCATTGCGATGGGGACAATCAGGTCTAGGGTAAGGGACGAATTCAGACCAATAAGGTTGGAGAGGCCCTTCAACCAAACCAGCAATATCATAAGCCCCAGGAACCCCAGGCCCACGGCCTTGAGGGAGCGGAGGGTAATGCCCACCACCACCAGCACCAGGATCACGGTGGCGGCGATATAGGGAATGGCCGTCTGCCCTTGTTCGCGGGAAGTCAGGTTTACGTCCAGGGCCAGGCCCCAAAGGCGGTAGTTTTCCTCTTTGCCCCGGAGGGTGGCCAGCATCCGGCGGTTCAGGCGTTCCTTTTCCAGGACCGATTCGTCGTTAGACAGACTGATAGTCTGGGGTCCGCCGCCCAGCTTTGTGTTGTCGGCGGCTACGAAAATGGTGAGGGCCCTGGCGCTCCATACCGTTGTTTCTCGACCGTCAACCGTCCGGGTTTCCAGGCCGGCATCCTTGGAAAAACTCTCCCGCAGAAAGGGGCCGGTTGGACCGCCCAGGGCTAGCCGTATGGCCTCCTTCACCTGGGCGTCGGTGGCAGTTTCCAGGGTTACAGCGCCGGCCGAACCCAGAACTAAAACGTCGTTAACGGCGTCCGCTACGGTGTAAATGCCCTGGGTTTCGCGCTGGGTATCCACGTCGTAACCGTAGAACAGCAGGTCGGCCATATCCGATCGACGCAGTTCCTCCTCGTTAACGTACAGCTCCCACAGGGGCGCCTGGCGCAGAACATCGCCTTCCCGGTCTTCGACGATGAAGCTGGCTATGTGAATTGGGGCCGGAAACTGGGCGTTGACCTTGTCCCGCAGGTCGAATACGGGGCCGCCAGGTTCCTGCGAAGCCTGCTCGGTGGGCTGCATAAAAAGGATGGGCAAAACCAGCAGGGCAGTTACGGCCAGGATGGTGAAAATGGTCCAGGAGGAGTACCGGGTGAAGAAGCCGGCCATGCGGTCGGCAATGGGCGAGTGGCGACGGGATGCTGTCATTGCAGATCAGGAGGGAAGGATACAGGGGACAATACCGGAAAAACTGCAGCGCGTTCGATTCCACTGGTGGCGCTGTGTTGAGCGAGAGAGGGAATTGAACAAGGGAAGTTCCGGTATGTCGGCCCCGATGAATCCTGACGATGCGCTTTAAGGGATGGGGTAATTACTTCTGCCACAGCCAAAGTATAACCTGACAGGTCGAACAATTACATGGCTCGTAGTGCGATGTAGCTTTGTGGATTCGCTGCGTTCCCATCTCCTTCTTGGTCGAGGCCGCGTCCCGAAATGTCTATTCGTTCCAGCACACGGCGAAGCAAAGTGACGGCGATGATATATCCCCTTGCGCACTCCTGGGCGAGGCTACATAATCGCCGCATCCCTACGCAACCCCTTTAGCCGGGCACGACTGCCCGCAACTTACGGAGGTGGCTATGCTGGACAAGCTGATTACCGGAGGAACAGTAGTAACGCCCGGCGGGACCGGAGAATGGGAAGTGGGAATCCAGGGCGAGAAAATTGTTGCGGTGGCCCTGCCTGGCTTTCTGCCCCGGGAAGGCGCCACCGTTATCGACGCTGCAGGCAAAATTGTGGTTCCTGGCGGCATTGAGACCCACGCCCACGCTGCCGCCAATGTGCAGCCGGGGGCGCGGCAGCTGGTGGCCGGCACGCCAAACGCCGGGCCGCTGGACCACTCCCTGGGCGCCATCTGGGGCGGCACGACCACGGTGATGGACTTTGCGCCCGTGCCCAACGAGGGTGATTTGCCGGCCGGCATCCACGACTTTATATCCGTTTGGCGGGGCAACGCATATACCGATTACTCCACCCACTGCATCTATTCCAGCGGCAGCACGCCCGACGCCATTTCCCGCTACGGCGAACTGGTCAACGCCGGTTTTCCCAGCATCAAGGTCTTCACCACCGACATCCGGCCCCCGGAGGGGCGGGTAAACAGCCTGACCCCCATTGGCAAGATAGACACCGGCCGCCTGGCAGACGTGATGACGCAGATCTCGCGCCACGGCGGGGTGCTGGCGGTCCACGGCGAGGACGACGAACTGGTGATGTATAACTACCTGCTGGCCCAGCAGCGTGATCAATGGGACTGGTACAACGTCCACCATATTCATTCCAAGCTGGTGGAGGACCTGGCCTTCCAGCACGTCATCCGCCTGGCCCAGCGCACGGAAGCGGGTCTTTACTTCGTCCACGTTACCGCCAAGGATGGCCTGGACGCCATTTCCGAGGCGAGGGCCGATGGGCACCCAGTCTATGGCGAGGTGCTGACCCTGGCCCTGTCCTTCAACTGCGACAACTACCGGGAAGACGACGGGATGAAGTACCATACCTACCCGTCGCTGAAGTACGAGGACGACCGCACACACTTGTGGGATGGCCTTATGCGGCGGGACCTGTCCTTCACCGCCACCGACAGCAGCTTTACCACCTACCTGGACAAGATTGCGGGCCGGAACGTGGTGGACGTTCGGGGCGGCAACATCGGCATTGAGATCCGAATGGGGGTGAACTACACCGATGCGGTGGTGCAGCGGGGAATGTCCCTGGAGCACTACGTCAACGTTACGTCCACCAACGCAGCAAGAATGCTGGGCTTGTACCCGCGCAAGGGGGCGATAGCCGCCGGCAGCGACGCCGACATAACCATCATCGACCCGTCTATCAAGAAGACCCTCACCATGGCCGACCTGCATCTGCGGGACTACAGTCCCTGGGATGGCTGGCAAATTGAGGGATGGCCCACCACGGTGATGCTGCGAGGCAAGGTGATGGTGGACGACGGCCAGTTGCTGGGCACACCGGATGACGGGCAGTTGATATCCAGGAAGATTGACCAATCTGTGCTGAACCGGCCGGCGTTCTAGTGGGGGTGCTGTTCTTAATGCGGGGTGCGGCCAATTGCAGTCATGCCCTGTCCGCCATTGCCTCTGCGTCACGGATGTAGTCTATGGTTTCCCGCACATCTGCGATGATGTCATCCGCCGGCTCCAGTATCCCGTCGTAAAAAGCGGCGCCGTGCAGAAAAGATTGGCGATGAGCGTAACTAACCCGCATTTGCTCCAGGGAAGGGTCTTGTCTTCGCAACTGCCTGATCATCCGCATGGTCTGGCCGGAAGTACTCGGTTCCTCCCCGGTGCGAGCCAGAATCAAGGCATCGGTAGCACCCTTGGTGGCGCACCAGGACTTGTCGGCGGCATTACGCAACCGGTCCTGGTCCAGCATTTCCAAGGCGTCCTGGTACAGGTCCCGAGCATCGGCGAACAGAAAGGCTACTCGTTCAGTTTGTAGCATGAATCCCCTTTCTGAAAGTGGCAGCCAGTTAAATGTCTAAGACGTGTAAATAGTATATCACTCTATTTGCATACGCTGGTCGGAGTAGCTAGAATTATCCGGGGAAAATTTCTTAATGCTACTGGCTACCGACATCAGCAAGGCCTACTCGGACCGGACGCTGTTCAGGGATCTAACCCTGAACATTGGCGCCGGCGACCGCATTGCACTTGTTGGTCCCAACGGGTCCGGCAAGACCACCCTCATGGATATCCTGTCCGGTGAAGCCGCTTCGGATACGGGCTCCCTCACCAGGCAGCGAAACCTCACCGTCGGCTACCTCAAGCAGGAGACAGCAGCCTTTGCCGGAAAGTCCCTGCTCCAGGAAATTCTGGACGCGGGGGTGGAGGCAAGGGCCATCTCGGACGACATCGCCGCCACCCAGGAAGCGCTGGCCGTCGAGGCTGATCCAGACGTTCAGGACGAACTGCTGCAACGCCTTACCCGGCTGGATGCGGCCCTGGAGGCTGCCGGTGGCGACGATAGGGACCATGAGGCCAAGGCGATACTCTCGGGTCTGGGCTTTAAGCAGTCCGATTTCTCCCGTTCCATCGGGGAGTTCAGCGGCGGCTGGGCCATGCGGGCTGCCCTGGCCAGAATTCTCTTCCGCCACCCCGATCTGCTTCTGCTGGACGAGCCTACCAACCACCTGGATTTGGAAGCCAACCTTTGGTTCGAGAAATACCTTTCCTCCTTCCAGGGCGGCGTCCTCATTACCTCCCACGACCGGGCCTTCCTCAACCAGGTGGCAACCAGGGTTTTGGCCATTGAGGCGGACGGGGTAGCGCTGCACAAGGGCAACTACGACGACTACCTGGAGGCGCGGGAACGGTACCTGGAGGTGCTGCGATCAACCGCGGCCCGGCAGGAAAGGGAAATCCAGCGGCAGATGCGGTTCGTGGAACGGTTCCGCTCCAAAGCCACCAAGGCCACACAGGTGCAGAGTCGCCTGAAGCAGTTAGAGAGAATCCAGATTATCGAGTTGCCCCGCGCCACCAGGAAAATACACTACTCCTTCCCGAGTCCACCCCGCAGCGGCACAGAAGTCATTACGCTCAGCAATGTAAGCAAGCGTTATGGGGAGAATGTGGTCTACCAGGGCGTGAACCTGGCCCTGTCTCGAGGTGACCGGGTCGCCCTGGTGGGACCCAACGGCGCCGGCAAGACCACTATGTTGAAGATGCTGGCCGGAGTGCTGCCTTTCGACGATGGCCAGAGAACCCTGGGCCACAATGTGGTGCCGGCCTACTATGCCCAGCATGTGCTGGATTTACTGAATAGCGGCAACACTATTATTGAAGAACTGAAACAGGCAGCGCCAGCGGAGTCGGAGCAGAACCTGCGGACCACCCTGGGCGGTTTCCTGTTCACGGGAGACGACGTCCTGAAGCCAATTTCGGTGCTGTCCGGCGGCGAGAAGGCGCGGGTGGCCCTGGCCAAGTTGTTGCTGCAGCCCAGCAATCTGCTACTGATGGACGAGCCTACCAACCACCTGGACATCGTTTCCCGGGAAATCCTGGCCGATGCCCTGGGAGATTATCACGGCGCCTTGTGCCTGATCACCCACGACCGAACCCTTATCCGTCAGATTGCCAACAAGATTGTCGAAATAGTTGACGGTCGTCCGTCGTTTTTCCCTGACGACTATGATAATTATCTTCACATTAAGGCAACGGAAACCCACCGGAACGGATCAAAGCCGTCAGTAAAAGAAGTGCAGCCTGGTCCCGGACAGGCAGTTACCCGGCGACGTTCAGGCCGGCCCCTGACCGAGACGGAAGTTCAGCGTCGGACGCTAAACCAGGAATCCAGAAAGCTGCACCTGCAAATTGACGAAGTGACCGCAGCACTGGCGACAAAAGAAGCGCAGATATCGGAACTGGAAGTGATGTTCGCCAGTCCGGAACAATTCGGGGACACTACCCAGATTGCAGACAGCGCGGAGCAATACCGACTTCTTAAGGAGGAAGAGCTTTCCTGCTGGGAAGAATGGGAAAGGCTGTCCCTGGAGGCCGAGAGCCTCGACGATCAGATTTCTATCCTCGAAGAAGTGGCATCCGCTGCACAAACGTAATTCGCTTAAGGCAGTTCCTAGGGAAATCGGGTGCGGCATCGCCTGCTTCCGCGCCCGAAAGGGGCAAACCCCTGGCTCGCCCCGAATCCACTCCCTTCCACGTTATGGCCCTCTTATGTCCCGATCTTCACCGGGTCTACAACGTCCCGCACCGACCTTATGATGGACAGGGCCGTCAACCGGCCGGTCTTGGGGTTTTCGGAAGGGATGTTTTCGATATGCACTCTGAGTAGGCCGAACTCTCCCTCCACGGTAATGTCGTGGCAGTTGCGTTCCAGGGACGGGTCGGCAACTATTCGAACCGTTGTACGGTCGGGTCCAATTCCCGCCAGGATCACCGCCGCTGAAACATTGAGGTTGGACGGGAACCCGCGACAGGCCTCCCTTGCCGTGCCGTAAAACACTTCAGTCGCCTCGTTAAAACCGGAGACTGGGATTTCGTTTTCCAGCAGATACGGGGCGCCCTCCAGGGCGGTGATTGGTTTTCGCGAGACCATTTCGACGGTGTCCACCCTGCCCTGGCAGGCGGACTTGATCCCGTCCAGGCCTGCAATTGCGCCGGAGGGGGCGTAAAGGCGGCAGCCCGTAGTACGAGCCTGATCGATAATGTCCGGGTGCTCCAGCAGGGCGCCAATGCTTATGACCATCAGGTCCTTGCCGGCCCCAAAGGCCGCTTCGGCCAGGGAAGGGACCACATGCCCGCCGGCCGTTTCTACCAGCAGCGACGAGCGGCGGACCAATTCGGCCAGGTCCACGTAAGGGGGAGGTGCATTCAGGGTTTCAAGGAAGTCCTCCGCCGTGGAGGCCGTGCGGCTGGTCACTCCGGCAACCGGCACTCCCAGGGTCCCTTCGTCTCCCGCCCGCAGCAGGGCACGGCCAATGGCGCCACATCCTACAATACCAATCGCGTATGTCATCGGGCCACCTCCGGGACAACTCTACCACAGGCCCCCGTTTAGTGGGCTCGCCTTGGGGGCTGAGGCGGGCTCTGTCCACGCCGGGCCGCCGATCCTCTGGTCAAAATTGACCCTGCTGGTAGGGATTACTATAATGCCCGCAGTACACAGCCTAAGCAAATCATCCCCAGGCGCCGGAAACCCCACTGTTAGGTCAGGAAACAGGCAAGGAGGATTTTCATGGTTGAACAGCAGGCAGCGGTATTAAGCCCCGAAGCCTTGATAGAAGAGTTCCAAAAGAATGGTGTTACCCACGTGGTGACCATCCCCGACAGCGAGACCAACTACCTGTACGAGTTGATGAAGGAACAGCCCTGGCTGGACGTTGTGCCGGCTTCCCGGGAGGGCGAGACCTTCGCTATCGCGCTGGGACTGATAATTGGCGGCCAGACCCCAGTGTGCCTGATTCAGAACACGGGCATGATGGAGTCGGGCGACTCCATCCGGGGAATGGCTCTGGACTCCGGATTCCCGCTGGTAATGGTGATTGGGTACCGGGGCTGGAACCGGCACGGCGTAATAACCGACTCGGTGGCCCGCTACACCGAGCCATTCCTTAACGCTTTCCGAATAAATTATTACCTGGTGGAACAGGACGCCGACAGCCACCGGATTTCCGTTGCCTTTGAAGAGGCCAAAAACACCAAGCGGCCAGTGGCCATCCTGGTCGGCGACGAATACCACGGATTTAATCGATAGCGCAGTCCCTTCCCCTCAACGGGAAAAAAGTTTGGGAGTGAAGACTCAAATGTCCCACTCCCCAACCCTATCCCCAATGTGCACCGTTGCTATACGGAGCGTCATTGGAGGAACGTATTACACAACGAGAAGGACTTGCATAACGGAGGCAGTCAATGATTCAGTCCTCAGACGTATTCCGAGTTTTCCAGGACCACCGGGGAGATTCCATCGTGATTCCCACCGGCACATCCGGTCGCCACTGGCGGGAATTCACCACCAAGGAGAGCCGTGACCTGAACCTGGGCGGCGCCATGGGCCATACCACGTCGGCGGCCCTGGGCCTGGCCCTCGGTTTGCCCGATGAGAAGGTGGTGTTGTTCGATTCCGAAGGTTCGCTGCTGATGAACTTGGGAATCCTGGCCACCATTGCCGGCAAAAAGCCGGAAAACTTTTGCCACATCCTGCTGGATAATGAGTGCTACGCCACCACCGGCGGGCAGCCTGTTCCCAACGCCCAGGAAATCAATTACGCCGGCGTGGCCAAGGAGGCGGGTTATTCCTCGGCCTACAGTTTCGACGACCTGGAAGAGTCCGCCACCAACATT
>DAOUHR010000183.1:0-3760 GCA_034428635.1 Dehalococcoidia bacterium
ACATAGAAGATAAGGGACCCGACTGCGGCTCCCCCTGCTCCCATTACAAATGTTGCAACGACGGCCAGAGCGAAACTGTTCGAGAGAATCAAGAGGACGAGACCAATAGCCAGCACCAGGGCACCGGCCGCCATCATTCCGTGCGGCGGACGGGAGTCCACCCAGATAGCTGCTGGCAGCACGAACAGTTTTCCCAAGCTCCCGGCTGTGGCGAGCCAGCCGTATTGCGACCCAGAAAGGCCGAGCCGGTCGGAAGCGGGGAGGGCCAAAAAGGTGGTGGAGGTCCCGGAAACCAGGAGGGTCACGGCGACCACCAGCAGGAAACTGAGCTTAAGGTGGGGGTGTAAATTCGGGAGTAACACGGAGCCAATTATAGACGTTTAGCACCGGGGCGAGCGTCTCCGCAGCCTAACCATCCAGGGCAATCGCATCTTAACTGCGAAGGACTTTAAGCAGGTAATCTTCTTTCCAACCGGCTTGCAGGCGTTTGCCCTGGATGCCCACTTTGAGGGAAGTTTCCCGTTTCAACAGGTTGTGGGAGATATTCCGCAGGGTGGCCAGGTTCTGGGGGGCGTGGTTGGGAAGGGTTATGACCCTGTGTTGATGGCTTCCCTGGCCGGTGTGCTGGCCCAGGGCATGTTCTATGACGGGCTGAAGCGGGTCCCCCCCGGTGCATTGCGAAGCATCCGACTCTATGGAAGCGGGGAGCAGTGGCCATGGCCCTGCAGCAGCGGACTCTTTAGGGGACGCCATATGTTTCTGATGCTCAATGTTTGCTTGGTCTGCCTAGGGAACATGACGGCGGTAAATGGGCACCGGATCATCCAGATAAGAGAGCTGCTCCGAGACATAACGGGAGCAGAACGGCAAGGGCAGCGACCTCGTGAAAGCCCCACTGGTGAAGAGTTCCACGAATGAGTTTGAAGCAAGCAACTATGAACAATTGAGCGGCTACCGCTGCCAAGACGAGATAGAGAAATTCTTGCATGACCGCATTATCTCATTTGTGCTCAATTGAGCGTCGCAAAAACGCAATACGAGCTGGGGTAGCTGGGAGCAAAAAGAGTCCGGCTGAGGAGCAGCTCCGAGAGGACGGCTCCTGTGGCATCAACCGGAACCCTGATTTGCCGGCCAGCTACGGCGCAAACTGCCGGTGCCGGAGTTCTCCGGAGGCCTGTGGTCCTTGTCGTATCTTGACAAAATGCCCTATTTTATTTTTGGCAATTTTATTTTGCTGCACTTTTTGGGATGCTCCCAGCTGCCGCCGGTGGCGCTGGAGCGGGTTTTCTGCCCACGGCAACGCCAGGGCCCACCTTCATTCCCGTTCCCACCGATACCGCATCCCCTCGCTGAATGCGGGCTGAATCCCGATTACATCAAGACCCCAGGCCTTCCTGGCTGACCATCTCCGGGCGAGACGAGCTAAACCGCCACCGGTGGCAGCTCCACCAGGGAGATGACGGGAGGCCGTCACCAGACGGACTTCACCGAGCACCGCTGGCCGGCCCCCACCTTGACAGGCGTTAAGCAACGCTTGGCCGGGGCTGCGGGCGCCCGGAGGTACGGGCGACGTAGCCCCGCTGGACCGGCTCCAGCACCTCAGTGACCGTGGCGATCCATCTCTTCCCCGAGGCAGTGTTGACCATCACCAGTTCGCCCTGGGCCAGTGGCCTCTGGGACAGGACGCCCCAGGAATCGTCGGACAGGCGGTGCGGGCGGACCGGCGTGGGCAGAGGCTGAGCGCCGGCGGCCTGATTCCTGCTGCCTAAGTCTTCATTGGTATCGTCAGATCTACTGCCTAACTCCGCGGCGAAGCTGCTGCCTAAGTCGGGTCTCGGACTACTACCTAAGCCAGCTTCGGCTCCGGTTGCAGCCGCCCCATCGGACCTGCTGCCTAAGCGGGCTTCCGGAACCGGGTCGACCGGCGCATCCGGCCTGCTGCCTAAGCGCCTCCGCACCGACGGGCTGAAGTCCGGCACCCGGACCTCCCGGCCATCCGGGGTATGGACCACCGAGCCCGGCTTCACCTGGTCGGGGCCCTCCTCCCGCCAGGGGCCGAGATACCTCAGGTGGCGCACCCGGGGCCTGCCGTCCACCCACACCGACTCGCACAGGTAGGCATAGGGGCCGTGCCCGTTGATAACCTTCCAGACCACGTAGGCCATGAGGGAACCTCCTTACCTTACCGCCCTTCCTGGCATGCCCAAACTCTACTTCTTAACCGCCCTTGCTCTTTTGTTGGCCTTGATCAGCACCCGCGCCGCCAGCCTGATTGCCCACGGCCACGCCCGCAGATCCTAAAGGGGGGACGGGAAGGAAATAAAAGTGTTTCCAAGTCGGATGTTACGGTCCTCATATGGCAGAGAATCATGGATACGGCTATAGCAGCTATCACCACGACTGCCAGTCCGACCACGACGACACGGTTGACGACTACGTGGACAGCTATGACGACGACGAGGATGACGCCCCCGCAGAGAGTCTCGACGCCGTTGACTACACCGACCACGACGCCGACCACGGAGCCAAAGACGATGCCGACGTGTCGGCGGAAAAGTTCGCAGGCGACGCCCGCTTCCTGACGGAGGAGGTCCATGAAGTCCTGGACGATCCCGCGGTCGACGAATCCGCGGCAGATGAGCGCATTCTCCGCATGAAAAACTCCCGGCGGGGGCAGCTCTGGGCCCGGCGTAAGCGCGAATGGCAGCCGCCGGACCTGAGGCGCTATGGCCCCCCCGTTTTTTGGCCGGCGGATGAGCCGCACGTCCCGGGACCGGCACGGCGTCCGGCCATCGACCCATTTGACGTCAGGTATGACGTGCTACGACAAGTTATCATGACGACACTGGTCAGCTGCCCAGAGATAGCCCGGGCCAAGGGGCGGGACGAAGTCCAGGTAATGCAGGCTGCCCAGTATCTCCAGAAGCGGGGGCGGCTGAGGATCGTGTCCTTCGGCTGCCGGCTGCCTCGAACAACCCGCTATTGGCTCGCGCCTGACCATTTCGATGGCGGCTCCTGGAGCGACCTCGCGCCGGCTGTCATGTCCTGGCATAGCAATGACGGAATCTGATCACTCCTGAGATATGAAATGCCCCGGATCGAGACCATCAACCAGGTGGCGATCCGTTACGTGGTCGACGACTGGGAACTGGAGGGAGTCGCCTGGGTGGAACGGGATACCGTGCAGGCCGTCGGACGGTATATCTGGAAGACGGCACCGCAAGTCAAGGCTTTTGTCTATTTTGTGTGGGTGTCCCAGTGGGATACGGAACGGGAGGTCTTGGAGCGGATCGGGAACCTGCCCGAGGCGGTCAGCAACCTGGCGTACCCCTCCTTTCCAGCCAGCGTGGCCTTGGTGGGCGCCGACCGGTGGGCGGTGGCCAGGGCGCTGCCCATGGCAGTGGAAAGTCTGAGGCCCTGGGACGTTGAGCCGGCCCAGGTCGCAGCGTGGACCTACCATGCCGGGGGAGGGCAGGCCGCCTGCGGGGCATCCATGCTGGACGGCCCCGCCCCGCCCTTCAAGCCAGCCCTGGCCCCGGTCCCTTGTATGTGTCAGCTAATTCGATGACAGAAGTTGCAAGGTCTCCAGGGGAGTCTTGCCCTTGAGGCCCTGGTGGGGACGAGCGGTGTTGTAGTAGATCAGGTATTGCTGCAGTTCATTCTGCAGTTCCTCCACCGTCTCGAAGGTAGTTCCCTCCAGCAGGTCCTCGTTCAGAGTTCTCCAGAACCGCTCCACCTTCCCGTTGGTCTGGGGACGGTA
>DAOUHR010000184.1:0-3784 GCA_034428635.1 Dehalococcoidia bacterium
GGAGGAAGAGGTATTGTCCTTAGGGCTTGTCGTCATATTCAATGTCATTGTTACCAAGGCAGGAACCTCGACCTCAGCCCAGCGAGGTTCCTGCCTTCGCGGGAACGACGAAAAGGGACGCTCGGACGGTTCTAACTTCAATTTGACGACAGCCCCCAGGCCAGGGCAGACACGCAGGTCTGCCCCTACCATTACCGCCGTGGGCCAGGGCAGACACATAGGTCTGCCCCTACGATGGGGGTTTTGCCGTCGTTCGGGTCTTATGCCATGGCGAACCATCGGGCCCAGAGCAGGGACAGGTCGGGTTTGGGCTTGGGGGCGGGCAGTTCCCGCATGAGCAGGCGGTCGTACTTGCTCTCCCAGGCCCAGGGGAGCAGGGCCAGCAGCATGCGCCGGGGTTCGGGGATGTCTCCCTGTTCCCTAACCTTGTCCAGGTAGTTGTGCAGGTGCATCCAGGTGGTGAGGTGGAAGCCCTGGTCGGCGATCTTGCGGATTACCTCCAGGGGTTTGGGCGGTTCCTGCTGGTCGGCTACGGCGCGGGCGTAGTCGTGGTGGACCTGTTCGGTGACGCGGCGCATACGGTAGATGGTGAGTTGGCGGTGATATTTGCGCTGGAGGGCTCGGATTTCTCTTCTGATTTCGCTGAGGGTTCGCATGGTTGTCTGTCTCCTTTTTTTCTTCCACGAATAGGCACTAATGTTCACTAATGGGATTTTTTGAAAAGTGTCCCATTTTGTGCCATTCTTGCCTGTTCCCCGGGGTTGGTACCGGAATGACAGGGGGCATTGTCCCTCGACCAGGGCAGACACATAGGTCTGCCCCTACGATTGCGTGGGTGGGCCAGGGCAGACACATAGGTCTGCCCCTACGATGGTGGGTGATTACCTCCGTTTCCCTTTTTGATCTTGTATTCTTATGGTGGGGATGGGTTATGCGAAGTGGCAAGGGGGGAGTTGACGTGGTCTGGGCTGGGATAGAGGATCAGGTTCCGTTTTCTGTTGGGCAATGACGTTGGCGGCTGCCCTTAACCGCGACCGTGGTGGATAAATGGGCCAGCCAACGGGGAGGGAGCTTTGCGGCGTTTCAGCCTCAGCTGGGTGATTCTGGCCGCCGGATTCTTCATCCGGTTCTTCGGGGGCGGGTCCCGGTTCGCGCTGGGCCTGATGCTCAAGCCCATGGAAGCAGCGTTTTACCGGGCCCAGAAATTGTGGGCGGTAGGTCAACTGAAAAGGGCAGCCACAAGGGCTGCCCCTACAAGAGCTACGTGCAAGCTACGTGCAACCGTTTCCGGTCGGTGAGCTACCTATCGAACGCCGGCGGCTGCGGCGCCGAGTTCGCGGATGGCCTGCGCCGTTTCCGGGGTGGGCACTTTGCCCATTTCCACGTTTTTGGCCACGTCGTAGGAGCGGCGCACGTCTTCCATGACCGCCTCGTCGGACTGGTCGATGTCGATGGGGACGCCGATCTGGGCCCAGGAGGTGTAGCCGGTGAGCCAGAATACCTCGGTGGGGTTGTTTTCGGGGTCGCGGAAATAGCAGCCGATGGCGCTGGCGTGGGTAACGATGCGGTCCAGCTTATACCCGCGCTCCAGGATGCGGCTCTTGAAGTCGCGGAGGTCGTCCAGGGAATCGACGCGCATGGAAATCTGCTGGATCCACTGGGGGTCTTCCAGGGACTGGCGGCCGGTCATCAGGGCGATTTCGTGATCGACTCCTTCGGGGTCCGCGCTGAAGAAAGCGCCTATGGGGCCGACCTTGGTCAGTTTCATGCCCATGAAGTTGCCGTAGAACTCCTTCATGACTTCCAGGTCTTTGACGAAAAAGCCGATATGGCCAAGTCCGTTGACTCTTGCTGACATTTCTATCTCCTTCTATATGCCGTCAGGGTTACATTATTATGCCATTTCCCAAGGTTTCGTGTCGACCAGGGTGACCGGGAGGGCAGGGTCTTTCGATTTTCCCTCTCCCCTGGCGAGAGAGGGTTAGGGTGAGGGGGGCGTTCTTCGGCCAGATGACTCGTTGCCTTGCACTTTCACCCCCATCCTAACCTTCCCCCATCAAGGGGGAAGGGACATCTTGGAAAATCGAAAGACCCTGGAGGCGGGTAGGGCAATCGCGTTTTAGAATCAGACTATAGGGGGCAGACATCCGCTAGGCATAGGACAAGTCGCTCTGAGCTTGACGAAGGGCCTGAAATCCTGCATCTCAGCCAGGTTACGGGTCCCCCAGTCGGCCGGTGGGATGGAGTTTAGATTCTTCACTCCGTTCAGAATGACAATGTAAACGTATCAGAATGACAATTTGAACACAATGCGATTGGCCTGCCTGCGTGGCTGTCCTGCCCCAGCGCCAGCGGCACCTATGGTAGAATTTTTGGCGGCAACGATCAACGAAGAGGGTACCGGAGGCGCGCTTGGCTACGTTGAACATAGTTTCCACCCGGCCCGGGGCCGGCAAGACCTGCCTGGCCGGGGCGCTGGCCCAACGCGAGGCTGCCAGGGGCAGGAAGGTAGCCTATTACAAACCGCTGTCCGCCGCCCCTCCGTCGGACCCGGATATTAG
The DNA here is from genome assembly GCA_034428635.1 of Dehalococcoidia bacterium. GTDB lineage: Bacteria > Chloroflexota > Dehalococcoidia > Lucifugimonadales > UBA3495 > Bin22. Next base: position 2,562 of record DAOUHR010000184.1, read on the forward strand.
GTTTATGGCGGAGATGCTGGCGGCCCTGGGTTCGCCGCAAGATGCCGTCCCTTCGCCCTTTCCCCAGGCCATTGACCACCGGCAGCCTCCCACCCGACTGTCCGAAGCCCGGGTCGGCCAGGTGGTCGAAGCCGTGGCGGGGCTGGAGGCAGCTTTCGACACTGTGCTGGTGGAATGGGACGCTCCGGCGGTCCCGGAAGGGTGTCCGACGACGCTGATTCACGCGCACGCGGCAGGACAGGACCTGGGGACCACCACCGAGATGCTGGCTGAAGAATGGGACCGGCTTGGCGGCAGCGCAGGGGGTGTGATTATCAACGACGTGCTGCGCCACCAGGGCAAGAGTGTGGAAGACGGACTGGTGACGGCCTTAAAGAGGCGGGGCATCCCCGTGTTGGGCGCCATTCCCGAAGATCGGGAGATGCTGGCCTTTACGCTGGGACAGGTGGCGGCATTTCTGGAGGGAGAGTGGGTGCGGGAGCCGGAAGACCCGGAACTGTGGGTGGACCGGTTTCTCATCGGCGGCAACATCATGGACTCGGGGCCCAACTATTTTGGACGCTACCCCAACCAGGCGGTGATTACCCGGGCGGGGCGGCCGGATATCCAGATGGCCAGCCTGATGTGCGACACCAGGTTTTTGGTGCTGACGGGCGGAGAGGAACCCACCGAATACATACGGGTTGAGGCACAGAAGCGGGATGCCGCGCTGCTGCTGGTGTCCGCCGGTACCCAGGAAACGGCCGAATCGCTGGGGGACCTGCTGGCCCGAGCCAACCCTTACAGCGAACACAAGCTGGGCAGATTTACCCTGCTGGCCGACCAATACCTGGAGGGCGGGCTGGACGGGCTGCTGGCATAATTGCCGGGAACAGGCAGCGTTCCAATTGTGGTGGTATTGGCTTGGGGAGACACCTGGACTTGAGCCAGGGCGGGTTTGATCCCCCCAGGGCAATCGCGTTTTAGATTCAGACCATAGGTGGCAGACATCCGCCAGGTATAAGGCAGGTCGCTCTGAGCTTGCCGAAGGGCCTGAAATCCTGGATGGCAGCCCGGTGACGGGTCCCCCAGTCGGCCTGTGGGATGGAGTTCAGATTCTGCACTCCGTTCAGAATTGTATGTGTTAGCTAAATCGATGACAAAAGTTGCAAGGTCTCCAGGGGAGTCTTGCCCTTGAGGCCCTGGTGGGGACGAGCGGTGTTGTAGTAGATCAGGTATTGGTG
>DAOUHR010000185.1:0-14999 GCA_034428635.1 Dehalococcoidia bacterium
GCTCGAAACAATATGCTATGGACAATATACGTCCTAGCAACATAGTTACTTTGACTGGTCAAATCACGTCTTTTATAGGCATGTTCCTTGACGAGCCACACAGTCATCCCCGTTATTACGGTGAATTGTTGAAGGCCTACGAAGGTAGACTCTTTGCCAGTGATCATAGGCCCGAACCCTATTATGTTAGTGGAGTATCCCTGCTAATTGTGGACAAGTGGCTCAACGGGAGCCAATCATATCGTGAACTGCGAGCATATAAGCATCAACTGCTCATGTTGATTAGAATTCTCATCAGCGGCTCGACTACACCAAGGCTAAACAGCAATGCCATTTCGACCTACTCGCTCAAAATAGTAGATACGTTGCGAGACCCAGTTCGTGGCTACGAAGTATTTAGCGATGGGGTGGAATTATTGCGAACTTCCTTGAATGAGTTTCGTGACAATAACGGGAAAGACTCTGCTAATGATTCTTCAAGGAATCCACCCCACCGCCTTAGAGCCTTTACGGAGCAATTGAAGCGGCTTAGTTTACCTGGGCAGGCTAGCCAAGTGCTGCAGGCCTCTGAGTACGATTTGGCACCAGGCCAGGTCGTTCAAGGTCCTATAAGGTTTTTTGATGATGTCAAGAAATACGGGTTTATCGGTAGTACCTCGGGTCAAGATGTATTTGTTCACGAGACTGAGATTAGCTCAGTACCATACCATCTAAGAATCTCGGGCATAGAGGTGCAGTATAAGGTAGAAGAAAATCCGAGGGCGCCAGGAATGCTAATGGCCTGTGATGTTAAGCTACCTCCTTTATGAACCCGCTAGGCCAGCGCATAGATTAAGAAAGTCTGAATGGCGAGTTTCCTCCGGAAAGGGACCTAGGAAGTACCCCATCATGCGAACTTCCTTAACCAACCGCGACAAGGTGACCTGGAACTAGCTCAAGCCTATTGAACATGAGACTGCGAACACTAAGAGGACCATCACTAACATCAACCGCTAGACCAAAACAGACTCTCGACAAATTCAATTGAGTCGAAACCAATCAGTCGACTTGCCAACGAGGCCAGTCCAATTTTCTGAAGCTCGTGCAGTGACTATACTCCAACTCTTGCTTTCAACTCTCTTAGTTCCCCCATCCCCACCCTATCTCCGCAGCAATTGATATAGTCATCTCTCAGGCCGTATAATACTGCCAAGTTACACCTTCAATTACAGAATAGCCCCCTATCTCCAGTCGGAGGATTTTGGATATGGTTGACGTTCTTACCGGTACCTATACCGTTAAAGCTGGGCACGCCCAGATGCTGAAGGGCGGCGTTATTATGGATGTGGTCAACGCTGAGCAGGCGGAGATCGCCGCGGAGGCGGGGGCCGTGGCCGTTATGGCCCTGGAACGGGTGCCCGCCGACATCCGCGCCGACGGCGGGGTGGCCCGCATGACCGACCCGGCGATCATCCAGAAGATCATGGATACGGTCAGCATTCCCGTCATGGCCAAGTGCCGCATCGGTCACTTTGTTGAGGCCCAGGTACTGGAAGCTATCGGCATCGACTATATCGACGAGTCCGAGGTGCTCACCCCGGCCGACGAGGTGCACCACGTCTGGAAGCACGACTTTCAGGTCCCCTTTGTCTGCGGGTGCCGCGACCTGGGCGAGGCCCTGCGCCGCATTTCCGAGGGCGCGGCCATGATTCGCACCAAGGGCGAGGCCGGTACCGGCGACGTGGTGGAGGCCGTCCGCCACATGCGGGCGGTGCAGGACGCCATCCGCAAGCTGCAGAACATGCCCGAGGACGAACTGGTGGTGGAGGCCCGCAACCTGGGCGTCAGCCTGGAACTGCTGACCCAGACCCGCGAGCAGGGCCGCCTGCCAGTGGTCAACTTTGCCGCCGGTGGCGTGGCCACCCCCGCCGACGCCGCGCTGATGATGCAGCTGGGCGCCGACGGTGTCTTCGTGGGATCGGGCATCTTCAAGTCGGGCAACCCGGTCGAGCGGGGCTATGCCATCGTGCAGGCGGTAACCCACTACAACGACCCCAAGATTTTGGCCGACGTTTCCAAGGACCTGGGAGAGCCGATGGTGGGCATCAGTGCCCGTTCCATCCCGGAGGAACAACTGCTGGCTCCCCGCAGCATCTGACCTTTTGCGCCACAGGCGGGGCGGGGGACGATAGATACGGATCTAACGGAAAGCCGTCCTTCGCCGCCCTGGGGATCCGGAGTGGGCCGGACAGGCCAGCACCGCCAGTCCGATCCGGACATACAGGCAAGAGGTCCAAACTAACCGTCGGACAGGATTGCATTGAAGATTGGGGTATTAGCCGTACAGGGTGACTTTGCCGAGCATATCGCCATTTTGCGGCGGCTCAACGTGGAGTGCCGAGAGGTCCGGTTGCCGGAACAACTCGAGGGCATCGACGGTCTCATCATCCCCGGCGGCGAAAGCACCACCCTGAGCCGGCTTATGAGCATCTACCACCTGCGCGAGCCGGTGCAGGCGATGGCAGCCCAGGGCAAGGCGGTCTGGGGCACCTGCGCCGGTATGATTATGCTGGCCCACGAGATAACCGAGGCCGACCCCGTTCCCCTACAGGTAATGGACATAGGCGTCCAGCGCAACGCCTTTGGCCGCCAGATTGACAGCTTCGAGCAGGACCTGGACATAACCGGGCTTGAGCCCGACCCCTTCCACGCCATCTTCATCCGGGCCCCGGTGGTTATTCGTGTGGGGCAGCAGGTGAAGACGCTGGCGGCCCTGTCCAACGGCCAGGCGGTGGCGGTACGCCAGGGCAACCTGATGGCCACGGCTTTTCATCCGGAACTTACCAACGATGCCCGTCTGCACCAGTACTTCCTGGACCTGGCGGCAGACCCGGCCGGCCCGCCCGGTCGTGAAAGTTAGATACCGCGACGGCGCCGATGAAACCAAACTCAACCGTTCAGGCTTTTCGAATCACCGACGCCCTGCGCTGCACCCTGTTGAACGCGCCCGGGAAACCCAACCTGGCCTGCCCGCGTCCCGCGCTGAACGGCGACCGGTTCCCGCTGTACGGGGCACGGCTCTGGCGCAACGCGGTGCTTCAGCCCCGGGACCGGCTGGCGCTGGCCCGCTGGCAGGGGACCCGGCTCACCGGACTGGTTTCGGCCCGCACCCGTTCCGGTCCGCGGGCGTGGGAGGTGGACGGCCTCTACCTACCTGCCGCGGGGTCTCCGGCAATCGCTGGCAACGGCACTCAGGGCGATGACGGCGGCAAGCACAAGCTGGACCAGGTTAACGCCGACGCGCTGGCACTGCTGGAGGACCTTTTCCAGGCGGTGGGCGAGCGGGCCGGGGAGCGGATATTCCTGCGGCTGCCCACGGACAGTCCGACCATTGAGCTGGCCCGGCGCAGCGGTTTCATCGTAGCCTGCAATGAGACCCTGGTGGAGGGGCCCGGCCCGCTGCACCTGAACGGCGCGAACGGGGTAGCACCCGACGATTTGACGACAGGCGGACTGCGGCCCAGGCTGCCGTCTGACAGTTACGGGGTGTTCCAACTGTACTGCGCCAGTGTGCCCTCACGAGTGCGCCAGGCAATGGGGCTTACCTTCGACCAGTGGCAGGACGGCAGGGAAGCGCCCGCCCGTGGCGTGACCCCCACCCGGCAGCAGGAATGGGTGGCGGAAGAGTCGGGCCGCATCGTCGGCTGGGTCAGGCTGGTCAGCCGGGGAAAGTCGGTGGGAGCGGAGGTGATGGCCCACCCGGACCATCCGGATTTCCTATTCCGCCTGGTGGACTTCGCATCCTGCCGTTGCCCCCGGCTGCGGTGGCTGGCGCCAGACTACCAGTCGCCCGTGCGGGACAGGCTGGTCGGCCGGGGCGGAAGGCAGGTGGCCGAGTATACGATGATGGTGAAAATGGTGGCCGTTCCGGCCCTGCAGTACGGAATGGCGCCGGTGGAGGCGTGAATTGGTAGCAGCGCAAGAGCTGGTACAGGAAGAAATGGAACGGTTGCTGGAGGTCCTGCCCCCCCGGGTTAAGGAAAATCTGCTGGGACAGGAAAACCTGGCCGACCTGCTGGAGGTGGTGCTGGACCTGGGCCGCCTTCCCGAAGCCCGTTTCCCCACCGGAGACGTCATCCTGGACGAGCGGGAGATTACCCGGGACGACCTGGATTACCTGGTGGAAGAGATCGGCGACTTCGGCGATGACAACCGGGCCGGCATGGAACGCACCCTGCACCGCATCTCCGCCATCCGCAACCGCAAGGGACAGGTGGTGGGCATTACCTGCCGCGCCGGACGCGCCGTGTTCGGCACCATCAAGATCATCGAGGACCTGGCCTTCGCCAACAAGAACATCCTGCTGCTGGGGCGGCCCGGCGTGGGCAAGACCACCATGCTGCGCGAGGTGGCAAGGGTGCTGGCCGACAACGCCCGCAAACGGGTGGTAATCGTTGATACGTCCAACGAAATCGCCGGGGACGGCGACGTGCCCCACCCGGCCATCGGCCACGCCCGCCGGATGCAGGTGGCCACGCCCACCAGGCAGCACGGCGTTATGATCGAGGCGGTGGAGAACCACATGCCCCAGGTGATCATCATTGACGAAATGGGCACCGAGGAGGAGGCCGCCGCTGCGCGGACCATTGCCGAGCGGGGTGTCCAGCTCATCGCCACGGCCCACGGCAACACCCTGGACAACCTTATCCTGAACCCCACCCTTTGCGACCTGGTGGGCGGCGTTCAGTCGGTAACCCTGGGCGACCAGGAGGCCCGCTACCGAGGCACCCAGAAGACGGTGCTGGAGCGCAAAGCCCCACCCACTTTCGACGTGGTGGTGGAGATTCAAAGCTGGGAGCAGGTGGCCGTCCACGACGGCGTGGCCCAGGTGGTGGACCAGTGGCTCAGGGGTTATCCCATCACGCCGGTAGTCCGCAGCCTGGATTCCGATGGGGAAGTAATGGAACAGCAGGGCGACCCGCGCCCCAACTCCAACCCGCCGGCTCCCTGGGCGCAGGAGTTCGGCGGCGGGTACCAGGACCAGGGTTACGGCGGCCGCCGTTCCGGGCGCAGGCAGGGCCGTAATCAGGACCGGCCAATGGCGCCCCCGGCCAGCTTCCAGCCCCAGTTCCAGCCAACATATCCGAGCGACGGACACCAACCGGACATTTACGGCGAAGGGGCGGAGAGCGCCCCGGCAACTGCCGGAGAGAACGGCGGCCGCACCCTGGAAGCCCAGGTCTTTCTCTTCGGGGTGAGCCGGGACAAGCTGGATACAGCCCAGACCGAAGTGGGCCTGAACGTGGGCATCGTCAACGAACTGCGCCGGGCGTCCCTGGTGCTGACCACCAAGACCCACTACCGGCGGGGCGCGCAGCTGGTGCGGTCGGCCGAGTCCACGGGCACGCCGGTCTACGTGCTGCGGAAGAACACCCTGCCCCAGATTGCCGACTTCCTGCGGATGCTGGCCAAGGAACAGGGGGTGCCGGTACGGGGCAACGGCCGAGGCCGCGAAGATGGCGCGTCCAAGGAAACCCTGGACAAGGCGCTGATGGAGGCCGAAGAGGCGGCGCAGCGAGTCCTGGGCGGCGAGTTCAGCGTCCAGCTAAACCCGCAGCGGGCCTACGTGCGGCGGCTACAGCACCTGCTGGCAGAACGGTTCAGCCTTGCTTCCACCAGCCGGGGCCGGGAACCGGAACGGTCGGTGCTGATTTACCGGCCTTAATCCACGAAACGACCATCCACGAATAGGCACGAATAAGCTCGAATAAATCAACGCCCGCCCTCCGGTTTACTTCGGAAATCAGGGCAGGGCTTTCAGAACAGCAGTCCAGCATTACATCATTCGTGAAAATTCGTGCCTATTCGTGGATAGCAAAAACAAGGAAGAGAGCGCCGGTGGCCGGACTTTTCATTGCATTTGAGGGCGGCGAAGGGGCTGGAAAGACTACCCAGTCCCAATTGCTGGTCGAGAGGCTGGCCCAGCTGGAAGTCCCCTGCCTGCCGGTGCGGGAACCGGGCGGCACCGAACTGGGCGAATACCTGCGGGGCTACCTGAAAAGCGACCGCCCGCTGTCCCGGGAGGCGGAACTCCTGCTGTTTGAGGCGGCCCGCGTCGAACTGGTAACGTCCCAGATACTACCGGCCCTGGAAGAAGGGCAGGTGGTGGTAGCCGACCGCTTCTACGGCTCCACTGTGGCCTACCAGGGTTACGGACGTGGACTGGACCTGGAGGTCATCAATTTCCTGAACCACTTCGCGATCCGGGGAATGGAACCGGACCTCGTATTCCTGCTTGACCTGCCCCCCGAGGTTGGCATTCAGCGCGCAATGTCCTTCCAGACGGTGTTTACCGAGGACGCGGCGGGGGAACTAGTGGCCCAGGAGAGGACCGCGGAAGGAACCAGGTTCGAAGACCTGGACCTGGCGTTCCACAACTTGGCAAGGGAGGGGTTCCTGGAACAGGCGGAGGCCGAACCGAAGCGGTGGACACAGGTCAATGCCCTTAAGCCCGTAGATGAGATTAAAGACGAGATATGGGAGCGAGTTAGGGAGCGCCTGTTCCCTGCGCCGTCGGCCAAACCCCGACCCGCCAGGAAAACAGCGCCCCAGGGAGAATTGTGGCCCCAGGCAACGTGATATTAACCACTCGTATGCGATTCAGGCCATTGGCAGAAGAGAAACCCAAAAAGCTACACCCCGCTACCAAGTAGCGGGGTGTATTTTGTCTAACCGTTAAGTCGGTTGCCTAGGCTGACCGACGCAATAAAAGCTAGTTATCGGCGGGAACAGGCTCCAAGTTGCTAATCCGCTCGGTGATTACTTCCTTCATCTTGCGGACCCGAGCCAGGTCGGGGTAGACATTGCCTTCGGCCTTCTTGTCGAAGATCTTCTCTCCGTCAACAAAGACTTCCATGATGCCCTGGCCGCGCGGGGAAATCGTTATCGCAGCGTCAGGACCGTAGGTGCGGAAGAATTCGTTCGCCATCCACGTGGCGGTAGCGTGGTGCTGTCAAGGTACGCAGTAGGTGATCTCAATCTGGACTTTGCCTTCCATAGGTTCCTCCTTATGTGGCCTGTAAGGTAGTACCTATTCTACCGAAATTAATTCCCGTGTCAAGTGCGAAATTTCACGGACACCTTTCATTTAACAGATTGGTTACATTTGCTTCTTCGATTCTGGCTCAAAACTCCGGCTTTCGCCGTTCCTTGAAGGCCTGGATGCCCTCCTGCGGATGGGGCGAGGTGGCGAAATACTGCACAAAGGCCATGCCCTCCCGGTCAATCCCGGCGCGGAGGGGCAGATCCTGTCCCTGCCGGGCGATGGATTTGATCCAGGCCAGCCCGATACGGCTCTTGTCTCGCAGTTGAGCCAGCAGTTCCTCCAGTTCCTCCTCCAGGGACTCCGGGGGCACGGCGCGCAAAGCCAGGCCCCATTCCACCGCCTCGCTGCCGGAAAGCCAGCGCCCGGTGGTCAGCAACTCCATGGCCCGCTGCATGCCGATGCGCCGGGGCAGGCGCTGGGTGGAGCCTCCGCCGGGCATCAGCCCGAAATTGGCGTGCTGGTCGCCCAGGCGGGCGTCCTCGGCAGCCAGGGTCATATCGCAGGCCAGCGCCAGTTCCAGTCCCCCGGCCAGGGCAAATCCCTGCACCACTGCGATGGTGGGGATGGGAAGTTCCTCCAGTTGGAAGAAGCTGTCGTTAAGCAGCTTTACGTAGGGGGGCAAAAGGGAAATGTCGTCGAAGACGGTATCGAAGAAGAGCAGGTCCGCCCCGGCGCAGAAGGCCCGCCCCTCACCCCGGATGACCAGGGCCTTGACGGATTCGTCCTCGCCCACAGCTTTCACTGCGTGGGAAAACTCCGCCAGCAGTTCCAGGTTCAGGGCGTTCAGCGAGTCGGGCCGGTTAAGGCGTATGGTGGCCACGCGGTCGGTGGTTTCAAGGATGATGTTGGTGTATTGCAATTGGGGGCCTCTCCGGGGGAAAGAGTGAGGGATGGGAAGGCATAACGTCCAGGTCAGTCATCAAATCACTGCCAGTTCCAATGAACGTACTACACCTGTCCCATTTTGCAAAAGTGCTTCTGATTCCCTCAGTGCTTCAACGTAGATTTCCGGGCGCCCCTCTGCAGGATTCTTGGCTTTGTGTGTGGCGACCGGAGAATCCTCCTGAAATTCATAATAGAGAGCATCCATTGTTTCTCTACCTTCATTCAGTTTCTGGGTTTGTCGATTCCACTCTACTCTGTCAATGTGACCGACATACTCGTCTGCTTCGGCATTCCATTGCAGGTACGCCCTGAAAAGAACGTCGGCCACCACTCTCGGTGTGGCATCGACACCGGGCTGATATATCATCTGAATCTGGACCGCTCCGGGCCCCTCTCCCACAAAACGAAATTCTACCCGGTCATAGTTTGGGTCCCCCGACAGTGTGGGGTTGTTGGAAGGCACAACGTCGAGAGCTACAACTTCCGAGTCGTAAGTCGTATAGACAACTCGGCCATGTGCAAGCGGAACAGTGGCAGTCTGCTGGTGGACTATAGAAATCGCAGGCTCGGTGGGTCTATCCTCTCCTTCTTGACCCTGTGCCTTGTCGTATTGAGACTGAAGTTCATACCAGGTTGAAGCGCCACCGCCGAACAATTTGTCCAAACTCACAGCCAGGGCGAATGTTATTGAAGATTCACCACGGATTAGACTCCACAGCTCTTCTTGGCCAACCCCCATAACCTTGGCGGCTTCCTCGACGCTCATACCCAGCGGTTCAATGCAGTCCCTATAAATTGACCGTCCGGGATGTGGTGGATTCTTCATTGGCATATACACCTAACCCCTGTGGTAATCGAGGTAATCCACGTCAACCACATCGCCATCATCAAAACGGAAGATGATTCGCCAATTTCCTGAAACCGACAACGACCAGAAACCTGCGAGGTTTCCACTCAATTGGTGCAGCCTGAGACCCGGCCTGTTGATATCACGAGGTCCGGTGGCTACATCCAATAGTGCAAGTATATCCTCAATCCTTTCAAGATGGTCGGGTGGTATTCGCCTTCGATCCCCTCGCTCGTATAAACGCTGAAGTCTACGGCTTCGAAATCCGACAATCATGGGTTACAGGCGCATTATACTGGCCGTAAAGCACCTGTTATAGAAACTGGCTGCACAACCCTTACCGCCCCAGCAGCCCGAAGATGGACAGCAGGCCCGTGGCGGCGGTGGCTCCGGTGCGGCGTCCCCGACCGATGATGCGGCCGAATTCGCCCCGTTCCCAGATGACCACGAACTGGCTGGCGACGAAAATGGAACTGTAGGTACCGACGATTACGCCAATGGCCACTACGAGCAGCAGTTCCCGGATGCTGGAGCCGCCGATGAGCAGCATGGCCAGCAACACGGTGAAGGTGGTAAAGCTGGTGTTGATGGACCGGCCCACCGTTTCGACGATGCTCAGGTTGACCACCGATTCCAGGGCCCGGTCAGGGTAACGGATGACGTTTTCACGGATGCGGTCGAAGATGACGATGGTGTCGTTAACGCTGTAACCGGCCACGGTGAGAATGCCCACGATGAACATGGAGTTGACTTCCATGTTCAGCACCCGCCCCAGGATGGAGAAGACGCCCAGCACCAATAGGGTGTCGTGAATCAGGGTGATGATGGCGCTGATGCCGTAGCGGTAGGCCCGGGGCACCCGCCGGAAGGCGTACCAGATATACAACAGAATAAACACCGATGCCGCCGCCAGGGCAATGATGGCGTTGCGCACCGTTTCCTGGGCCACGATGGGCGAGGTGGAGTCGAAGTTGACCGCCACCACCGGCGCCACGTTCTGGGTCAGGTCGTCCTCGATTACCTGCCGCTCCGACCGACCGGCGCTGGCGTCTTCTCCCAGCACCTTGGTACGCACCAGCAGGGTGCGGCTGCCGGTACGCTGGACCAGGGCCTCGGGATGGCCCAGGGCCTCCATGCGCTGCCGCACCTCATCCTGGCCCACGGAGCGCTCGAAGGTAATGTCCATTACCGAACCGCTGGTGAAATCGATTCCAGGCCGCAGCCCGGACCCGCCGGTCACCCACCCGTCGGGCGGCATGGCCAGGGAGATTATCCCGGGAATCAGGAGCAGGGCCGAGAAGAGGAAGTACCAACCCCGCTTGGCTACGATGTCATACATTTGTCAGTTGCTCCCAGGGGATTTGCTTCAAGACCGGCGGTGACATTGGTTTGCCTGTCACCCCCATCCTAACCTTCCCCCAATCAAGGGGGAACGGACTTCTGAACTACTGTCTATACGTTGCGGGGTTGTCCGGCGGCGCCCGGCCGGGTTCCAGTACCCTGGCGGGGCTGCCCCTCGGGACTGAACAGGGCAAGCTGGCGACCCAGGCCAACCCAGGCCATCAGTTGCAGCAAGTTGCGGCTGACCACTATGGCGGTAAACATGCTGACCACCACGCCGATAAACAGGGTGAAGGCAAAGCCCGTTACCAGGTCGTCGGCGGTGCGGCTGCCCAGCCACAGCAGGACCAGGCAGGTGATTATGGTGGAGAAGTTGCCGTCGCGAATGGCCGGCCAGGCCCGGCTGAATCCCACTTCCATGGAAGAGGCCAGGGTGCGGCCAATGCGTATCTCCTCCTTCATCCGCTCGAATATCAGGATGTTTGCGTCCACCGCCAGACCGATGGACAGGATGAAGGCACCGATGCCCGACAGGCCCAGGGTTACTGGCACCAGCTTGAACGCCGCCAGCACGACCAACGTGTAGAAGATCAGGGCCAGGGCAGCCACCACGCCGGCCATCCGGTAGTAGATGATCATAAAGATAAGGACCAGCCCCAGGCCGATAAGGCCAGCCTGCAGGCTCTTCTTCAGGGACTCGCTGCCCAGCAGGGCATCCACATCGCTTTCCTGGATCAGTTCCAGTGGAATGGGCAGGCTTCCGGCCTCCAGTTGAATAGCCAGGGTGCGGGCCTCCTCCCGGGAGAAGCTGCCGGTGATGGAGCTGCGGCCGTCCCGTATCCACGCCTGGGAAACGGGGGCGATGAGCAGTTCGTCGTCCAGGAAGACGCCGATGCGCTTGGTAGTAATGCCAACGATGCGCTGGGTCAGGTCGGAGAAAATGCCCGTGCCCCGGTCGCCAAAGGCGATGTTGACCTCCCACTCGCCGGTGTTCGGGTCGGTGGAGGCAAAGGCGCTTTCCAGGTCATCGCCGGTGAGGCCAATCTCGGCGTCGGTGAAGGTAAAGCAGGCAACGTCGGAGCAGGTGCGCTCCTTGAATACCAGCTGGGCCGTTGGGCCGATAATGGCCTTGGCGGTTTCAATGCCGCCGGTGGTTACGAAGGAGGACACCTCGCCAACGCTGGACGCCAGGGCGCCGCGCAGGGCACTCTGCTGGTTCAGGTTGAGGGATATGGTCCGTATCTCGTACTCGGTCTCCGACTGGGCATCTACGGTGAAGTCCTCGTAGCCCTGGCCGGCCACCACCCCTTCCACGGCGGCCGTGTCGGTGGGTTCGGCGAACACCACCTCGGAGATGGAACCGCTGGCCCCGGGCAGCTGGACGATAACCCGGTCCTCGCCGAAGAGCTGAATAATGGGTTCCTCGGTACCGAAGAGGTTGACGCGGCGGTTAATCCGGTCCAGGACGCCCTCCATCTGGTCCGGCGTGGGCGGCTGAATTTCGCTGAGGATGAAGGAGACCGTTCCCACGGTTTCCACGGAGAAGTCCGTTACCTCGGCTATCTCGTCCTCCAGGGCGTCCCGAAGCTCATTCTGCTGCCCTTCGTCCAGGACAGCGGTGGTGGTGACTCGGTAGAAGTTGTCCACCCCGGTCTGCTCCACCTGGAAGTCGGCCAGTTCCTGTTCCTCAACCACGTCGGTAACGGTGGGTTCTTCGGGCAGTTCCAGTTCGGGGTCGAAACTGAACTCGATCTGGGAGAAAATTATGGCCTCTTCCAGGCCTTCCTTGGCGGTCTCCTCCAGCAGGTCGGTCGTAACGATGTAGGTGCGGTCGTCCAGCTGGCGCAGGTCGTAATCGGTTACGCCCTGGCTCTCCAGGGCCCGGTCGATCACCACGCCGCGGGCGGGGTCAACAAAGCCAACCTCGATGCGGGTGCCGGTATCCGCCTGGTAGACCAGGTGGCCGCCGCCGCTGAGGTCCAGACCCAGTTTCAGGCCCAGGGGACCGTCGCCGCCGCGAACCAGGGCGGGAAAACCGGGGACGTTTATGTTGATGTCCCGAAAGCCCAGGGCGGCCACGGAGAGTGCCACTATGATGATAATCAGGATGGAAAGCTGGACGCTGCGCCTGCGCATTGATTACTCCTTTAGATATGGTCCATGAAGGACACAAAGAAGCGCGAAGGAAGGGCCTGCTGCCGGCCTTAGCCTTCGCACGCTGTAATTTTCATCATTTCAGGGTGGCCGCCAGGGCCAGGGCTTCCTCACGGGTGGCGACTTCGCCGGCGGCCCGGGCCTCGTCAATCTGTTCCAGCAGCCGGCCTATGTGCGGGCCTGGCGGAAGGTCGAAATGCTGCATCAGGTCATGGCCAGTCAGCAGCCGCTGGGGCCCTTTGGCAGGAGCCCTTTCCCGTCCGGCCTGCAACAAATCACCTAACATTCTAGCATGATTGGCCCACCGGTCTGCGACGACCTCCGGACCCTTGGCCGCCAGGTAGTCTGCCATAGCCAGGTAAATGGTATCCACGGCCACGTCGGCCACGTCCCGGTAGTACCGGTGTACCGCCCGGGGAGTGGGTGGTTCATCGCCGTGGCGAAGCTGGGAGGGACGCAAGTGGTGTTCCACCATCCGGGCCACCATGGCGACAGTCCTGGCGCTGTACCTGAGCTGAGTGAGCCGTTCGGTCACCATTTCCGCACCCAGTTCCGAATGGCCCAGGAAGCGGATTCGGCCCGTCTTGTCGGGGCCCTTGGTCTGAGGCTTGGCAATGTCGTGGAGCAGGCCAGCCAGCTTGAGGACGGTACGGCGGGAGAACCCGTCCCCCACCTCCTCGGCAAAGTAGGCCTCCACCTCGGCATTCCAGGGGACCAGGGAGTAGATGGCCGAGTTCTGGTGGCCGCGGGTGATCAGTTCGGCATACTCCACCGTATGCAGGTTGTGGTTCCACACGTCCCAGTAGTGGGCGCTGGGCTGGTCTACCCCCTTGGTAAGTTCCAGTTCGGGGATGATGCGGCAGAGCAGGTCCAGGCGGTCCAGGATTTCTAACTGTCCCCTGGCGCCGTCTTCCGCGAGGATGGCCATAAACTCATTGCGGACCCGTTCGGGCGCAACGCCTGCTATCAGGTGCGCGTCCTGGCGGATCAGGCGGGCGGTCTCCGGTTCCAGCATGAACTTGAGCCTTCCCGCCAGCCGGGCCCCGCGAAGAAGACGACCCGGGTCGTACTTGAAGACCTCATCGTTCACCACCCTGATGCGCTTTTGGAATACGTCCGCCCGCCCGCCAAAGGGGTCGACCAGATCACCGACCCACAGGCCGGCGGGAATGGGCCACTCGTCGGGGTCGGCGTCGAGGAGGCAGGGATGATCCAGGGGCAGGGCCATGGCGTTGACGGTGAAGTCCCGCCGTTCCATGTCTTCCTCGATGGTCCAGGCATAGCGGACCAGGTCTATCACCAGGGGCGCCGGGTCGGGATCAGGAGGCTTTATGATGACCTGGTATACGCCCCGGGCCAGGTTGTGGGGCTGGCAGGTACCGCCAAGGTGGCGGGCCAGTTCGTGGCCCAACTCTTTCACCGATGCAACGTCGGGGGGCACGGCAATATCGATATCGTGGGGGCCGGATGAATCGCTGAAGTCGGCAATTTCGCCGCGAAGCAGGGCATCGCGAAGGAAGCCGCCCACCAGATAAGCGCCTTCGTCCCGTTGCGGGAAGCGAGCGGAGAAGAATTGGGCGATTTTAGTAAGAATGGCCGGTTTTTCCTGTCGGGTGAAGGCTGGCCTCACCGGATTATGCTGGCAGCGAGGATTTGCTGGTGGTCATCCCCTCTAACGTACCGGGTTCTGGATCGAATGGGGGTGCGCCGGTGGTCGCATTGACGGGCAAGTTATTCCGCCTTGCCTGCCGTGTCTCCGGGGCTGTCAGTGTCATCGGTGGAGACTTCGTCGTCCTCAGGTTCGGGCGGGTCGGACTCGTAGGTAATTTTCCAGAAGGCGTCCCGGGAGACCAGGTGATCGATATACAGAATCCCGTTCAGGTGGTCGGTCTCGTGTTCCAGGGCCTGGGCCAGCAGTCCATCGGCCTTGATGCGGATCACCTTGCCGTTCAGGTCCAGGGCGCGGGCCCGCACCCGCTGGGAGCGCTTGACGGTGCCCCGGTAGCCGGGGATGCTCAGACAGCCTTCCTCCACCTCGCGTTCCCCTTCCCGCCGAATGATTTCCGGATTGATCAGCACCAGGGGTTCGTTCCACTCGGGCAACTGGATTACGGCCACCTTCTGAAGTCCACCCACCTGGTTGGCGGCGAGACCCACGCCGTGTTCCGCATGCATGGTTTCCACCATGTCGTCGGTGTACTGCTTCATGTTGGCCGGAATCTGGGTAAGCCGCCGCGTCTGCTGGCGCAGGATGGGATCGGGAACATGCCGCATGGTCAAACGGGCCAAGGTGGGATACCTCCCGGAACTCGTTAAGGGGGCGCAGGGCATTACTGGCAATGCCGATTTCAGTGCCCAATTATACGGCAATGCAGAGGGAAAGCGCAAAGTTGACGCAGGAAGTCAGAACTGCCGCGCCCGCTTCCGAAAGGGGAGGCGCACGGGCGGAAAGGGAACTGCACTCAGCCTGTGGGAGGATTGAACGGCGGCATGGGCGGCGGGAAGTCTATGCTTTCGTCGGCCTGGGCTACATCTTCAGGTATCAGGAGACGATCGATGACGCGCTGCTGCTCGGGCGTTGGCGAAAATTCGGGGTTGGCGCCTGTTTCTCTCAAGTTCCACAGTACTCCAATGCGGTCGTTAATTTGTCCTACCAGATATGCGACCACAACGTCACTCATCCGGTCT
>DAOUHR010000186.1:0-2387 GCA_034428635.1 Dehalococcoidia bacterium
GTTCAAGAGCAGTTCAACGGCTACTTCCACAGTCTGGAGCAGCAATTGGCAGCGCTGGACGATGAGACCCTGACGGAGACCACGGCCATGGTACACCAGCGCAACCGCCTCTGGGACGAGCCTCGACCGGCCCAGTGGCTGGTGGAACGGCTCTTCGCCGGCCACTGGCGAGAGCACCTGGTCCAGTTAGGGGAGCTGAAGCAGGCGGCCCAGAACATGGGCCGCGACGCAGGTTGACGAGAGTTCCAGAATTCCCGCTAGCCCTCGCTGCCGATTCCCAGCAGGCTGAGGAAGGCTTCCTGGGGCACTTCCACCCGTCCCACACTCTTCATCCGCTTTTTGCCTTCCTTCTGCTTTTCCAGCAGCTTTCGCTTGCGGGTAATATCCCCGCCGTAGCACTTGGCAAGCACGTCCTTGCGCAGGGCTCGCACCGTCTCCCGGGCGATTATCCTGCTGCCGATGGCGGCCTGAATGGGAACCTCGAAAAGCTGCCTCGGTATGGTGGTCCTCAGTTTTTCCACCAGAGCCCGCCCGTGGACAACGGCCAGGTCCCGGTGGACGATCATGGAAAGAGCTTCCACTGCCTGGTGATTGATCAATATGTCCACCCGGCTCAGGGGGGCGGCCCGGTAGCCCTCAAAGGTGTAGTCCAGTGAAGCATAGCCCTGGGTGCGTGACTTGAGCTGGTTGTAGAAGTCGGCGAGCATCTCCGACAGGGGCATGGTGTATTCCATTACCACCCTGGTCTGCTCCTCCCGTGCCTCGCCGCCTTCCTTGGGCGAAATCCCCTGGATGTATTCCATGCGCCGGAACTCGGACCGCCGGCCGTGCATCAGTTCCATAATGGCGCCCACGTGCCGGTTGGGAGCCACGATGGTGACGCCCAGTATCGGTTCCTGGATCTCCTGCATCTCGTGCGGCTGGGGCAATCGGGAAGGGTTGTCGATCCGGACGGTGTCGCCATCCTGCAGGAGTACCTGGTAGGCCACGCTGGGAGCGGTTACAATCAGGTCCAGGTCATATTCTCGCTCCAGGCGTTCCTGGATAATTTCCAGGTGCATCAGGCCCAGGAACCCGCAGCGAAAACCGAACCCCAGGGCCCCGCTGCTTTCCGGCTCCATGCTCAGGGATGCATCGTTCAAGCGCAGCTTCTCCAGGGCCGCCCGCAGGCTGTTGTACTCTTCACCGTCGGACGGATACAACCCCGCGAACACCATGGACTTCAATTCCACGTACCCGGGCAGCGGTTTCGACGCCGGACGGTTGGCGATGGTCAGGGTATCGCCGACGCTGCACTCCTGCACGTCTTTGAAGCCGGTGGCAATGTAACCAACCTGCCCGGTGAAAAGGGCGTCCACCGGCGTCGGGTGGGGAGAGAAGACGCCTACTTCCATAATTTCAGCCACTCTCCCTGACGACATCACCATAATCTTGTCGTTCCCGGAGACCTTGCCGTCTTCCACCCGCACGTGGCCGATGATGCCCTTGTAGGTGTTGTACACCGAGTCAAACACGAGCGCCCGCATGGCGCCCTCCGTGTCTCCCGACGGCGGCTTCAGGCGTTCAACAACGGCGTCCAAAATGTCGTTGGCCCCAGTACCCTCCTTGGCGGAGACGTAGAGGATTTCGTCTTCACGGAAGCCAAATACCTGTTGAAGCTCGCCGGCCACCCGTTCGGGTTCCGCCTGGGGCAAATCCACCTTGTTAACCACTGGGATGAGATCCAGGTCATACTCCATGGCCAGCAGCGTGTTGGCGATGGTCTGGGCCTCAATTCCCTGGCTGGCGTCCACCACCAGCAAAGCTCCCTCGCAGGCGGCCAAAGCACGGGAAACTTCATAGCTGAAATCCACATGGCCGGGGGTATCGATCAGGTTCAGTTGATAGACCTGGCCGTCTCTTGCTTTGTGCCGCATGGCTACGGCCTTGCCCTTGATGGTGATGCCGCGTTCCCGTTCCAGTTCCATCTGGTCCATGAACTGGGCTTTCATCTCCGAGGGCCGGACCGTTTCGGTAATTTCAAGGAACCGGTCGGCAAGAGTAGACTTGCCGTGGTCAATGTGGGCGATTATGCAGAAGTTACGAATTTGTTTAGGGTTCATAGCTTACCAATAGTAACACGCTGCCAACACCACTAACAATAACAACTCGCCGGTAGCATTGCCGCCAAGACCCTATCATGCACAAACCAGAGTGGCCTTCTGCACTTTCGCCGACGGATTAGAGAAAAAATACCGATTAAGCCAGGGGCTCGAGACCATCATAAAAGGGCCGGCTATTCGCCGGCCCTTGCGTCCACGAAATCGCTACTTTAGGAGCTAATAGGAACCATACCCGGGTGACTGGATACACGCAGCCCAGTGATCGGGTTCAACCTCTCGCAGTTC
>DAOUHR010000187.1:0-3019 GCA_034428635.1 Dehalococcoidia bacterium
GGTACCCATCACCGCCGTGGGCTTGGCGCTGCTGTGGTAAAAAAGCACGCCGTCGCCCACCTTCATCTCGTCACGCATAAAGTTGCGCACCTGGTAATTGCGGACACCGTCCCACTCGGCGACCTGGTCCTCTTCGCCCAGCAGGTCCTGAAAGGAGTAGTTGGAAGGCTCAGATTTGAACAGCCAGTACTTTCTTTCCGCCATTTTGTCCTCCAGCGCATCCCCGGGGTTGGAAAATCTTCCCGAACCAGTTCAATCCGACGATTGTGACCTAACAATCTGCGGGCGTCACCGCGCAAGCCTGCGGCGAGCCAGACTGAAAACCCGCGAAGCGCCTAATCGACACGGGGTGTAAACGGAAGTCTCTCACCGGCGTGTAGCTAGAGGGCTATTTCCCCTTCTTCGCCGGTGCGGATGCGGATGGCGTTGGCCACCGGAACTATGAATATCTTGCCGTCGCCGATGGTGCCGGTGCGCGACTTTTCAATAATGATGTCGATGGCCTTTTGCGTGTCCTCGTCCTTGACCACAGTTTCCAGCTTCACCTTAGGCAGCATGTCGATCACATAGCTGCCGGCAACTCCCCTCGGACCTCCCACTTCGATGCCTCTCTGGGCGCCGCGACCCGTTACCTGGGCCACGTTGATTCCCGTCACACCCGCCTCGGCCAGAGCATCTTTAACCGCATTCAGCATTTCCGGTCGGATTATCGCTTCAACCTTGTTCATAGCACCCTCGCCTGCATCCAGTTTTTGTGAATGTAATGCGTAACGGTATCCTGACGCTCCGCATTTACCAGATTATAGCCGATTTGGTGAGCCCAAAGTAAAAGTATAAATAAGCATGCCCGCCAGCGCTTCCCGGGCCTACCTGATGCAGATCCCAGCAGCCTCCCGGTCGAAAGAGCCTGTAATTAAATCTTCCCGCTCCTGCCGCAGAAGGTCCTTCCTCACCCGCAGGCTGGGCGTCCGGGGCAGTTCCTCCCGAACCTCGATGTAGCGCGGGACCTTGAAGTAGGCCAGGCTCTCGGCGCACCAGCGGACGATTGTCTCCTCGTCAACAGCGGCCGGCGGTCGGGGTGTAACGTAGGCCTTGACGTCGTCCTCCCCCAGTTCCGACGGCACGGCGATGACGGCGCAGTCCAGAACCGTGGGGTGGCGTTTGATAACGTCCTCCACTTCCTGGGATGAGATGTTCTCTCCCCGCCGGCGGATAACGTCCTTCTTCCGGTCCACAAAATAGAGAAACCCGTCCTCATCCTGCCAGCCCAGGTCTCCCGTATGCAGCCAACCGTCCCTCAGGGCCAGGTCGGTCTGTTCCTGGTTGCGCCAGTAACCGGGCATTAACGCCGGATTGCTGATGGTTATCTCGCCGGGCTGACCGGTCTGCACGGGGTTGGCGTCGTCGTCCACAATCCTTATGTGATTGACGAACGTCGGGTCAGGGTGCAGGCGGGGCTGGCCGGAGGAATTCGGTCGACGTTCTTGCCCGATCTTCTCAATTGCCCCATAACAGGTCTCGGTCATGCCGAAGCCGACGATAATGTCGGTATTGAAGCGTTCCTGGAAAGCCTGGAGGAACTCTGGTGAAAAGGCCGGCGACCCGTAGAAGAGGCGCACGTTGTTCCGGCGGTCCATGTCCGACTCCGGCTGCTTGGCAAGCACGGGCATCATCATCCCTATGAAGTTAACCACCGTGGCATCTGCCTCGCGCACCTGGTCCCAGAAGCGGGATGCGCTGAACCGCTCCGCCACCACCAGCGTCGCCCCCGCCGCCAGGCAACCCATGGTGGAATAGTACTGGGCGTTGGCGTGGAAGAATGGCAGGCAGGTGAAGAACCGGTCTTCCGGGCTGGCCTCGGTCCAGTGGGCAAACCCCTGGCCCGCCGCCACATACATCAGGTGGGTTACCTGCACTCCCTTGGGGTTGCCGGTGGTGCCGGAGGTATACACCAGCATCGAAATATCGTCTGGCTGTACCGGCGGTAATTCAGCCAACTCCCCGGCAGCCGCCATGGTCGCTCCAAAATCCAGCCACCCGTCGTCGTGGGCTAGATTCGCCTTCGAGGGCAGAGCCTCCTGGCCCGCATCCGATTCCAGCGCTGTCGTAACCAGCAACTTATGCTTCACGCTGGGCGAAATTCTCGCGGCTGCCTCGGCCACTTCCACCAGGGAGTGGTGAGACACCACGGCGGTTGCCCCCGCGTTGTCGAAAATGTAGGCCGCTTCGTCTCGCCGGTAAGCGACGTTCACCGGCACGCTGATGGCCCCCAGCAGGGAAAGGCCGAACCAGCAGTAATGAAATTCGGGTACGTTGGGCAGGAACAGGCAGACCCGATCGCCGCGGTCGATGCCCAGGTCTCTGAACATCCCCGCTGCCTGCCGGACCCGCGCGTAGAATTGTCCATAGGTTATTTCCTGCCCCACAATTCGCAGGAACACCTTTTCCGGATTCCGGCTGACCGCGCCCTCCAGAAACTCTGTCAGGGACAGTTCCCAGGTGGCCTTTTCCTTTGTGTCATGCCCGTCCATAATCGCGTCCAGTCAATACGAATCGACCACTGAAAACCAGGCGCCGAGGCCCGGAGTTCGAGCAGCCCGCCGAGGTGAATTTTCAGTCAAGCTACCACGCCAAAAAATGGGGGTCAATAGCCCGATGAAGAAGTGGTAATGCCATCAACTGGCAGTCTCCAGAAGCCGGAGTCATCATTACAGGCCCCTATGTGGAGCCTCAGGGTCTTTCGATTTTCCAAGATGTCCCTTCCCCCTTGATGGGGGAAGGTTAGGATGGGGGTGAAAGTGCAAGGCAACGAGTCATCTGGCCGAAGAACGCCCCCCTAACCCTAACACTCTCCCGCCAGGGGAGAGGGAAAATCGAAAGACCCTGGCCGGTACCTCGGTCAAATTGACATCAAGATTTGGCGTGGGTATAATCCCGCCACCTTTGCGGCGGGCAATTGCAGTATCTTTTCAGGGTAAGGGCCGATAGATAAACGGATTGCCATGAAATTATTGCTGAA
>DAOUHR010000188.1:0-11242 GCA_034428635.1 Dehalococcoidia bacterium
TTCAGATCTATTCCGGGGGGTCGCAGCGTTCCGGGCGGCGAACTGACCCTGCGGATAACCGACATTACCGCCGACCTGGATCCGGATACCACGGTTATCGTGAACTGCGCCGGGCGCACCCGCAGCATCATCGGCACCCGCGTTCTCCAGCGAATGGGCCGCCAGAATGTCCTGGGCCTGAAGAACGGCACGTCGGGGTGGGTTCTGGCGGGATACGAGCTGGAGTCAGGGGCGGACCGG
This sequence comes from Dehalococcoidia bacterium, assembly GCA_034428635.1. Classification (GTDB taxonomy): domain Bacteria; phylum Chloroflexota; class Dehalococcoidia; order Lucifugimonadales; family UBA3495; genus Bin22. The sequence goes on from DAOUHR010000188.1 coordinate 241, forward strand.
GTTGACCTGCCGCAGCCTTCAGCCGAGGGACTGGCAGAAGCCGAGGCTTACGCGAACCGGTTGGCGGAAGAGGACGGCGTACGCTACCTGGATATCCTTGCACTGCAAGCGATGATGGAACGCAGCAAAACGGAGACCGTTTACATGGTAGACGTGCGTACCACCGCCGAATACACCGAGGGCCACATCCCCGGGTTCCGGTGGTTCCCCGGCGGGCAGGCGGTGCAGCGTTCCGACGAGGTGGCGGTGGTCCGTAACACACCCATTATCTTTGCCTGCGATGACAAGGTCCGCGCCACCCTTACGGCTTCCTGGTACCGGCAACTGGGACACGAAGAGGTCTACGCCGTGGCCGGTGGAGTCGGAGCCTGGGCCGCCGCCGGCCTGGACGTCGAAACCGGCGCTCCGGCAGAACCTGTCCTGGGCATGGACAAAGCGAAGGAAGGTCTGAACATTTACGCTCCCGAGGAACTGGCGACCTCGATGTTTGACAGCGTGATGACAGAGCTGGCCATGGAGCTGAGCGCTGAAGATGACGAGGAGGTTGAGGTTGAGGAGGGGCCGGTGGTCCTGTTCGTGGACACCAGCGGGGACTTTGCCGCCGGCCACGTACCGGGCGCGCGTTGGGCGCCCCGGGGCTGGCTTGAGCTGCAAGTCGAAGGCCTGGTACCTGCCCGGGAAGCTCCAATAGTGGTTGCCTGCCGCAACGGGCAGAACTCCGTGTTGGCGGCGGCTACATTGAAGGGCATGGGTTATTCCAATGTTTCGGCGCTGGAGGGTGGCATGACCGCCTGGGTAGCCGAAGACCTGCCCGTGGAAACGGGGCTTTCCGGCGTGATGAGTCCGCCCACCGACCTGGTGGCCAGTGGGCCGGACCGGAACTACGCCGATATGATGAATTATCTGCGTTGGGAGACGGCGCTGGGGGAGAAGTACGCGGGTTAGTTAAGGCAATTCCGTGTTACCTGGCCCGTTGATCATACGCAAAAGTCAAATGGGCAAAGAAATCCCGGGCACTTATTTAAGCGCATTCATCAGGGCGCTTAAATACGAGCACCTATGTTCCGTTATCGGAGAGATCGGCCAGATTGGTATTTGCATCACAGCCCCGCTACCCTTACCAATGGGACGAAAACAAACGGCAAGAAACTATAAGGGTTCGTGGTATTGACTTTATGCTTGTGTATCAGGCCGACTGGTCAACGGCCATTTACCACCGGCAGGAACGGGCAGGCGAGGTCCGCTACTCCTCTTACGTCCTGATTGATAATCGGCTTTACAATGTAGTATGGACGCCGAGAGACGCGTATACCAGAATCATCAGCTTGAGGAAAGCCAACGGGAGGGGAGATAGCCCGGTATGAACAAATCCAAGGTTAATATAACCCGACCGACCCCCGAGGAAGAGGCTGAAATAGCAGCCCAGCTTGCTGACGACGCGGATTCCTATGAATGGAACGATGAGGATTGGGAAAGCGCCAAGACCACCCAGGAACTCTTTCCTGAGTTGGCAGAGATCTCAAAGAAGCGGCAGGCGGACCTTAAAGAAGGCCTTCTAGAACAAGTCACCATTACCTTGGACCGGGAAACGATAGCTTGGTTCAAAGCCCAAACCAAGGAAAACGGAATAACAGGCGGAACCGCCTGGCTTGCGCTGCTTGAGCAAACCCTTCAATCGTTTGTCCGCAACCCGCAGGATTGAGTGCCTTTGCATTAGCATCATAGTGATGAATTTATTTTCGTTCCTGCGGATACCGAGAAACGAGAGACAACCAACAAGGCTATTGAGGTAACCAATGCCCATAATCGAACACAGTACCGTCAGGATGCCGGCGCCGGTGGAATACAAGGCCGAACGCACCTTTGTCTCAGCTGAGCAAGGCGCCGTCTCTATGACCGTGAAAGAGGTTGAATTACACCCGGGCTGGGAGGGACGGCTGCACACCCACTCTACCGACGAGGTCATAATGGTCATGGCCGGAGCGGTGCAGCTTATCATCGGAGACGAACTGCAGACGGTGCGGGCTGGCTGCACCCTGTTCGCGCCGCCGGGCGTCCCCCACAAGCTGATCAACAAGCTGTGGATTCCCGTTCGGCTCCTGGTAATGTATCCCACAACAGACCAGGAAACCGAATACCTGGAGTAGTCCTGCGAATGTCGCCAGGTATGTGGTAAATTAGTCGAAAAGCAAGGGAGAATCAGTGCAACTCCCCTTAATCACAACCCGAAGCAAACCCGGTCAGGAGGCCAACAATGGCAACCCGAAGTGTTCGCACCGAAACCAAGCCCCAGTTGATTCCCACTAACGCCGGGTACCGTACCTGGGCGGCGCCGCCGGAAGCGCTGCAGCAGGAGGTGGTACCTAACGACCTGTTCTACATCCGCAATCACTGGACTGATTGCCCGGAAATAGACATCAATACGTACCGGCTGGTGGTGGACGGCGAGGTGGAGACGCCCCTGAGCCTGACCTTCGACGAGGTCCTGGGCATGGCCCAGCAGCGGTTCCAGGTTACCTTCGAATGCTGCGGCAACAGTCCGGTGCCCGATTACTGGGCCAAGGCCACCCGCACGGGGTCGGTTATGGAGATGATCAAGGGCCACGGCATTATGGGCAATGCCGAATGGGCAGGTATTTCCCTGAAAGACCTGCTGGCCAGGGCCGGCGTGAAGGACTCTGCGGTGGAAGTTATGTTTGAGGGCGCCGACCACGGGCCCGACGAAACAGTAGGAGACCCCCCCGAAGTTACCTACGAGCGCAGCCTGCCCATCGCCAAGGCAACGCATCCCGACACCATGCTGGCTTACGAGATGAACGGCGAGCGGTTGCCCCTGAACCACGGATACCCGCTGCGGCTGCTGGTGCCCGGCTGGTACGGCATGAACTCGGTCAAGTGGCTGGTGGGCATCCACGTCCTGGACAAGAAGTTTGAAGGGTTCTACCAGACGGAACGGTACATGACCCAGAACGGGCCGGACAGCCCCGAGTACTACACCTACTACACCAAGATGAAGGTAAAGTCCATCATCACCAACCCTGCCCCGGGCGAGATTATTCCTGCCGGCGGCTATACCCTGGCCGGGGCCGCCTGGTCGGGCGAGGAAGAGGTGGTGAAGGTGGAGATCAGCACCGATGGCGGCGAGACCTGGGACATGGCCACCCTGGCGCCGCGGGCCAGTTCCTACGCCTGGTTCCGGTGGCAGTACCACTGGCAGCCGAAAGGCCCGGGCCGGCATACCCTGATGTCCCGCGCCACCAACAACCTGGGCGAGACCCAGCCCATGGAGTTCCCCAACCAGTGGGACGGCCGTGGGTACGGCAACAACATGGTCTTCCCGGTGGACGTACAGGTACAGTAGCAATCATGGCCCCCCACTGAGTGCAGTGGGGGGCCATTTCCGTTGGCTCAAAGTAACAAGTCCTGGGAGGTTGTCATGCTGAAATCCCAGCGGGACAGCGTAGTCAGCAGGCTGAGCGGCGATGACCGGCAAAACATGCGCCGGATAATTGCCGCCATCAAGGAAGCCCGGGGCGGTAGTCCTGATCTGGCCGCCGCCGAGGGGCGGGTAACGGCCAGGGAAATCCTGGAGGGGTTGCAGGACGAACTGCCGGACGAAGTCCGCTCTGCACTGGAAGCCACCCTGGTGCGGGACGAGACGGGCCCCAGGGTTGGCGATTTCCCCACCGATTTCAACCTGAAGCGGCTTGGCTCCGAAGAGCGGGTGAGGCTGTCGAACTTTCGGGGCAAGCGGCCGGTGGCCCTGGCCTTTGGCAGCTACACTTGACCCCCATTCCGCGCCCAGTCTGAGCGCATGACCGAAATTTACAACCAATATCGGGGTTTGGTGGAGTTCTTCGTCGTCTACGTACAGGAGGCCCACCCCACCGACGGTTGGCAAACGGACAGCAACATCCAGGAGGGCGTCCTGTTCCGCCAGCACCAGAGCTACGGTGAGCGGGAAGAGGTGGCCCAGTCCTGCAGCATCGACCTGCACATCGGTCTGCCCATCCTGATAGAAGAGATGGACAACGCCATCGACGAAGCCTACGGCGCGGCGCCGGAACGCTTGTACCTGGTGGGAGCCGACGGCCGGGTGGCCTACCACGGCGGGGCCGGCCCACACTTTTTTGATTTGGACGAATGGGAAGCGGCGATTGAAGTATGTGTCGCGGCGGCAACCCAGTCGTAGCAAGATCCGCTGGTTACTGTGAGGGAGTGCAGTTTTGACCGAACTTATAGACCTGACTTTGACCCTGGGCAGCGACCGGGTTGTGCCGGTACCTGGACTGATCGGTGTCTGCACTGAACCGTTGCACACCCACGAGTCCCACGCCCGCTCGAATACCAAGCTGACCCTGGCAACCCATATCGGCACCCACGTGGACGCGCCCTATCACTTCCATGCCGACGGTACCACTGTGGAGAATATGCCCCTGAACCGGTACATGGGTCCTGCCCTGCTGCTTGACCTGCGGGAAGTAGCGAAAGGGCTGACGCCCCTGTCGGTTGACGATTTGCAGGGAGCCGGGGGGTCGCCCGATGCAGTGAAAGACAAGATTGTGGTGCTGTTCACGGGATGGGCTGCCGCAGAATCGGGTGGGGTGCGGTTTTATTCCCAGGGGCCTTACCTGAGCAATGAGGGGGCTGTGTATTTGGCGGATAACGGCGTCAACGCCGTTTCCGTGGACTTTCCCATTGACAAGCACCCGCCTTCGCCCCAGTCCACCATCCACGACTTTCCTGTTCACCGTTTACTCCTGGGAAAGGGGATCCCACTGATCGAAAACCTGATCAACCTGGACCAACTGGTCGGACGGGAGTTTGAGCTTTGGGCGCTGCCCATCAAGCTGAAAGACGGTGACGGGGCGGCCGCCCGGGCCGTGGCCCGCATACTTTAGCCTGCCTGTCCGCGCCAATGTCCGCCTTCAACTCCCCTACTCCCATTCTGCTGGCTACTGGCAATCCGGCCAAGCAGACCGCCCTGCGTGACCTGCTTGAGGGACTGCCCCTGAATCCGGTCACACCGGCCGAGCTGGGCCTTTCAGCCGACCCGGACGAAACTGCCGAAACCCATGAGGCTATAGCCGTGGAGAAGGCAGTGGAATGGTCGCGATTGTCGGGTATGCTGGCCATTGCATCCGACGGCGGACTGGTGGTCCCTTTCCTGGGACCCAAATGGGAAAGTAGGTACACCCACCGGTTTGCCGGCCCGGCGGCCGATGACGAGGAACGTAGAAGCCGCCTGTTGGAACTGTTAGAGAATGCCACCGGCGCACAGCGGGAGGCTTCCTGGGTAGAGGCCCTGGCAATTGCCGACTCGGGCACGCCGCTGAAGTCCTGGGAGTTGAAGGGTAGCAGCGGCATAATCGCCGGTGAAGCGGAGCCCGGACACCACGCCCCCGGGTTCTGGGTGTATCCCCTGTGGTACTTTCAGGGGTTGGGCAAGTATTACAACGAGCTTTCCGGCATGGAAAAGGAATCGCTGGGGGACCACTGGGCAAGGTTAAGGCAGTTGGTGAAAGAGTATTTCTTGAGGGAGTGTTCGTTCCCACCAACTTGATAGTGCGGGTGAATAAGGACACTCGATGGGATAGAATAGGGTACATCTTTAAGCCACCCGCCGGCGATTCGGCAACCTTACCCGTCAAACCGATGGAGAACCGCCTTGACCACCACTGACACCCCGCCCACATCCATAGACCAGGTCCAGAACCTGCTGCGTGACCAGCAATATGTGACGGACCGCGGGCTTGCCGTAGCTATTTACCTGGCGCTAACGCTGCAGCGTCCCCTTTTCCTGGAGGGAGAGGCCGGCGTTGGCAAGACCGAAATCGCCCGGTCCCTGGCCAGAGGGCTGGACACCGAGCTTATCCGCCTGCAGTGCTACGAGGGGCTGGACGTCAACCACGCCGTCTATGAGTGGAACCATACCCGCCAGATGCTGGAGATCCGGCTGCTGGAGGCCGCGGGCAACGTGGACCGCGAGTCGGCCACCGACGATCTTTTCAGCGAACGGTTTTTGGTCAAGCGGCCACTGCTGCAGGCCATTGATGAAAGCCGGGAGAAGTCGCCGGTACTGTTGATAGATGAGCTGGACCGGGCAGACGAGGAGTTCGAAGGTTTTCTGCTGGAAATGCTGTCGGATTTCCAGATTACGATTCCGGAGCTGGGGACTTACCAGGCGGCGCACCCGCCCATCGTTATCATTACATCAAATCGCACGAGGGAGATACACGACGCGCTGAAGCGGCGTTGCCTGTACTACTGGATCGACTATCCCGACTACCAGAAGGAACTGCAGATCGTCAGCGCCAAGCTGCCAGATGCGCCACGGCGGTTGGCCCAGCAGGTTACTGGCTTCATCCAGGAATTGCGGGAGACGGAACTATACAAGATACCGGGCGTTTCCGAGACCATCGACTGGACGTCCGCGCTGCTGGCCTTGAACCAGACGGAGCTTGAGGCCGAAGTAATCGACGATACCCTGGGGATAATGTTGAAGTACCAGGACGACATTGAAGTCGTGCGGGGAGAGCCGGTGCGGAACATTCTGGAACGTTCACTTAACCGCGGCCCGAGGCGCGGCGGGCGGCGCGGCTAGGCGTTATCAAACATGGATGGACCAGATATACAGGGTTTCTTGATTTACGGAGGGTTGGTTTGTGATTCCTGCCGGTTTCGTTGTGCATCCCTGGTTAGTGAACTGTCATGACCGTTGAACAGGAACCTGACGGCCATATTCTGCACAACCTGATGCTGTTCGGAGAGACCCTGAGGCGGCTGGGGCTGGACTTTGGGTCGGGCAACATGCTGGACCTGGTGCGGGCCACCGACACCATTCCCATTGGCCGGAGGCAGGACTTCCGCGCCGCCGCACGCTGCCTGCTGGTGCACCGAAAGCAGGACTTTCCCCTGTTTGACGACGCCTTCCAGATATTCTGGCGGCGTCCCGCCCACGGCATCAGCACCCGGGACCTGCGCAGCATGGGCGAAGAACGGCGCTACCGAAATCCCCAGGTTGGTGCCCCGACTACAGGAGACGATGAAGGCGGCGGCCTGGTAGGCGACGCGCCCGAGGGAATGCCTGGGATAGACATGAGTCAAACGTTCAGCGCCCGAGAAGTGCTGAGGCAGAAGGACTTTGCCGATTACACACCCGGCGAAATTGCGCAGGCCCGCTCCATGATTGCGGAATTGTCCTGGGACCTGGGGCGCCGCAGGACACGGCGTACGCAGGTGGGTGACGGCGACTCCCTGGACTGGCGGCGGACCTTTCGGGACAACCTGAAGTACGGCGGGGAATTGCTGGAACTGTCCCACCGACAACCGAGGGAAAAGACCCGTCCCCTGGTGCTGATTTGCGACGTCAGCGGGTCAATGGAACGATATACCCGCCTGCTGCTGCACTTCATCCACACCATTGCCGGGGACCTGGGCAGGGTGGAAGCCTTTCTCTTTGCCACCCGCCTAACTCGAATCACCCGCTACCTGAATTACCGAGGCATTGACCAGGCAGTGAACGAAGTGGGCCGGGCCGTGCCCGACTGGGCCGGCGGCACCCGCATCGGCGAGGCCATCAAGAGCTTCAACTACATTTGGGCGCGCCGGACCCTGGGCAATGGGCCGGTGGTGCTGATAATCTCGGACGGTTGGGACCGGGGTGAACCAGAACTGCTGTCTCGGGAAATGTCGCGGCTCCAGCGTAGCTGCCACCGCCTCATCTGGCTGAATCCCTTGCTGGGTTCGCCCAACTACCAGCCCCTGACGCAGGGAATCCGGGCGGCGCTGCCCTACGTGGATGATTTCCTGCCGGTGCACAACCTGGGCAGCCTGGAATCGCTGGCTCGCCACCTGAACAGCCTGCCTTCCCGCAAACAGCCGGCCGCGGCATATCGCCGGTCTCGCCTCGTGGAACAATACGAGGAGGCAGAACCTGCTGCGCCCACCCGCCGCAGGGAAGACATGAACCCAGCCCTGGCTCCGACTTTCCGCCACCCTCTGTGGGGTCAGATACCGCCCGCCTAACCAAGGCCTTCTCTATCCAACATCGGAACTGGCTTACCTTGGATAACTACCCTCAAAGGGGGTAGCGGGACGATGGGAACGCCTGAGATTATGGCAATCCATTATTCCAATTTAGGCGCCTCCTTTACCTCATTTTTCCTGCCACGAATGCTGTAAGACCTTGCTACTTTGATGACGCTGAGCGCAATGGCGATGAGCGCAACCCCCACTACCGCATCCAGGAAGTAGTGGTTGCCGGTGACCACAATGGCTGCCAGCGTCAACAGGGGATAGCCCACCCCCAGGTACCTGTACCATCCCCTTAATTCCCTTACGAAAAGCCAGGCGAAGATGCAGGTCCAGCTGAAGTGGAGGCTGGGCATGGCGGCGTTGGTGTTGTAGAAGAACGCCATGGCCTCGCTGCCGTAAAGGGCGGGCCCGTAGAGCTGGATAGTGTCAACCAGGAAGCCGGTCTTGAAGGGCGGGGCCAGGGGGAAGGTGGTGAACAGCAACAGCGCCAGAGCCAGATGGACCACAATCAGGATGCGGTATCGGGCGTACAGGAGTGGCCGGGCCAGGTAGAGGTACAGGGCAACTCCCAGGATAACCGGCCAGTAGGTGACGATATAGACCCAGTTGAGGAACACGACCAGTGGTTGGGCGTGGGCCAGGGCCCAATTCTGGATGGCCGGTTCGAGGAACAGGCCAATGCCTCTTTCCAAGTAGATTACCCAGTCTGCGTTAGCCAAGGCACGGCGGTCACCGTCAAATACCAGCCCTCGGGTAAGGACGTAGACCAGGTACAGCCCTACATACAGGGCCAGTTCCGCGCCGTGGGAACGCCAGCGCGGAGGTAGCGATGCGGGAAATGCCCTGGAAAAGTGAAAGGCGATCCAAGTCATGGGCGCCTATCCATGAAGGCAAACGAATATGCGGGGATGATTGAATTCGAGTGTTGAGGTCTGACGTTTGCCTCAAATCGCACCGGGGACGCCCGTTGACAGGCGTCCCCGGTGGTTTAGTTCCCATGGAGATTAGTCCTGGAAGTGGGGCATAACTTCGGTGGCGAAGAGTTCCAGGGAGTCCTTGACCTTCTGGCTTTCAATGCCGCCGTAGTTGGTGAAGAAGATGATGCTCTTGACGCCGGACTTCTTCATCCGCTCCACCCGCTCGGCCACATCGTCGGGCGAGCCGAAGAGGATGACCTTCTCCGACATATCGTCAAAATCAAATGAGGTTTCGGCTGCAAAACGGCGGCGGTAGGACTGGTAGTTTTCGGGAAGAAGTTCTCCCCGGCGTTCCGGAGGCGCGCCCACCTCATCGCCCGTGGTTTTGAACCACATGAAGGGTTCTTCGGCGTCCTCGCGGGCCTGGGCCCGGGTGGGTGCGGTATACATGGCCCGGGCCACCTTGACCCTATAGGGATCAAAGTCCTCGCCGGTTTCTCCCACAGCACCCCCGAAATAGGCCACCTGATCGCCCACCTGGTCGAAAGTAAGGCCCTGTCCCACCAGCAGGTTCCAGCCGTTCTGGGCGATGCGGTCCATGCTGCCGGGGCTGGCGGCGGCCACCCAGAGGGGCGGGTGCGGGTCCTGCACGGGCTTGGGCAGCACCGTCATATCGTTGAAAGTCCAGAACTCGCCCCGGTGATCGAAGGGTTCGTCGGCAGTCCAGGCACGAGCCATCACGTCCATAGACTCCTGGAAACGGCGGTCGGCCTCGTCCATGGGAATGTTGAGCTTGTGGAATTCGCCCCACTGGTAGCCACGCCCCACGCCGAGGTCCAGGCGGCCGTTGCTCAGCAAGTCGACGGTGGCGGCCTCTTCAGCAATCTGAATGGGATTGTGGAAGGGCAGGACGGTTACGGCTGTGGCCAGTCGGATGGTGCTGGTCAGGCCGGCCAGGTAGCCCAGCACCGTCAGCGAAGCAGAAACGATGCCGTGGCGCGAGAAGTGATGCTCGGTCATCCAGACCGAATCGTAGCCCAGTTGCTCCGCCCAAAGCACCTGCTCCAGGGCATCGCGGTAGTACTGGTTCTGCTTTGAGGGGTCGGGCAACTGGACCGAATGGAAAAGGCCGAATTTCATTAACGTTCACCTGTTAGTGTTTGGGTACTCCTCCTACAAGGAGAGAGCGGACGGAGAGTCGAACCGGGTTCAGAAGGACAGGGCCTGCCAATAGCGGCGGCCATCCGCCCTGACGACTTTCCCAAATCCGGGATAAGGGAAGTGGCCGATGATGCCGAGGATATCCTCGGTCTCCAACTGGTCCATCAGCTTGCGACGGGTGATGCGGGTCTGATCGGGGTCCATGTCGGCCCGGGATTCCCAGTCAGGCTCGTTGACCTGGGCCTGGTTGTGGATGGCATCGCCCAGGATGATGGCCCGCTCGCCCTGGGAAGTCACCATGATGCTCATATGGCCGGGCGTGTGACCAGGAGTCGGGAATGCGGTCAACTCGGAAGTCAGCACGTGCTCACCGTTCATGAACTCGATGAGCCCCAGGTCCTGCAGGGGCCAAACGGTGGTGGGCGCATTGGGGAATCGGGTGGGCATCACGCCAGGGTCGTGGCAGGCTTCCCAGTCGGTGGAGCTAAACCAGTAGCGGGCGTTGGGGAAGGTGGGTGCGTAATTGCCGCCGTCGTCTGCGGGAGGAATCAGGTTCCAGCCCACGTGGTCGCGGTGCAGGTGGGTCATCACCACCATGTCGATGTCGTCGGCGCTGACACCGTGGGACTGGAAGTCGTTCATCAGTTCGCCCCAGGGAGTGTCAGGGGCGTCGGCAGGCCGGGCGCCCATGCCAGTGTCCACCAGGATGGTCCGGCCGTCGGAGCGGATCAGATAGGAGGCCAGGTTGAAGCGGACCTTGTGGCCATCCACCAGGTGCTGGCGATAGCCCTGCCACTCGTCGTCGGACTTGTGGTTGGGGAAGAAGTTGCACAGGTCGAACTCAAGAATGCCGTCGGAAAGGGAGGTGATCTCGACGTTGCCCACGG
>DAOUHR010000189.1:0-5147 GCA_034428635.1 Dehalococcoidia bacterium
TCTCCTGTTATTGTAATATAAACGCCGGCATGCCGCTCAATATCTTTGGGATAACCCTCGTGAACAATTCAGCCGCACCACGCGGACGGCGGCGCGACGCGAACGGCAGAGAATACTCATCCCATTCCTGTAGTTACGACCATTCGACAGTTACCACCATCTGAAAAGGCGAGATAATGACAACACCCCGACTTCACTTTGGCGCGAGCGCGGTTCTGGGGGCCGCTGAAATTGCTGCGGAGGCGGCCTGGCTGGAAGGCCTGGGCTTCGAGTACATATCAGTCGGCGAACACTTCATGCGGGGCAGTCCCCCCGGGCCCACCCATGCTTCGCTGCCCCTGCTTGGTGTAGCCGCCGGCGCCACGGAACGAATCCGCCTGCTTTCCTCCATACTGCTGGTTCCCTTCTACCAACCCCTGGTCCTGGCGCGGATGACGGCCTCCCTCGACATTGCCTCAGGCGGGAGGCTCACCCTGGGCGTGGGCGTAGGCGGCGAGTTTCCCATGGAGTTCGAAGCGGCGGGCCTGAACGTGCGTCAAAGAGGTCGCCGCACGGACGAAGGACTGGACGCCCTCAGGCGCCTGTGGTCTGGCCAGGAAGTCTCCTATAACGGGCGCCATTTTGCTTTCGAAGATGCGGCATTGAATCCGCCGCCGACCCAGGACCCGCATCCACCCATCTGGGTGGCAGGCAGGCGAGAGGCGGCTATGCGCCGGGCAGTCCGATTTGGCGATGGCTGGTTCCCCTACTTTTACAGCCCGGAGAGGTACCGGGACAGCGTAGAAAAGATTACGGCCATGGCCGAAGAGGAAGACCGGGACCTTGCACTGTTTGAGTGGGCCTATTTCCCCTACATCGCCGTTTACCCCACTGAACAGGAGGCAGCGGAGGCTGCCGCCACGGCCCTGGGCGGCAGGTATCTTTATGGCGGGGACTTTCTGAACATAGTTCGGAATTATTGCTTGCTGGGCACCCCGGAAATGTGCGCCCGCCGACTGGAGGAGTACATTGACGCCGGCGCCAGGCATATAGTTTTCAGCGTGGCTTGTCCCAGGGAGGACAGGATGCGTCATATTGAGGCCATAGCCGAGGAAATTCTGCCCAGGTTTGCCTAGCCCGCAGGGGAATTGGTCTCACACTGCTGTTTGGGAGAATCGGGGAGTTTCTTGCCAGGCCATTGGACCCGCGAACCGGCCAAACATCATTGAACAATGTGTGGAAATAAGATAATATTGTATATCTGAATAATATACTGTGAGTGCCTGCTGCCCAAGCACGTACAAGGTGAAGAAATGGCTACGACAGCGTCCAGGATCAAGCGGGTAGTACTGGTCCAGCCGGCATCGGCCGGCGGCAACTTCGAATACATGGCGATTCCCAGGCAGGGAATGCTGTTCCTTTCTACCGCATTAGGCCAGTGGGAGGACGGGCCCTTCTTCTATGAACGGGAAATATGGTTTGAAGACCGCAGTGGCCTTATGGACCCTGACAAAGACCTGGAAGATGTGGATGTCCTGCTGGTTACTGCCCTGATCAACGAGGCCCCGCGGGCATACCAATTGGCCCGACTGGCCAAAATGTACCACCCAGACCTGGTCACCATCGGCGGCGGCCCGCAGATGAGCCCGCTGCCCGAGGAAGCCTTTGCCCTGGGCAACTTCGACGTTATAGTCCAGCGAGAGGGAGAGGACATCGTCGCCCCCCTTTGCGACCTGATGCTGACTCATCCGCAAGGAACTCGGGAAGCTTACCTGGAGAAAGTGCCTGGCATCAGCTATCGGAAAGACGGTCAGGTCATCCAGACTCGCCGGCAGGGCCTCGTGAATCCAGCCTTTGCCGAACTGCCTGACTATCGTGCCATCAAAGATCTCTCGCCCGACCATCCCATGCCCGGCGGCGTGCTGGAAACTGTTCGCGGCTGCACCGAGAATTGCACCTATTGCCAGGTAATCCAGCAGTTTCTGGGTTACCGGATGATTCCCCGGGAAACTGAAATCAAGCGTCTCAACCAGTTGCAGGAACTGGCATCAGAGGGCTTGCTGCATACGTCCCGCAATGGCAGGTTCAACGTCTTTATTTCCGACGACCTGCACACTCCGCCCCTGAGGGCAGTCAAGTTTCGCAACGAGCGCCTGGAGCGTCTCAAGAACTGGAAGGGCCACACGGACAATATGTACATGATCTGCCAGGCCCGGGCCGAAATAGGCCAGGACCCTGAATTGGCCGAGGCCATGGTAGAGGCCAATATCAAGATGCTCTACCTGGGCGTGGAATCCAACAACGCCGAGAACCTGCTGGCGGTCAACAAGCGGCAGGAACCGGGGCAAATGGAAAACGACCTGCGCACGCTGAACGCCATGGAATTCTCGGTGGTCGCCATGACCATCATAGGCCTCCCCTTCGACAAGGAGGAGGACATTATGAACCTGGCAGACTGGGTTACCCAGCACAGCAGGTACCAGACTGCCAACCTGCTTACGCCGTTGCCGGCCACGTCCAACTGGACGGACCTGCAACCGCTGAATGAGAACGGGGAATTGCTTCAGGAAGGGGAAATCCGCCCTTATCACCTCTATACAGGCCGCCAGTTTGTCCACTACGACAAGCGGTGGACGATGCAGGAGAGCAGGGACCTGTTTGACCAGTATGCTGCCAAGTTGACCTCCATTGACGACCTGTACGGCCGCGTCTTCCGCATTCTGCGGTCCTACAGGCTGCGGGTGGCTACGTCCGGCAACGAATTGAGCGATTCCATCAACACCCGCATCGCCGAGGCCTCCAGCTACATGCAGAACTGGGCCGACCCGGTTTCCGTGGCCGGCAAGGAATTTGGCCAGAACATTTCGCAAAGGGTGGACGAACTGGCAGAAACATTGCGCAGCATGTCCCAGCCACTGGCCAACGCCCAGCGGGACTTGATCGAGAACATCAACGTAAAGGTCAACGAGTTGACCGATTCCCTGAAGAGCATGTCGGACCCGGTGAGCGTAGGCAGCAAGGACCTGGCCGATAACGTATCGACCAAAATCACCGAGATTTACGACATGGTAAACCGGGTGGTCGTAGAATCTTCTTCCCGGCGCCGTCCCGTTAAGGAGTAATGGGGACGGGAGCCTTAACTCTCTTGAAGGGAAACCGGACAGGCCTGGGAATGCAGCCGTACGCTGGTTCCAGGCCTGTCAATTGCTATAAGGGGCAGGCCTGCCCCCGGATTTCCTGTGGACGCTCAACTGAATGTCCTAACGGAATATTCCACGAATAGTTCATTAACTTCGGCGCACCGGCCAGCTTCAAGGCAAAGGACAAGATGAGCGAATCCGCGCAACGGGTATTTGTAACCGGCTTGGGAGTTATAAGTCCTTTGGGCCTGGACGTTCAGACCACATGGGAGTCTATCGTAGCTGGCAAGTCAGGCATCGATTTCATCACATCTTTTGACACTGACGGTTTCGACACCACATTTGCCGCCGAAGTAAGAGGATTCGAGCCCGAGGCATACCTGGAGCGCAAGGAAAGCCGTCGCATGGACCGCTTTGCCCAGTTCGCCGCCGTGGCAGCCCAGGAAGCCTGCCGCCACGCGGGGATCGACCTCGCAAATGAAGACCCCTTTCGGGTTGGCGCCATTATCGGCAGCGGGATCGGCGGCATCCTGACCCTCTCCCAGCAGTACAGTGTTCTCCGAGACCGGGGGCCAAGGAGGGTAACGCCCTTCCTGATTCCCATGATGCTGGGCGACATGGCTTCAGCCCAGGTTTCCATGGTCACCGGGGCCATGGGCGCCAACTATTGCGTGGTGTCTTCCTGCTCCAGCGGCGCCGACGCCCTGGGCCAGGGGTGGGAAATGATCCGGCGTGGCCAGTCCGATGTTGTTCTCGCCGGCGGCAGCGAGGCTCCCATAGTGCCCATTGCCGTGGCCGGCTTCAATTCCCTCAGGGCGCTTTCCCGCTTTAATGAAGACCCTCCCCGGGCCAGCAAGCCATTCAACCGGGACCGGGACGGCTTCGTTATGGGCGAAGGGTCTGCGGTGCTGGTGCTGGAGAGTGAGGAACACATTGCCCAAAGGGGCGCTACGGCCCTGGCCGAACTGCGGGGTTATGGGGCCACTTCCGACGCCCACCACCTCACTGAGCCCAATCCCACCGGCCGAAGCGCAGCCAACGCCATTGGGCTGGCCCTGAAGGCTGCCACAGTTGATGTTTCCGAGGTGGACTACCTCAACGCCCACGGCACCTCCACCCCGCTGAACGACTGGCAGGAGACCAAGGCCATCAAGTTGGCCATGGGAGAGGAAGCCTATCGGGTGCCCATAAGTTCCACCAAGTCCATGACCGGCCATCTCCTGGGCGCCGGCGGGGCCCTGGAAGCCGCCCTGTGCGTCAAGGCCATCCAGGAGGACGTTATTCCTCCCACCATAAACCTGTCGGATCCTGATCCCGAATGCGACCTGGACTATACGCCGCTAACGGCCCGTCCGGTGAAAGTAAACGTGGCCATGAGCAACTCCTTCGGATTTGGAGGCCACAATTCCGTTCTGGTATTCACCAGCCCCGGGTGGGCCGGTTAGCAGGACACTCGGCCTATGTTCCGCCGTCCCCAGCCTAACGAACTGGAAGAACGTCCCGTATTCACCGCGCGAGAGCGGATTGGCGGGGCCGTCGCTCACGCAGCTCCCTTGCTGTTTGGTGTCCCCCTGTTTCCCCTGCTGGGGAACGTAGGATTTGCCCTGCTGCCCAGCCCCGTCATCGCCTACATCATTTCCCGCGCCTTTCGGAACCAGCAGTCGGCCTGGGGCGCGTTCCAGGGAATGCAGGCCACCCTGATACACCTGGTGCTGGTGGTTCTGGTTTTCGTTGCGTACTTCACGGGCGTTGGAGTGGAAGCGGGAGCGGTGCCGTCTCAGGTAACGCTGGTATCATTTGTGCTGGCCTTTCTGCTGTTCCTTTACACGCTCTGGGGGGCCTGGGACACGGCATGGGGTTACGACTTCCGTTATATTTTTATCAGCAACTTCGTGGACAAGATTACCGCTGCCAACCTGTTGCGCCAGGAACTCCGGGAGCGGCGCCGCGAGGAACGTAGACGCGGCGACCCCCCCAGGCAGCCCCCTTCCACCCCCTCCAGTTAAGTCAACTGACAGTTGCCCGTAG
>DAOUHR010000190.1:0-2944 GCA_034428635.1 Dehalococcoidia bacterium
GTCTTTTAACCGCCGATATGGTACATTTCCACCTTTTGGCGGCCATTCTGGTGGGGGGCCAATTCCGTTCTTTCCTCGGAATAGCGGTCCGAACGCCTGGCCCAGATTCCTTGTATTCGCCGCTCCAGTTCATCGTCGCTGGCGTTGGCCCGCATAAAGTCCCTTAGATCCAGGCCATCGGAAGCGAACAGGCAGGTGTAGAGTTTGCCGTCGGTGGAAAGTCGGGCCCTGGTACAGTCGCCGCAGAATGGCATGGTAACTGACGCAATGACGCCGATTTCGCCCGACCCGTCCCGGTAGCGGTAGCGGTTGGCCACTTCGCCCCGGTAGTTGCTCTCCGCAGGTTCCAGGGGAAGTTCCGCGTCGATTTGACGGACAATATCTGCGGCGGAGACGACGTGGTCCCACTTCCACCCGTTGCGGTTTCCCACGTCCATGTATTCGATGAACCGGACAATGTGCCCCGTACCTTTGAAGTGCCGAGCCAGGTCCACGACGGTATGGTCGTTGACTCCTTTTTGGACGACGGCATTGATCTTCACGGGCGCCAGTCCCACTTTGGTCGCCTTTTCAATGCCCTCCAGAACCCGCTGTACCGGGAAGCCGCGGCCGTTCATCTGCTTGAAGATATCGTCGTCCAATGTATCAAGGCTGATGGTGATTCGCTGCAGTCCGGCGTCTTTCAGAGCCTGGGCCTGCTGGGGCAGCAGGTAGGCGTTGGTGGTCAGGGTAAGGTCAACATCGGAATCTATGCCGGAGAGCATGGCAATCAACTGGGGCAGGTCGGTGCGCAACAGGGGTTCACCGCCGGTAATTCGGAGCTTGTTCACACCAAGGCCCACGAACATCTTGGCCAGGCGGGTGATTTCCTCGAAGCTGAGAATTTCGTTTTTGGGAAGGAACTGGTAGCTCTCGCCGAAAATTTCAGCCGGCATACAGTAGGTGCACCGGAAGTTGCACCTGTCGGTTACGGAAATTCTCAAGTCCCGCAGCGGGCGGTTAAGCAAGTCCTGTAATGCCAATCGATAGAACCTGTTAGTTAGACTTGGGTGAACTGCGCTTGGAAACTAGCCGTCGGCGAAAAGCCGCCGCAATGCCGCCACTGCACGGAGGGCCGCATCGCCCCGGTGGCTGATCCGGTTTTTGTCTTCCAGCGACAACTGGGAGAGGGTGCGCCGATAAGAGGGAAGATAAAACACCGGGTCGTAGCCAAATCCTTCAGTACCCTGCATTTCGTATTGTATCATCCCCGCCACAGACCCTACCACCGACACCTCTGTTCCTTCAGGGGCACAGATGGCGATGACGCAGCGGAATCGGGCCGTTCGCCTCTCCCATGGCACGCCTGCCAGGTTGGACAGCAGCAGCGAGACCCGCTCATCGTCGGATTGGCACAGGTCCCCGCCATAGCGTGCCGAGTGCACCCCCGGCTCTCCGCCCAATGCGTCCACTTCCAGTCCAGAGTCGTCAGACAGGGTCAGCAGCTGCCCCAGGGCAGAGTAGGCGTGAGCTTTGAGCCAGGCATTCTCGTGAAAGGTGTCGCCGGTCTCCTCGACGTCGTGAGTTATGCCCAAGTCATCCAGGGACACCAGGTCCACCGGAAGATCGCGCAACAGGTGCTGGTACTCCCGCACCTTGCCGAGATTGTGGGTAGCGACCAATAGTTGTTTCCGAATCAAAGAAGACTCCTGAGTATTCTTTCGTTGGTTGCGAATCTTCAAACCAGGTCAAGCATGGGCTGCAACGGAGGTTGGCCCCACGCGTTTGCCACTTAGATGACCCCCCTATCGGCGAGATCGGCCACGGATTGATCGTCGTAGCCCAGCCATGACCCGAGCACCTTCGCATTATGTTCACCCAGGCTGGGTCCGGCGTGTTCCACCGACCCCGGCGTGTCGCTGAACTTGGGAATTATGCCTGGCATAAGGGTGGTTCCAATCTCCTTGTCTTCCACTTCAATGACGTCGTCCCTGTCTTTGTAATGAGGGTCTTCCACGATCTCGGCGCTGCCAAAGACAGGGCCTACGACACCCCCAGCCGGCACCAGGTTGTCCAGGATTTCCTTCGTGGGCCTGCTGCCCAGCCACTGCTGCAGGATTACGTTAAGGGCGTCCTTGTTTTCCAGCCGGGAGGCGTTGTTAGCAAAGCGCGGGTCAGAAATGTACTCGGACAGGCCCATGGCGTGGGCCAGGGCCTCCCAGGTGCTCTGCGATGTGGCGGACAGGCCCAGCCAGCGGTTGTCTCCGGTCTGAAAGAGGCTGCGAGGGGCGGCGTCCGGAAAGTCGTTGCCCACTCGCTCCCGCACTATGCCCAGGAGATCGTACATAGGTATGTGGGGAATGCAGAGTCGGAAGAGGGGTTCAAACAGGCTCAGGTCGACAACCTGACCCGTCTTCTGTCGGCCAACGGTCTGCGTTGATTCCTGGGCCACTTCTCGGCGATACAGGGCCATCATTCCCGCCATGGCCCCGAAGACTCCGGCGATTTCGTCAGCCAGGGGAATGGGTGGAAGCACCGGGGGCGTATCCGGAAATCCGGTCATGGCAATGTAGCCGCTCATGCATTCGGCTATGGTACCGAAGCCCGGGCGGTCGCGGTACGGCCCCGTCTGGCCGAAGCCCGAATACCGCAGGATTACCAGACCGGGGTTCGCCTCGTGCAACTGTTCAGGCCCGATGTTCCACCTCTCCAGGGTGCCCGGCCGGAAGCCTTCGATCAGCATGTCGGCCTGCTTGGCCAGTTCCAGAAGCAGGGCCTGACCCTCGGGATTGCCCAAATCGAGGGTCAGGGATTGTTTGTTCCTGGAATGGACCTTCCACCAAAGGGAAACACCGTTGGCGAAGGGGCCCCAGTTGCGCAGGGGGTCGCCGCCGCCGGGGCGTTCCACCTTCACCACTTCGGCTCCGAAATCGGCCATGAGGCTGCTGGCGGTGCCTCCTGCCAC
>DAOUHR010000191.1:0-4583 GCA_034428635.1 Dehalococcoidia bacterium
TTCCGATCTGGGCCTCGGTGTGCTTCTCCCGCAGGGTAATGGGCACCTGGCCGTAGGAAAAGGTTGTGTCCATGGACGTGCCCACGGGGAAGCCCGCCACCAGCCTGCCGCCGCTCATCAGGTCCAGCATGGCCATCTCCTCCGCCACCCGCAGGGGAGGCTGGTACAGGGCCAGGCTGTTGCCCAACACTACCAGCGCGGCCCGGGACGTGGAGCGGGACAGCACCGATGCGATGAGGTTGGGCGATGGCATGATGCCGTAGGCGTTGTTGTGATGCTCGTTGACGCACACCCCGTCGAAGCCCACCTGGTCGGCAAACTGGAGTTCTTCCAGGTAATCGGCGTAGTGCTGCTGGCCCAGTTCCGGGTCAAAGTTTTCATTGGGCAGGTCCACCCAGGCGCTGTGGTGCTTGGACTCAAAGTCCTGGGGCAGGTTCTGGTAGGGCATCAGGTGGAAGAAGGAGACTTTCATGGCGCTCACCCGTTTCTATGGTTGGGGCCGACGTTTGGGGAATGATAGCACATACTTGGCGCAGGCCAAACCGGACAGACGCCGGCCCCCAATATCGGCTTCCGCTGGAAATCCGGAAGCCAGGAAAATAAGTGAACCTGCGGCGTATCGAAAAACGGATCTCTCTGCGTAGACTTCCAATGCAAACGGTTCAAACCCGCCCCCTTGCCAACCCGCATAACCCGTCTCCACCATTAGACCAGTAGCCAAAACCAGTACCCAACCACAAAATCCCTTCGTAGGGGCGGCCCTTGCGGCCGTCCTGGCCGAGGTGATGGCAACCGTAGGGACGCAAGGTTGTGCGCCCACGCCCGTCCATTAAAGCGCAGGACAAGGCTCACGTGCCTGCCCCGGGCCCGGTGTTAGGGGCCACTCCAAATGGGACAGAATGAGACAAAATGGACCAATAATCAAGAAATTCCCACCTCCGTGTCCTTCGTGAAGAACTTACTCCCGCCCTCTTCGCAGAGGGCCGGCGGTGAGGCTCACCCCAACTGGGACAAAATGAGACAAAATGGGACGAAAATCAAAAAAATCCCAATAATGAACGACAGTAGTGGCGCGTACGGATACCAAATGCTACACTGGCGACGATAAGTAGTTACTCTACTGCGTATACCCGTGCTATTCAGGCGAAAACCCCGATTCAGCCTATGCTATATGGGCACAGCTAGGGAGGGAATGATGGTAGATCAAGCAACGGCACTGGAGCCTCTTGGCCTGGCGGTGGGTTCACCTGACATTAAGTCGGTTGGCCCTTTGGCCTTCGGTCCGGAGGGAGTCCTGTTCGTGGGGGACAACGTTGGGGCCGCTATTTTCGCCATTGATGTGGGCGACTCGAGAGTGGCGAGCGAATCAACGGCCATGGACCTGGAAAATTTGGACAGCTCCCTGGCTGCCTACCTGGGCTGCTCCCGGGAGGACGTCGAAATACGGGATATGGCAGTCCACCCCCATTCCAGGAATGTCTATCTGTCGGTAATGCGGGGCAGCGGTGACGCGGCGGTCCCGGTCATTGCTCGGATAGACGCCAGCGGCGCCATTTCGGACGTGGCGCTGGAGGATATAGGGTTCTCAAAATCGGACATCGAGGATGCGGCGGACGAAGACGATCCCCGTGAGGTAACCCGGGTGAAGCTGCGAACGGTAACCGTCACCGATATGTCCTACGTGGACGGTCTGCTGGTGGTTGCCGGCACCTCCAACGAGGAGTTCTCGTCTACCCTGCGGCGCATTCCCTTCCCCTTCACCGGCGACACCAACGCCAACTCCCTGGAAATTTTCCACGTTTCCCACGGCCGCTACGAGACGGCCGCGCCCATTCGGGCCTTCGTCCCCTACCAGGGAAACAATAGCATCCTGGCCAGCTATACCTGCACGCCCGTGGTTCAGTTCTCGGTAAGCGAATTCAGGCCGGGTGAACTGGCCCACGGCAAGACCGTCGCCGAACTGGGCGCCCATAACCGGCCGGTGGACCTGGTTTCCTACGAGCACGGGGACGAGGAATTCCTGCTGGTGGCCAACGACCGGCACCCCCTGATCAAGATAGCCTGCGTGGATATCGACCAGCAAGGATCGCTGACGGTGCCGGATGATTCCCTGGATAACAGTCCGGCAGACCCGGTAACGCCGGGGGTGGGAGTTCCCCGACAGATTCTGCCCCACGCGGGTGTCCGCCGCATGGCTAACCTGGACGGGGGCAACGTGCTGATGCTGCAGCAGGATCCGGAAGGCAACTTCCACCTGCACTCCTACGGTGTCGGAGACCTGTGACCCAGGGTCGGGAACAGACCTTCGCCGGCCTTACTCTGGCCTGGTGCGACCTTAACGGCAGGGACGCACTGAAAATCGGCGGCTGGGCGCGCACTGAACCTGGCGATCTGGAAGGGCCGGACGCCGGAGAGCTAAGCCGCCGGTTCGCCCTCCTGACCACCGAGGCCCTGGAATCGGGAAGGGACGCTAACGCCGTCCCTTCCGTCGCCGGCCGCTTCGAAGTGGCCGCCGATGCCCTCTATTTTATTCCCCGCTTCCCCTTCGTGGCCGGGGCAGGCTATTCCCTGGTGGCGCGACCGGCGTCAACCGGCGGGGCGGATAATGCCCCGGAAATCTTCCACATTCGGCGTCCGGCGGAAGAGGCTAAACCCTCCGCCTTCGTAGCCGCCATCTACCCCGACGTAGCCACGGTGCCGGTCAACCTGTTGAAATTCTACGTGGAATTCTCTGACCCAATGAGTGAGGGCCAGGCGGAGAGGGCCATCAGGGTGTGCCGTGACGATACGGGGGAACCGCTGGAGGGCGTTTTCGTGCCGATGGACCCGGAGTTATGGGACCCGGGACGGCAGCGGATGACCCTGTTGCTGGACCCGGCCCGAATCAAGCACGGCCTGGTACCCAATATGGAGGCAGGCTACCCGCTGATTGAGGGCGTTCCCTTCCGACTGTTCATCAATCCTGTCCTTCGCGACGCCAGGGGTCGCCCATTGCAGGCCGGCGGTGAGCGGCGGTACGAGGTGGGGCCCGAGGTAAGGAAGCGGATTGACCCGCGCAAATGGCGCTTGACCGTTCCCGCCGCAGGCTCCGTGGATTCCCTGCTGGCAGAGTTTGAGCGGCCGCTGGACTACGCGCTGCTGCAGCGCTGCCTCTGGATCAACGGGCCTCTCGGAGTAGCAGTGGCCGGACATGGCAAAAGCGGACCCGGGGAAGGAAGCTGGAGTTTCACCCCGGCCGAACCCTGGGCGGTGGGACCTTACCAGCTGGTGGTGGACCGGCGCCTGGAAGACCTGGCGGGCAACTCGCCGGTACGAATATTTGACCGGGACATGACGGAACCTGACGATGGCCCGCCGCCGACCGACAATGTGGCGGTGGATTTCGTCTGCCGGGGTGCTTGACGGGTCGATGATTACAGGACAGAGCCGCAGCCAGGTGGGACGCGAAATACAGGGGCAGTCCTAGTGGCTGCCCTGCTTCCGAAAATTACCCAGACCCCTGGGAGCAAACCATGGAATACAGTACGCGTCTTGCCCCATTGCCAGGGTTATGAACGCACTAAATGGGCGGCCACAAGGGCCGCCACTACAATAGACTATCCCTTGCCAAAGGACGGCCCTACCCCAAGAACCGCCGCAGCTGCCCCGCCTCGCCCACGTAGTGGGAAATGTCTACGTGGGTGTGAGTGCCTATTCCGGCCCGGATGGCGCTGGTCAGGCCCTCGTGGACCCGGTCAATCTCGTCGGTGAACTTGCGAACCAGGGCCAGGTATTCGTCGCCCAGCAGTTCCTTCACGTGACGTTCGTTGGCGAACCGCAGCGACGCCCGCAGGTCTCCGTCCAGGCTGGGGTATACCTCCCGCAAGAAGGCCAGGTCGTCCTGGTCCAGGGCAGCCAGTCCCAGCAGTTCCGGCGGCACCCCGATGGAGTACATCGAGGCGGCGAAACCGATAGCCCGGGGCAGCGTTACCTCGTCGCCCACTCCGTCCAGGGACCGACCGTAGCCAAAGAGACCGACGTGCAGCTTCCGTTCCCGTCTCTTTGGCACATGCCGGGACGCGGCGGTAATAGTCCCGATGAGACGCCGCACCTGTGACTGGTACTCTGTGGTCGTCTTGTCAATGATTGCCCGGGCCCGTTCCTGGTCAATGGGCATGGGTTCGCCACGTTCGTGGGCACGCAGTTGGGCAATGCCGTTGCGCACTGTTTCCTTGTCATAGTCGTACTTGAAGGCCGACTGCACGGTGAATGTATGAGCGCTGGGGTACTCTTTCAACGCTCGCTCGATATTCACCGGCGTAAGGTGCCCCCGGAAGGGCACTGAACCGGCGCCGATGATGGGGTAGAGGGGTATGCCCAGCCGCTTTTCCAGGTCGTACAGACGGGACAAGCCTGCCTTAAGGATCAACTCGGCCCCCACGATGCCGTAGTTGAGGGCAGGGTCGCTGCGGGCCAGGAAGACCCGCTGGGCTGGCAGTTCACGGCCCTGGAGATACTCCTCCACGATAAGGTCGCAGTAGAAGAGGTGCTCCATGTCTTCGATGAGGGGAATAACCCGCACCTGCTTGGGGAAGAACTCCCCT